>JAFASF010000276.1 GCA_019244745.1 Solirubrobacterales bacterium | reverse complement strand
GCACTGCGAGTAGTCCATCCGGGCCACCGGGATGCCGTTCTGGTCGCTCACGCCGTGCGCGACGGTCACGCGGTTCTCGGGCAGCGGGAGCAGCTCGGAGAGGACCCCGAGCGTGTACCAGTGGTTGTAGTCGCGCATGTACTCGCGGAGCGCCGGCCCCCAGTGGCCGTCGGCGAGCACGTGCTGGGCCCACTCGATCGGGAGTGGACCCACGGTCTGGATCGAGAAGCCCCGCGCGAACCCGCGCGCGGGGTCGGTTTCATAGAACTGCTCGGAGGAGATCTCGGGCGGGGGCGCCTTGTACATCCGCATCTCCTCCGGGAAGCGCCCGGCGACCTGGGTGGCGCCCTGGACCATCACGCAGCGACCGACCTGGTCATTGCCGTTGGCGAGTCCGCTCGGAAACCTGCGGCTGGTGGAGTTCAAAAGCAGGCGCGGCGTCTCGATCGAATAGCCCGCCACCGCGACCGCTTCGGCGCGCTGGAAGCACTCGCGCTCGCCGCGGATGTAGCGCACGCCGGTCACGCGCCCCGATGAGTCGTCCAGCTCGATGTGCGTGGCCATACAGCCGTCGCGGATCTCGGCCGCGTGCTGGATCGCATCCGGGATGTGGGTGACCAGCGGCGAGGCCTTGGCGTTCACCTTGCACCCTTGCAGGCAGAAACCGCGGTAGATGCAGTGGGGCCGGTTTCCGAAGCTGCCGTTGGTGATTCCGACCGGCCCGACGCGCATCTCGATCCCGAGCTTACGGGCGCCTGCCCACGCGGCCTCCGCGCCTCCCGCGATGGGGTGCGCGGTGTGGGGGTAGCGGTGCGGTTCGCCCCACGGCCACCAGTCGCCTGCCACCGGCAGCTCGAGCTCGAGGCGCTCGAAGTGGGGCTTCAGGTCGGCGTAGGAGATCGGCCAGTCCTCCCCTACCCCATCTCGCGTTCGCACCTCGAAGTCGGAAGGATGGAAGCGCGGGCAGTAGCCCGCGTAGTGGACCATCGAGCCCCCCACACCGCGGCCCGAGTTGTTCTTGCCGAGCTCCACCGGATCCGTCCCACCGATGATTCGCTTGTCGGTCCAATAGAGCTTGTGCGACCCGGCCTCGTCCGAGACCCAGTCCTCATCGGGATCCCAGAACGGGCCCACCTCGAGCACCACCACCTTCCAGCCCCGCCGAGCCAGGCGCTGCGCGAGCGTGGCGCCGCCGGCGCCGGCTCCGACGATCACCAGATCGACGGGATAGGCGTCGTCGTAGCGGGCCATTCGTTCGCGCGGGACCGCCCGGCGGTGGACGTCGAGCAGGAAGGCCGAGTCGTTGTCCGGCGGGCGGACGGCGCCCCGCAGAAGCGTTCGCAATCCGTGAGGCGAGGTCATGTCCCCTCCACTCCGCGTCCCTGGGTGTCCTTCACCGGGTCGCGCTCGAACGCCGGCGCCCCCTCCCAGCTCTCCCGCTGCCCCGCCGCAAGACGCGCGTACCCGCGCGGGTATGCGGGGCCGCCGAAGCCGATCTCGTTCCACGCCCAGGGATGGGAGTAGAACGCGCTGAGGACCGCGCGCATCACCACGCTCCAGGCGCGCGCGGGCGGCAGCTCGTCCCACACCTCGCCGTGGAGCTCGCCGTCCGCGAAGGCACCGATGACCCGGACTTGGACCTCATGCGGAGCGCTGGCGAACTCTCTGACCCCGTGTTGCCGGGCGGCGGCGTCCAACCCCAGCGCCACCCGCCGCCAGGTTTCGCGGTCGTCGGGCAGATCGTCGAACTGAAAGCCGTCGAGCTGTCCGGCGAACAGCTTGGCGTCGACCATGTTAAGGACCGGGATCCGCGGCTCGCGGTCCTGCGCCATGACCACGTCGCAGAACGCGCCCAAGGTCCTGGCCTCCTCGGTCGTGAAGAAGCGGATCGGCGGCGCCTGCTCTACGCGCTCAAGCACGATGCGTCGGGTCGCCTCGTCCCAATGATCGATCTCGTCGACCACGTTGAAGTCGGGGTAGCGCCCGTGCATCTGTGGCGTGACGCCATTTCTCTGGCGCGGGAGCTCCTCCGGCGACGCGGGCTGTCGGTCCTCGCGGAGGTTGGGCAGGTGGGCCGCCTGGCGAAAGTCCCTCGCCATCCCGCTACCGCTCGCGACCGAGGACGGCGGCGGCCAGCCCCATCCCTCCGACCAGCGCCAGCGATCCGGGCGCCAGCAGCGGCGGCCCCATCACGATGTTGAACAGCGGCTCGCGGAAGCCGCCCGGCTTGCGGGCGACGCCGCGCACGTGTGTCACGACGCCGATCAGCCCATCCAGGCAGTACAGCGCCGAGAGCGCCGGCAGCCAGGTCTGGGCGGCGCGCTCGGAGCGAATTCCGGCCACCCCGGCCGCGGTGAGGGCAGGCGAGAGAGCGACCGGCGTCCACATCCACTTGTCGCCGAACGACCCCCTGAAGTGCTCGAAGTAGATCTCCAGCCCGAGCGGCAGCGCGCTGAACGCGGTGGCGCCGGCCAGCGTGCGTTGCATGCGACCGTGGCTGACGTTTCGCCACCAGCGCGCGAGCCCTCGCTCGGGCGGAGTGGTGCGGCGGAGACGAAGCGCACCGGCTAGAGGCGACTTAAACCGCATAACGCTCCGCCTCGGAACGCTTGAGCTCGAGCCCGTTGCCCGGCCGGTCCAGGTCGGGGAACAGCGCCCCTTCCCGGGGCAGCACAACCCCGTCGAACAGCAGCTGCTCGATCCGCACGTGATCGTGGAAGTACTCCAGGTGTACGAGCTGCTCGAGGGCGAGTCCCGGGTGCAGATGGATCGCGGGGCCGCAGTGCAGGGACATCGGCATCGAGCGGGCGCGGCAGAGCGCCCCCACACGGAGCAGCTCGGTGATGCCCCCGCAACGGGTGACGTCGGCCTGCAGCACGTCGACCGCTCCCGCGTCGAGCATCCGCTGGAAATAGCCGGCGTCGTAGCCGTACTCCCCGGCCGCGATCGGCATGCCGGCCGGCCCGTGCTCGCGCAGGAAGCGAAGCCCCTCCAGGTCATCGGAGGAGACCGGCTCCTCGAACCAGCTGACGTCGCACTCGGCCCGAAACCGCTCGGCGAGGTCCAGCGCCTGCTCGCGCGAGTAGGCGCCGTTGGCGTCGACGAACAGCTGCGCATTGGGACCGATCGCCCGCCGCGCGGACCGCACGCGTTCGGGATCGGCCGCCGGCACGGACCCCACCTTCATCTTCACCCGAGGGATGCCGCGCTCGACCCAGCCGGCGAGCTGCTCCGCGAGCCGCTGGTTGCTGTAGGAGGTGAAGCCGCCGGAGCCGTAGATCGGAACGCGGTCGTTGGCGGTGCCGATCAGCGTGCAGAGCGGCAGCCCCAGGAGGCGCGCCTTGAGGTCCCACAGCGCCAGGTCGACCGCGGCGATCGCCATCGAGGCGATACCAGGGCGGCCGAGGTTCCGGATCTCTCGGATCATCGCCGCCCAGGCCCCCTGGGGCGCCATCGCGTCGCGGCCCCGGACGATCGAGCCCAGCTTCGATTCGATCAGCTTCGCGGTGGAGAGGTCCGCATACGTGAAGCCCAGGCCAGCCGTGCCCGCGGCATGGGCGTGGACGACGACGATCGTCGTCGAATCCCAAGCGAGCGTACCGTCGGCTTCGGGAGCATCGGTGGGGACCGTGTAGGCCCCCACCTCGATCTCCTCGATCGACTGTTGCGTTCGGGGCGCCGTCGCGCTGCTCATCGCCCCGGCAGGAACTCTTCGACCTTCTGCTTGAACGCCTGTTTGACGATCCGCCCCGCATTCGGGTCGCCCGAGATCAGCGCCGAGCTCAGGGCCTTGGCCTGCTCGAGCGTGATATGGGGCGGTAGCGGCGGAACCTCGGGATCGGTGATCGCCTCGTAGACCACGGGCCGATCCGCCGCCAGCGCCTCGTCCCACGCCGCTGCCACGTGGTCGGGGGCGTCGACCCGAATTCCCTTCAGGCCGAGCAACTCGGCGTACCGGGCGTACGGGAAGTCGGGCAGGTCCTGTGAGCCTTCGAACTTCGGGTCGCCCTCCATCGCCCGCTGCTCCCAGGTGACCTGGTTGAGATCGCGGTTGTTGAGCACCAGCACGATCAGGCGCTGGTCGCTCCACTGGTGGCGGTACTTGGCGATCGTGATCAGCTCGTTGAGCCCGTTCATCTGCATTGCGCCGTCGCCTACCAGCGCCACCACGGGGCGCGACGGGTGAGCGAACTTCGCGGCGATCGCGTACGGGACGCCTGGTCCCATCGTCGCCAGCGTGCCCGACAGCGAGGCCATCATCCCCTGGCGCAACTTGATATCGCGCGCGTACCAGTTGGCCGCCGACCCAGAATCAGAGCTGATGATCGCGCCGTCCGGCAGGCGCTCGGACAGCTCGCGGAAGATGAGCTGGGGGTTGATCGGCTCCGCCGCGAGCTCGGCGCGCTTTTCGAGCAAGTCCCACCACTCGGCGATCTCGCTTTCGATCTGCTCGCGCCAGGAGCGGTCGGTCTTGCGCTCGAGCCGCGGCAGCAGCGCCCGCAGCGTCTCCGCGCTGTCGCCGACGAGGTTGACCTCCATCGGGTAGCGGATCCCGAGCATCTTGCCGTCGATGTCGATCTGCACCCCGCGCGCCTGCCCCTCCTCGGGCAGGAACTCCGAGTAGGGGAAGCTCGAGCCGACCATGAGCAGCGTGTCGCACTCCTGCATCAGCGTCCAGCTCGGCTGGGTCCCGAGCAGACCGATCGATCCGGTCACGTACGGAAGGTCATCGGGGAGCACCGCCTTGCCGAGCAGGGCCTTGGCGACTCCGGCGCCGAGCACCTCGGCCACCTGTGATACCTCCTCGCCGGCGTGCAGCGCGCCCTGGCCCACGAGCATCGCCACCTTGCTGCCGGCGTTCAGCACGGCGGCCGCACTGTCGAGATCCTCATCGGCGGGCAGCACGCGCGGCGGCCGGTACCCCGGGCTGGAGTGGACCGTCCCGTGCTTGTGCGGCGGTTGGGCCACCGCGTCCGCCTCCTGGACGTCGTTCGGGATGATGATCGCGGTGACCGTCCGCTCGTCGAGCGCGATTCGGAACGCGCGGTCGACCAGGTGGCGGATCTGGGTGGGCTCCATCGCCATCTGGACGAACTCGTGGGCGACGTCCTTGAACAGCGTGGTCAGGTCGACCTCCTGCTGGTAGTTGCCGCCGAGACCGGCTCGCGCCTGCTGGCCGACGATCGCCACGACCGGCTGGTGATCGAGCTTGGCGTCATACAGGCCGTTGAGCAGGTGGATCGCGCCCGGGCCCGAGGTGGCGAGACAGACACCGGCCTCGCCGGTGAACTTGGCATGGGCGCAGGCCATGAACGCCGCCATCTCCTCGTGGCGGGTCTGGACGAACTCGGGCCGCTGGCCGTCGCTCGAGCGGGTGAAGGCGCCGATGATCCCGTTGATCCCGTCCCCGGGATAGCCGTAGATCCGCTTGACGCCCCACGTCGCGAGGCGTTCGAGGAGATAATCGCCCACAGTTTGGCTCATTCGCGCACAGCTCCTTTGGTCGTCGCCCGGGTCATCCAATTTTTGGGCTACCCCCGGGCCGCGGGCGCCTAACTCGGGCCGTCAGACCGCCTGCTCCGCGTCGAGGTGGCGACCGGTGACCGCCCCCTGCGTCTCGGCCAGGGCCACGGCGGCCGAGATGTGCGCCAGGTGGGTCAGGCCCTGGGGGAAGTTGCCGAGCAGCTCCCCGGTCCCCGGGTCCACCTCCTCGGAGAACAGCCCGAGGTGGTTCGCCCGCGCGATCGCCTTGTCAAACACCTCGCGCGCGTCCTGCGGGCGTCCGCCCCGGGCCAGGCATTCGACCAGCCAGAACGAGCAGGAGAGAAACGCGCCCTCCTGTCCCGGCAGGCCATCGTCGCGACGGTAGCGGTACAGCAGCCCGTCGCCGGCATCGAGCTCCTCCCGGATGGCGTCGGCCGTGCGCAACATCCGCTCGTCTTCCCAGTCGACGTACTCCACGGTGGGAAGCAGCAGCAGCGCCGCGTCGAGCTCCGGGCGATCGAACGCCTGGACGTACACCCCCCGCTTGCGGTCGTAGCCGCGGCGCTCGATCGTCTTGCGCAACTCGTCGCGTGCCCGCTTCCAGCGGCGCGTCGGCGCGCGGCGCATGCACTCATCGGCCAGCCGGATGCCGCGGTCCAGCGCGGACCAGCACAGCACCTTGGAATGGACGAAGTGGTCGGGATCGCCGGGCCACTCCCAGATCCCGCAATCGCGCTGCCGCCAGCCCTCGGCCGCCAGATCGATCAGCGACACGAGAAACCGCCAGTCGTCGTCGCCGGGGGAATGTCCTCGGCGATGCCAGCGCCAAGTCAGGTTCACGAGCTCGCCGTAGGAGTCCAGCTGAAGCTGACCGGCGGCGTCGTTTCCCGTCCGCACGGGGACCGATCCTCGGTAGCCCGCGAGGCCGTCCATGACGGTGCCCTTAAGGCGGCGCTCCCCCCCGACTCCGTAGACCACCTGGAGGTCCTCCGCGTGACCGGCAGCCGAGCGCATGATGAACGCCCGGAACGCGTCGGCCTCGGTGACCGCGCCCAGCTCGGCGAAGGCGCGCGCGCTGAAGCTCGAGTCGCGCACCCAGGCGTAGCGGTAGTCGAAGTTGCGAGGACCGCCGGGAGCTTCGGGCAGCGACGTGGTCGGAGCGGCGGCGATCGCGCCCGTTGGCGCGTAGGTGAGCGCCTTGAGCACGATCCCGGACCGGCGGGCGCCCGCCTCGTCCGGGCTCGAGAGCCGTAGCCCCTGCGCCCACTCGCGCCACCATTGCACGGTGTCCTCGAGCTCGCGATCGAGCTTCTCCGGGTCGGGGTCACTAGGGGGCTCGGCGTCGACGAGATGGGGCGGGCTGTAGCGAAGGCACAGCCGCACGCGGTCGCCCGGCCCCACGCGGGCCCGGCCGGTGAGCTCGTGGTCGGGGTCCTCGCGCAGCTTTTCGTCGCACCACACGACCAGAGCGTCGTTGCCTCCGATCGTGCTGTGCACACGGGGGCCATGCCGGCGGATCCACGGTCGCACCTGGCCGTAGTCGAACCGGGGCGCTACCCGGATGTCGAGCTCCACCGACCCCCGCACGCCATCGATCACCCGCAGCAGCTGCCGGCGATCCGAGTCGTCACGGTCGCGCACGAAGCAGTCCAGCAGCCGCGCTTCCCCGTCCGAGGACCGCAGCGTGGTGACGAGCACCAGCGTGTCGTCGAGGTACTCCTGGAAGCCCTCCCATGGACCGCCTGCCGGGGCGATCGAGCAGCACCCGCCCCTCTCAGGGTCGAGTAAGCGGCCGAACGCGCTGCCGGAGTCAAAGCGCGGCATACAGCACCAGTCGATGGACCCGTCGCGTCCGACGAGCGCCGCTGTGTGGCAGTCGCCGATCAGGCCGTAGTCGCCGATCTGAAGGTGTCGGTCAGGATTGGGCACAGGTTCCAGGTACCCGTTTGCCGCCCTCCCAGGCGGGTAGATCGAAGTTGATGTGGCTCTATCTGCTCGTGGGCCTGCTGGTCGTGCTGGGGATCATTGGCGGGATATTCGGGGGCGGGATCTTCACGATCGTGCTCCTCCCGCTCGCGCTGTTGGTGCTCGCGAGCGCGGTCGTGACCGGGATGGTGGCGCGGTCGCACGAGCGTAAGACGGCGGGCTCGACCGACGCCTCGCCGACCACGGGCCGCCCGCTGCCGCACGACAGCAGCGGGTCCACCGGGAGGGTCCCCACATCGCCCGAGCGGCTCGTCGACGCGCGCCGCGAACAGCAGTAGCAGCCGGTGAGTACAGGCGCCTGGCCCCCTCAAATGCTAGGAGGCCAGGCGCCTGTACCTCACCGTCTTAACCGGCACCGTCGGGCGCCAGCGCTTCGGCGGCGCGTATAGCCCGTGAGTGGTTGCCTCGCTCCCGGGGCGGGTAGCGCATCAAATGACATCACGTACGACCGAGAGGAGCCTATCCGTGAGCCTGATGGACAAGCTCACCGGACGAGCAAAGAAGACCGCCGGCGAGATCGTCGACGATCCATCGCTGCGCCGGCAGGGACGTAAGGAGGAGCGCAAGGGCGAGGCCAAGGACGAACTCGCGCGCGAGCAGGAGAAGGCCGACCGCAAGGCGCAGGAAGTCGCCGACCTGGAGCGCCGCACCTGACCTTCGGACGGGCCCGTCCCGCCAGACGGGCCCGTCCGGCGCCCCCTCTCGCTGAGCGGGGCGCGCCGGCAACGGCGGAGGTCAGCTTCCGAGCGCGTAGTGGGCGATGTCGTTGTCGAGCGCGGCCCCGGTGTCGTACTGGCCCGCATGCACGTTCACGACCTTGCCCGAGGGGGCAACGAAGATCGTGGTCGGGAGCCCTTCCAGCACGGCGAGCGAGGAGAGCTGGGACGAAGAGCTCTCGTAGCTCGGATAGCTGACGGGGTGCTGGGCCAGGAACGAGCGGGCGTCCGAAGTGGTGTCGTTCGTGTTTACACCGACGAACGCGACCCGCTTACCGTAGGTGGTCGAAGCCGAGGCCAGGATGCCGAATTCGGCCCGGCATGGGCCGCACCACGAGGCCCAGGCGTTGAGCACGACCGGATAGCCACGTAACGAGTGCAGCCTGGCCATCAGCGCGCTCGCGGAGCCGACCAGCTGACCCGCCTGACGGTGGAGCGCGGCAAGGGCTCCCGGTGAGCCGGCCAGAGCCTGCTGCGCGGCGGCCGGAGTGGGGACGCCGGACTTCGGAAGCTCGCTGGCCGGGATGGTCCTGCCCATCAGCGAGTAGAGGTCCTCGCGGATCTCCGTGGCCGTCCAGGGAAGCTCCGGATGCGCGAGGTTCGCCTGGCCCGCGGAAGAGAGCAGCGAGCGCAGCGTCGCGGACAGGCGGCCGCCCACGTCGGGCATCCCTTCATCGACGATCCGCTCCTGTCCCGCCGGGTCAACCACAAACACGGCATCGGTGTGCTGCACGTCGAAGGTCTCCGGCTTGTGCGTCATCCAGTCGACGTCGGGCGGCTTGCCCTGCGGGACGCGCGCATAGTAGACCCCGAAGAACTTCCAGAGGCGGCGAATCTCGGTCTGCGTGCCGGTCAGCATCGTGAAGTCGGCGCCCGTGAGCTTGCGGTAGGCGCGCAACCGCGCCGGCGTGTCGCGCCACGGATCGACGGTCGCGGTGGCGACCACGACCTGGCTCGAGAGCCCCGCCTGGCGCAGCTGCGCGGTCAGCTCCATCAGCGCCCCCGTGGTCATCGGGCAGACCTCGTGGCAGAGCGTCAAGGAGGGCGCGAGGACAACCCACTTGCCGTGCCAGGCGGCGGGTAGCGGGTACGTGGTGCCGTTTTCGTCGATCAGCTGCACTGCGGGAACCGGCCGCGGCCGCTCTAGCGCGGTGCCGATCGCCACCGGCGCGGGCACGCCCGCGGACGCGCCGGCGGTCGTGGTGGCGGAGTTCTTGTTGACCCTCGCCAGCACCGAGAGCACGACCAGCAGCACCGCCAGGAGCACGGCGCCGGCGATTGCGATCTGGCGGGCCCTTCGAAGCGTCACGTTGGGATCGGAGGTTAGAACCCGCGTGACTCCGGCGGCGCACAGCGAACTCGAGGGGTGTGCTGGATTTTGCCCCTATACGGGGCCCTATTCAGGGCACCCCGCAACTCGGATGCCGCCCGCAGCGCGCGAGGCAAGCGGGCGGGCGGGCGGGAGGCGCCGGCTAGCGCGAGCGCGCCTCCTCCGCCGGCGCGGTCCCCACCGGCGGCTCCGAGATGGGGGGCGTATCGCGGTCGGGACTCCCTGCAAGCACCTCGACCCGGCCGTCGCCGGTGCGCTGGATCACCTGCCCCTGCCAGGCGCGCAAAGGATGAGCGCCGGTTCGCTGAAGCGCCCGGCAGGCGCTGAGGGTGACGAAGAACACCACGATCGGGATGATCCAGATTCCCACCCGCCACACGTGTATCTGCAGGGTGTAGGAGACGCCCAGGCGGTAGAAGATCCGGTCGGTCGATCCGACCGCGAACACGATCACCACCCAGCTGAGAAACCCGGCGCCGATCGCGGTGCGAATCGGCCGGTCCCGCGGTCGCTCCAGCAGATCGTGGCGCCGCACGTCGCCGGTGAACCTGCGCTCGATCGCGGGCCAGGCGAACATGATCGCGAACACGAACAGCGGGAATGCCGCGCCACCCCAGAACGGGTTGGGGATCACGGTCCGGCCGGAGATCACCAGCTCCCAGTTGGGCATCAGCCGCAGAGCCCCGATCAGCCAGCCGATGTACCAGTCGGGCTGGGCGCCGTTCTCCGACAGGTACGGGTGGTACGGCCCCCACTGCCAGATGGGATTTATCTGGATCAGCCCGCCGAGCAGGAACAGCACGCCGGCGACCGCGAGCATCAGCCCGATTGAGCGCAGCGCGTACGCCGGCCACGTCGGGGTGCCCACGACATTGCGCTCCCGGCGCCCCGGCCCGGGGAACTGCGAGTGGTGCTGGCGCATGATCATGACCAGGTGGAGCGTGATCAGCACGGCCAGCGTGACCGGGATCAGCAGCACGTGCACGATCTCCAGGCGGGGCCAGAACGTGCTGTTGCCCGGGAACGGGCCGCCCCAGATCAGCGTGGCGAACTGGCCGCCGATCCCCGGGATCGCCACCGCGACCCCATAGGCGATGGCCAGCCCCATGCCGGAGAGCAGGTCGTCGACGAGCGAATACCCGGCGAAGCCTTCCAGGATGGCGAGCATCAGCATGGTCAGCCCGATGAAGTAGTTCAGGTCGCGGGGCTTGCGGTAGGCGCCGGTGAAGAAGATGCGGATCAGGTGCAGGACGATCGAGGCGATGAACACGTCCGCAGCCCAGTGGTGCACCTGGCGGAAGAGGAGGCCCGCCGGCACCGTGAAGGAGATGTTGAGCACCGAGCGGTAGGCCTCGGACATCTGCTCGCCCTGCAGCAGCGCGTATGGGCCGTGGTAGATGACCTGGGAATCGCTCGGGATGTAGAAGAGCGTGAGGTAGATCCCGGTCGCCACCAGCACGATGAACGAATAGAGCGCGATCTCCCCGAGCAGGAACGACCAGTGGTCTGGGAACACGTAACGGAGGGCCCACCTGACCCCCGCGGCGAGCCCGACGCGCTGCTCCGCCGAGCGGCTGACGCGCGCGAAGCGGCGGTGGACGTAACGTTCGATCGGGTTCACGACTGGGACCGGTGGACGCCCCACCAAGACGGCCCGATGTCCTCGTGAAACGGACCCGCCGCCCGCAGGTAACCCTGCCCGTCGACCATCAACGGGAGCTGGGGCAAGGCACGGCCCGCGGGACCGAAGATCAGCCGGCCACCCTCGCCGGGCAGGAACGTCGAGTAGTGGCACGGGCAGGTGAAGGCCGGAATCTGGCTCGTCGGAGCGTAGGTCGGGTAACGGTAAAGCGAGATCGCGCAGCCGGCGTGAGGGCAGATCTTCGAATAGGCCAAGATCCCGTATGGCGCCCAGTCGCGGCGAGCCGCCGGCAGATCGATGAAGTTCGCCGGCAGCCGGACCACGAGCAGTCCCGCCCCGAACGCCTCGGGATCCCCGTGTTCGGGCAAGGCGGTGTAGAACGTGCCGATCTGGATGTCGCTGGCCAGGTAGGGCCGGGCTTCGTCATCGACCAGGCGCACGCCGCGGGCCCAGGGCGTGTGGTGCAGTGGGCCCAGCGTCGGCCCGAGCGAGGCCAGCGGCGTCGCCGTCGCGGTCAGGAGCGCCGCCCCGGCCACGCCGCCGGCCCCGACCAGCAGAGCGCGCCGGGAGATCCCCTGCCCGCCCGCCTCGATGATGTGGATAACCTCCTCGGTCTCCTCCTCGACGAGCAGCGGGCCGCGCTCCTCGACGTGGGTCTCCTGCGGGACCACGAGTTTGCCGGCGACGATGCACGCGACGGCCAGCAGGAGCAGCGCGCCGCCCATGGCGATCCCGAGCAGCTGTGTGTTGCCGGACAGCACGATGTAGAGCACGGTGAAGGCAAACGCGAACACCGCGGCCAGCAGGAGCAGCACGGCCACGATGCTCTCCGCGCGGGGGCTCGCGGGCACCGTGCGCTCGCTCGGGTCCACCTCGCCCGCCCCGGGCGGCCGCGGGACCGGTCCCCGTCGGGCCGCCGCTCGAGCCGTGGTGCCTAACGCCACGAGCGCGCCGAGCAGCCTCCCCCAACGCGTGACGGGACTCGGATCGTCAGGGCTCATCGGCCAACCTCCGGAGTGTCGGTGCGGTGCTCATACCGGCTCGTCCATGCGCTCGCCGATCAATCGGGCCACGATCACCAGCGCCGTCAGTCCGATGAACCAAGCCACGATCCCCTCCGGGATGGGGCCGATGTTGTAGATCCCCCAGCCGCCCGCGTTGTCGGGCTTGCGCGTCCAGAGCACGTAGCGGACGATCGAGTCGAGCTGGTGCTGGTCGATCTGCTTGGCGTCGAAGTGCGGCATCAGATACGGGCCCATCCGCACCGCCTCGGCGATCTCCTCCGGTGTGGCCTCCTGGAGATCGGGGATCTGGGCATTGACCGTGATCCCGCCGCGGGCGACGATCTGGTGGCAGCCGGCGCAGTGGAGCGTGAACTGGTGGAAGCCCAGCGCCAGGTCGCCTCGCGCGGGGTCGGCGGTCGGTGCCGGTGGCCCGCCGAACGAGCTGATATACGCGATCAGCGCGTCGATATCGGACCGGTTGAACAGCGGTGGGTTCCGCAGCGGCTGGCTGCGGGGCTGGTCGAGCGGCATCCTCCCCGTGGACACGTAGAAATCGACCGGGCCGGGACCGACGCCGCGCAGCGACGGAGCCACCCCGGGCGTCCCCTGCAAAGCGATCCCATGGCACGAGGAGCAGCTGCTCTGATACAGCGTGAAGCCCCGCGCCCTCAGCGCCGGGGAGTCCGGGAATGACCTAGTGGGGTTGCCCGCGCCGGGAGGATCCGGCGACTTGGTAGGGGCGTTGAACTCGGAGGCCGGTCCGCCGGGGATCGTCGTGGCGGCGCTCTGGCCCCGCGAGCCTGGTGCGGCCAAGGCGACGATCGCGATCGCGCCGAGGATTATCGCCAGGGTCAGCCGGAGCAGGGGTGGGATTCGGGAGCGCCGGGTCAGCCAGCGCATGAACACGCGCGTCATCCGCGGGCTCCCCCGTCCGGCGCGGCGAGGGGCGCGGATCGGGCGGCCGGGTCCTGGCGGGCAAGCGGCGCGGCGCGGGCGTCCCGCGCGGCCTGCCGGCGCTCTTCGGCCACCATCGCGGCGACCGCCGCCCACAGGCCTACGGCAACCATGATCGTGCTGCCGACCACCCACATGATCGCTCCCGCCTGCCCCTGGTCGTCGAGCGCCGAGAGCCCGAGCGAGCGCGCCGGCGGCCCGTACGATGGATAAACGAGCGCGGCGTGGCGGTTCAGGTACGCCCCAACCACCGCCATCGGCAGCATCGCCGCGATCAGATAGCCGAACCGGCCGAGCCCGCCCAGGCGGTGGCGGGGCGCGGGGTCTCCGTCGAGGAGCGGCGACCACATCAACAGCCCCGCGGTCAGGTACAGCGCGTGCTCGGTGTAGTGCAGGGCCGGGTGGCGTAGCGTCGCCTCGTAGAACGACGGAAGATGCGTCAGGACGATGACCGCGCCGAACACGACAAGCGTCTGCAGCGGACCCGTATAGGCGCGCGTCCGTTCCAGCGCTCGGACGAAGCCACGGCGCCGCGCCGGCGGCAGCGCTCGGAGGGCCAGGATCACCGGGCGGCCGCCGAGCACGAGGAGCGGCGCGACGAGCAGCAGCAGCATGTGCTGCACCATGTGGACCGAGAGCAGCTGATCGTCGTAGGCGTCGATTCCTGACTGAAGGGCCACGACCGCGCAGGCGACTCCGGCCAGGAACGAAGCGGTTCGGCGTGCCGGCCA
>JAFASF010000265.1 GCA_019244745.1 Solirubrobacterales bacterium | reverse complement strand
GAAACGGTGGCGGGGACGCCGGACTGACTCCGACCACCGGCACAGACACCGCCACACCCCAGGGAAACTTGGCCGCGGTGATGAAGCGTTGGTTGACCTCGGTGCCGTCGAGGTTGGCTCTACCGATCGTGCTCGACGCCTCGTTGGCCCAGTAGACGTGCTCTGCGTCGACCGCCATCCCAAACGGGTTCTTGGCTCCGGTGATGAAGCGCTGCTGCACACCGCTGCCGTCCAGGTTCGCCTCCCCGATCGCGCCTATGCCGGAGTTGCTCCAGTAGATGTGCTGACCGTTTACCGCGACCCCCTGTGGGTTCTTGGCGCCGGTGATGAAGCTCGGGTCCACGCCGCTGCCGTCGAGATCGGCGCGCCCGATCGCTCCGGTAGTCCGGTCGGCCCAATAGATGTGCTGGCCGTCAACTGCGACGCCGTAGGGATTGACGGCACGGATGAACGCTGGCATCACCGCGCTTCCGTCGAGGTTCGCCTGCGCGACGGCGTTGAAGTTCAACGGCCCAAACACCCGACCCGTCCAGTAGAGGTGCTGGCGGTCGACCGCGATGCCCCAGAGAGCGTCAAGACCGGGGAGGAAAAGCTGCTGCACGCCGCTGCCGTCGAGTTTTGCTCTCGCGATCGCCCCGAAGCCGAAGTTCTCCCAGTAGATGTGCTGGCCATCGACGACGATCCCGGCCGGACCGTCGGTGCCGGTGATGAACGCTGGGTGGGCGGCCGAGCCGTCGAGATTAGCCTCCCCGATGCCACCCCGGAAGTTTGTCCAGTAGATGTGCGGCGCCGCCGGCGCCGATGCCGCCGACGCCAGAAACATTCCAACCACGGCGAGAACGACCCCCGCCCGAACCCAGCGATCGACGGCCAGACGGCGCCCGCGCCTACCCCGGAGCTGAGCGGCGTGCGAGAACGTCACCGCGCTAGCGGATGGCGATGGTTGTGCGACTGCGATTTCCATAGCGCCTCTCCTGGGTGAGGGTATCGCCGCCGGCGTGTAGCGATCGCCAGTCTGAGAGCAGCAGCTGCCAGCGGCCACGCCGCTCTGGGAGGCTCAGCCCGGTAGCGTAGACCGCGCCCCGGAGCGAGACGGTGGCGCGCGCGATCGGCTGAAAGCCATCGAGCCGGACTCGGCCCCGCGAAACTACCCGCAAGTCTCCGTCGAATCCAGCGACTTAGGAGGAGAGCCGCCGCCAGCGCCGGACCAGCGCTTTGCCCAGAGCACGATCGTGAGCTCACTGCCCGACGGATGGCTCCCGGCGCAGGAGGGGTCTGCCCGGACCGCCGCCAAGGGGGCTGCGGCTAAGGCTTTGGTCGAGGCTCGCGAGGCGCACCTCCCCAGTCGCCACGCGGATCCTACGATTACGCGCTGCCCTAACCGCCGCGGGGAGCTCGCGCGCGCAGCCCGCTGGTTGATCGAGTCACGGGTAGGGTGTGCGGGCCGTGTCCTACCGCACCCATCATGTGGCGGTCTATCTGCCCGATGCCGCTTGCCCCGGAGTCGAGGTCGCCGCCTATCGCCCGCGCGAGGGGCGGCGGGTGGTCGATCACGTCGCGGGGGCGCGACGATGATCAAGGCGGTGCGGCTTGGCGACGTCGAGGTTGGAAGGGTCGGCCTCGGCACGAACCGGCTCGAGAACAGTTCCGAGAACGTCGCGTTCATTCGGGACGCGGTCGAGGCAGGCGTCAGCCACATCGACACCGCCTACCTCTATACGCGCGGGGAGAGTGAGGAGACGATCGGCGCGGCGCTCAATCCCCTCCCCGAGGCTGTGGTCGTCGCGACGAAGGGCGGCTACCGTCGGGGCGAGGGGCGCCCGGAGGTCCTTCGTGGGCAGATCGAGGAGAGCCTTCGGCGACTGCGGACCGAGGTGATCCCCCTCTACTACCTTCACCGCGTCGACCCCGAGACGCCGCTGGAGGAAAGCCTCGGCGTGATCGCCGAGTACCGCGACCAAGGCAGGATCCGCAACGTCGGCATCTCCGAGGTGAGCGTCGAGCAGATCCGCGCGGCTCGCCAGGTGGTGCCGATCGCCGCTGTCCAGAACCAGTACAGCCTGGGCGAGCGAAAGCACGAGGCGGTCGTCGACTACTGCGACAGGGAAGGCATCGCGTTCGTTCCCTACTACCCGCTGCACGGCGGCGGCTCGCCGGCGCTCGCCGACATCGCAGCCCGTCGCGATGCGACGCCGAAGCAGGTCGCGCTCGCCTGGCTGCTGCGCCGCTCGCCAACCATCCTGCCGATCCCTGGCACGCTCTCGCGCGAGCACCTGCGGGAGAACCTCGCCGCGGCCGAGGTGGAGCTGAGCGACGCCGACGTCGAGGCGCTGCGCTGATCCGTGCGCACCGAGGGTGTGGCCGGATTAGGTTCCGAGCACATCGCACGACTCGAAGGTAGGCGAGCGGCGAGCGGCCCCCCCACCTGGCGGGCTCCGTCGGCCAGCGTCGAAGGTTTGACGGGCGGGGTGGACGACGCGACAAAGAGCGTTCGACGGCGAGGTGTTCTGCCCGGCTCCGCTACCGCCGGCGATCATCGCGGCGCATCTCGATGGCGACATCGCCACCCCGAGCGCCTCGCCGGTGCCCGCGGAGATCTTCGGTATGCAGAGGTCCTGCTCTTCGACGGATTCCACCCCTCTCCTCGGAGGACGGGGTGGCCGGGGAGCGAGCAGGCGCAGGTACGAGCTGGGAGCTCGAGCGCTACCTGCCCGTTCTGTGATTCATCCGCACGTGCGCACGTAGCGGCAGGCCACGACCGTCGGCTGCTCGACG
>JAFASF010000375.1 GCA_019244745.1 Solirubrobacterales bacterium | reverse complement strand
GCCGCCTCGACAAGGCGGAGGTCGCTGGTTCGAGCCCAGCATCGCCCATGCCACCCTGAAGCGGCCACAACCCCGCGCGCGCCATGGTCCGCCGGCCACGACGTCGAGTCACACTCTCCCGACCAGAGTTTCAATGGAGCGTTCGGCGCGTGGCCGTCCGCGTCAGAGCTGCCCGTTTCTGTCGTCCCCCCAGCAGGCGACGATGTGGTCGGTGCGCACCCCGCACGTGTGGGTGTAACCAGCGCTGACCGAGACAAACCGTTCCGGTGGAGGATTGGACTCGCCGGCTACGCCGAGTCCCCAGCAGATAACCGAGTCGTCGGCGCGCAGACCACAGGCGTGTGTACCGCCGACGGTCACAGATTTCAGCTTGCCCGCGGGCGGGGGTTTCAGATCCGCCCTAGAAATCCCCCAACAAACCGCGGTGGCCTCGACCCGGAGAGCGCAGGTGTAGCGCGAGCCAGCGCTGACCACGCTGAACTGGCCTGCCGGCGGCGTAGATTGAAGAGAGCCGTTGCTTCCCCAGCAGGCCAGGGTGTAGTCCGTCCGGACGCCGCAGGTGTTATTGCTTCCAGCGCTCACGGATCTGAATGTCCCCCCCGGCGGTGACGCCTGCCCGAACGTGTTCGAGCCCCAGCAAACCATGATCCGGTCGGTCCGCACCGCGCAGGTATGATCGCCTCCCGCGCTCACCGAATCGAAGGTCCCGGCCGGAGGTGAGGACTGGCCTAAGTCGTTGCGACCCCAGCAGGCCACGGTGTCATTGATTCGCAGGCCGCAGGTGTGGTCGCCGCCGGCGCTGACCGACTTGAACTTCTCCTTCGGCGCGGAGAGCTGCCCAAACTTGTCATAACCCCAGCAGGCGACGGTGTCGTTCGCCTCCACCGCACATGTGTGCGCGCCGCCGGCGCTCACGGACTTGAACGTGACCGGCATCGAAGTCTGACCGCTGCTGTCGCTGCCCCAGCACACCACGCTGTTGTCGGTCCGTACCCCGCAGGTGTGGTTGGCGCCCGCCGTCACCGACCTGAAACGTTCCCGCGGCGGCGACGCCTGCCCAAGGTTGCCGCTGCCCCAGCAAACCACCGTTTCATCGGTCCGAACGCCGCAAGCGTCAACGCCGCCGGCGCTCACCGACCTGAACTTGCCGAGCGGCGGTGACGCCTGGTGATCGGAGTCGTCGCCCCAGCACGCCACGGCTTCGTCGGTCCGCAGGCCGCAGGTGACAGAGCCGCCCGCGCTGACTGATCTGAACGTCCCGCCCGGCGGCGAGGACTGGCCAAAGTTGTTGCGGCCCCAGCACACCACGGTGCCGCCGGTGCGCACGGCGCAGGTGTGATCACCGCCGGCGCTGATCGACTCGAACGTCCCTGACGGCGGCGACGCCTGACCTGCCACGTTCAGTCCCCAGCAGGCGATGACTCCGTCAGTAGTCAGGCCGCACGCGTGTAGCCCACCCGCGCTCACCGACCGGAACCGGCCCGCCGGCGCCGTCGCCTGCCCGTATCCATTCAGCCCCCAGCAGGCGACCGTGTCGTTGAGCCGCACGCCGCAGGTGAAGAAGTCTCCGGCACTCACCGACCTGAACGCCCCGGCCGGGTTTGAGGTTTGGCCGTAATCGTTGTTCCCCCAGCAAGCGACTGACCGGTTCAACCGCACGGCGCAGTTGTGGTAGCCGCCGGCAGAGACCGACTGGAACTCGGACGAGGTACCCAAGTCGGCCCATGCGGCCTGGCTAAGTGCGCCCGCGCCAACGCCCAGCACCACGACCACGGCAGCGACGATGCCAATCCGATGAGTTGCCAACCGCGCCCTCCGGGCACGCCTGTCGGGGCCACCGGCGCCCTGACGCCGTCCCATCAGGGCGCTGATCGCGCGGGCAGGTCCGATCATCCGCGCCCCGCCATGGTCGCCGCGCGCACCGGGGTCCCGTGGGGAGCGCAAGACACAAGCCGGGTCGGTCGACTCGGCGGCGCGTCATATCGAACAATGCAAGGTTGTGTCATTCCCGACCCGCCGAGGAGGACTGCGGGCCGGATCATATGCAGCGCTTGCCACCGCCCGCAATAGGGATACCCCTGTACAGATCCCTATACATTTGGCGTGCGCGGTGCCGGAGGGATGGCCGGGAGGCGCTCTGACCGCGTCTTCAGGGGCGCGATCTCATGGAGCGACATCGAGGACGGTCGCCGATTCGATCGCCCCGATCAGGTCCTCCGTGCCAACCTCGAATACGGCATGCGGCGTCCCCGCGGCGCACCACACCGTGTGGAACCGTCGCAGGGAGACGTCGATGAGCGTCTCGAGCTCCGAGTCGTGGCCGAGCGGCGGTATGCCGCCGATGGCGAATCCGGTTGCTGCGCGCGCCTGCTCGGCGCTCGCGGGGATCAGGCCTAGCCGGTTGGTGTCGACTCGACGGTCGCCGGCGCACAGCACCACCACGGGCAGCTTGTCGCGGACGAACACGAGCGATTTGACGATCTGCCCGACCTCGCAGCCCACCGCGTCGGCCGCCTCGCCGGCGGTGCGGGCGGACGCGCTGAGCGTCCGCACCTCGACGTCGAGACCCCGGGCGCGCAGGCGCTCGCCCAGCCTCGCCGCCGTCGGATGCACCGGCGAACCATACAGTTCCCCGGCAGCGTTATCCGGGGGCCGGCTTCGCGCGAACTGTTACGAGGCCCTGGCCCGCGTCCTGGCCCCTCTGCGCGCGGCTGCGCTGCGCTCGGCGGCCTTGCGCTTACGAGTTCGGGCGGCCTTCTTCGCGGACTCGCTTCGGCGTGAGTCGCCGACACGGGACTCCAAACTGTCGGCCGCGGTTCTTAGACCCTCGACCGTCCGATCGATCAGGTTCTTCTGCTCGGAGTTGGGCGCGCCGTCCGTCGCCTCGCTGACCGCTTGTGCGACCTTCTTGCGTACCCCGTTGTCTCGCAGGGTTCTCATCAGATCCTCGTCGCGTTTCTTGGCCATTGCGACCTCCTCTTGAGGGCGAAATCGACGCGCGATGCCCGATCGGCATCCATACAGAGCTGTCCTCTCCCAGATATGCGCCCGTCAAACAGGTGACGCGGGTGAAGCGGTCGCCGCGACGCTACGTCGAGTTGCTCACGAATGCGCGCAGGGCAGTTTTCCCGTCCGAGACGACCGGCGAACCGTGCGCGAGGAGCAACGTGTCGAAGTCGAGGGTCAGGAGGCTGCCGTACGCGTCACGCAGGCCCTGCTTGGTCTGGTCGGGCTCGTCCATCAACCGGTCGGGCACGAACGCCAGCTCGCCCCCATCCGGGCCGCGGATCACACCATCCGCGCACGCCAGCGCCGCGTAGTGCGGTATGTGAAGCGCGGTCTCGTCGGGACAGATGGCGTCGACCTCGTAGACGACGATCCCGCCCGGAAGCTCGTCCCCAAAGTCGAACGATTGCACCGGACCGCGTCCTTCGAGCTCGTGGACGCCGTTTCGGATGCAGTGAACCGCGCACCCGAACGCGTCGCGAAGTCGCCAGGCATGGCGGTCGTGGTGGCGGTTGGTCAGAAGCACGTCTCGGGGCTCTCCGTGCTCCTCGAACCATTCGAGTCCCTCGCGAGGAATCACCCCATCGATCACCACCCGCTCGGGCTCGAGATAGTACGAGCTGACCCGCCCGCCGGTGCGCTCGTGCCGCGCGGTCCAATGCCAGAGCCCGGACGCGATCTCCTCCACACGAAGAGCCTACCGGGCACACCAGGCGCGACGCCGCCCACCCGGCCGCGGTTGATTCGTCAACTACACTCAGGATGTGGAAATAACCGCGTCAGCTCGTCTCGAAGGAGCCACGCTCGAGGCATGGCGGAGCTATCTCCACAGTCACGCGTCGATCATGCGCGTCCTCGACGCGGAGTTGATCGCCGCCCATGGCCTGACCAGCCGTGACTACGAAGTGCTCCTCTACCTGGCCCAGGCGCCCGACCGGAAGCTGCCGATGTCGGGGCTGGCGGAGAGCACGATGCTCACCCGTTCGGGTGTCACCAGGTTGATCGATGGCCTCGTGGCGAGTGGCTTGATCGAGCGGGTCGCGTGCGATCGGGACGCCAGGGTGTCGTACGCGCGGCTGACCGACGTCGGCTACGAGAAACTACGCGAAGCGGGGAGCACCCACGTCGAGAGCATTGGCCGCGTGTTCCTTCGGCATTTCAGCGAAGAAGAGATCGAGCAGCTGGCGTCGCTGCTCGGCAGGCTGCCCGGTGCCAACCGCAGCGAGAGCTGCACGGTCGAGTAGTCCCGCTTTCGCCGGCGCCGCCCCTATGGTGAGTCCCACCCAATCAGCTTCCTCGCTCGCTATCCACCCGGATACCGCGATCGGCACGGTCCGCCTGACGGTTGCCGACCTGGCGCGATCCAAGGAGTTCTATGAGCGAGCGATCGGAGTGCGGGCGAGCGAGCTCGAGGACGGAACGACGGCGTTGAGCGCCGGCGACGGGCGCCCCTTGATCGAGCTGCGTACCGGTATTGGGACGCGCCGGCTCGACCGCCGGGCGACCGGGCTCTACCACGTTGCGATCCTCGTCCCGTCGCGGCGGGACCTGGCATTCGCGCTGGCTCGCCTGGCCGAAGCGCGCTGGCCGCTCGACGGAGCTTCCGACCATCTGGTGAGCGAGGCCCTGTATCTCTCCGATCCGGATGGAAACGGCATCGAGCTATATCGGGATCGTCCTCGCGACCAGTGGGCCCGGAGCGGCGAACGTCTCGAGATGGCAACGCTGGCCCTCGACCTCGACGGCGTGCTCGGCGAGCTCGAGGGCGCCACCGCGCTCCAGCCTTTTGCGCCGCCCGACACCACGGTCGGTCACGTCCACCTCCAGGTCTCCGACATCCCGGAGGCCGAAGAGTTCTACAGCGGGGTTCTCGGCTTCGACGTCATGGTCCGAACCTATCCCGGCGCGCTGTTTGTCGCGGCCGGCGGTTACCACCACCACATCGGTTTGAACACTTGGCACAGCGCGGGCGCCCATCCCCCTGCCCCCGGCTCGGTGGGACTGTGGAACTACGAGGTAGTGCTGCCGAGCCACGAGGAGTTAGGACGAGTGCTCTCGCGCGTGCGCGCCGCCGGTATTCCGGTTGAGCACGCGGAACGTGGTGCGCTCATCCGCGACCCCTCGGGCAACGCGGTCGTCTTGACCGCGGCCTGAGCGCTGGGTCCACCGGCTACCCTTGGGATCCTCGGGCGACGTGGCGGAGTGGCTACGCAGCGGCCTGCAAAGCCGTCTACACCGGTTCGATTCCGGTCGTCGCCTCTCGGTAACCGGGCGGCCGGCTGTCCGCGGGCTCGAGCGACTCCAGGAGGTAGGCGTCCAGCGCCGCCTCCTTGCCCTTCACCTTGACCGCGCCCATGGGCCGCACGACAGCGTCCTTCGGCAGCCGGCGGTAGGTCTCGGCGCCGATCAGCACACCTCCGACCGGAGCCTGGCCTTCGAGGCGAGAGCCGGTGTTGATGGTGTCGCCGACGAGCGTGTACTCGATACGGCCGTGCCCCCCGACCTCGCTCATCACCGCTTCCCCGGTGTTCACCCCAACGCGAGCTCGCGGCCATCCCGGATGCTTGTCGGCGAGCCGGCTCAGCTCGCGTTGGAGCGCCAGTCCCGCTCCGGCGGCGCGGAGGGCGTGGTCGGGCTGATCGCCGCGGCTGTTGAACGAGGCCATCATCCCGTCGCCCATGAACTTCTCGATCGTGCCCCCGAACCGCCGGAAGATCAACGGAGCCGCGACTTCGTGGTAGGCGCTTAGCAACGTCGCGACCTCGGTCGGTGTGGCCCGTTCCGAGAAGCTCGTGAACCCAGCCAGGTCGCTGAACAGTACGCTGATCTCCCGGCGGCGCTGGCGAGTCGTCGGCAGGTAGAGGTGGCGGAATCGTTCGTCGCGCCACTCGCGACGAGCGGCAAAGCCGATCATCAGGTAAGCCAGGACGATCAGCGCATGCCACTCCCACCAGCTCGCGTGCCAGTTGCGCTCTCCGGTGACGGCGACGCCGATCATCGCCTCTGACAGCAGCACGAAGCACGCGATGACGCTGGCCGGAAGCAGTCGCATCTGACCGCCGAAGACGACCCAGTAACGCGCGGCCGCCACGGCGTAGATGATCACGCCCAGGATCGCCATGATGCCGAGCAGGCTGTCGCTGGCGCCCTCGCTGCTCGGCCGGTCGAGCGGCGGCAGCTTCGCCACGGTCCAGATGAACCACGCGATCATCGCGGCCAGGATCGCATTCCTCAGGAGCGCTCGCCGCCTCATCACGAGCTCGGCAAATCCCGGGCGCGAGTCCACGAACGCGGAACATAAGCCGAAGACCGAGGCAACCAGCAGGCCGACGGGGATCGCGACCATGAAGCCAGAGAGCTGGTTCGAAAACAGAATCCCGGGCGTACCGATCGCGTGCAGGCCGAGGAAGCCTCCCGTGGCCAGGAACGCCAGCGAGATCAGCAGGACGCGCGCGTCCTCCCTCGCGTTGGCCGCTTCTCCCGCGGCCCACGCGAGTAGCGACGCGAGGGCGCCAACAGCGAGGAAGACCACGAAGTGGAGCTTGTGATTCGTCAGGTTGGGGTCCAGGTGTTTGCGGAACAGGAGCGAGAAGAGCCCCACCAGCGGCAGCGCGCCGGCGGCGACAGCCAGGACCAGAACCCACGGCCGGCGCGCAGGAGCCCGCGAGTCAGGAGGTAATGGCTCCGTCATTGCTGGGCGGCCGCTCGTGCCCATCGTCGGCTGTCAGGGTTCCACAGCATCCCGGCGACGGCAAGGCCGAGATCAGCTAACCGCACGCCCTGGCTCTGTCACCACTCGCTGAACGCACCGCATGTATGCCGCGTCATGCTCGACCGGACCGCGTGTTCACGCGACCAGTGCTCGGCCGCCGGCCGGCAGGTCAAGGGACAGCGGCCCGGCGGCGAGCCCCGCGGCGACCTCGTGGAGAACCGCTCGCATGGTCGTACTTGCAGCCGAGCGAAAGCCCGCGCGACGGGACACGATCGAGGCCGTGCGGGTCAGCGTGCCGGCCGCCAGCGGGACGATGGCGACCCGCTCGCGCACCGCCATCGAGGCGACCAGCCGAGGCATCACCGCGATACCCACTCGGGCCTCGACGAGCGCCTGCATCGCCATGTAGTCGTTCGTCTCCGAGGCCACGTCAGGAGTGAAACCAGCGCGTCGGGACGCATGCGCGAGCGCCTCGCGGCAGACGCAGTCATAGGGCGCAACGAAGATCTCGCCGGCGAGCCATTCGAGCTCGATCTGGCTTTCGCCCGCCAACGCGTGATCGACCGGCAGGCAGCAAGCCATGGCGTCGGAGAACATCGGTTCGAACTCCAGCGCCGGGTCGCGGGGGAGGCGCAGCAGCGGGTATTCATAGGCGAGGGCGAGGTCCCAGGAGCCGGCAACCAGGTCGGGCAGCGACACCGGTGGATCAGCCTCCGCCAGCTTCAACTCCACAGACGGATGTCGCGCACGGAACGAGGCGACCGCCGGCGGCACAAGCGTTGCGGCCGCGCTGGGAAAGGCGACCATCCGCAGCGTGCCGCCTCCCAGCCTGGCGATCTCGACGACGTCGCGCTCGGCGTCATCGAGCCGCGTCAGGAGGGCCTCGGCGTGCTCGTACAGCGCGCGTCCTGGCGGGGTCAGTCGTATCCCTCGTGGCGAGCGCTCGATCAGCGCCACGCCCAGCTCGCGCTCGAGCTGCTTTACGTGATGCGAAATTCCTGGCTGCGTGAATGCGAGCTCGCGCGCGGCGGCGCTGAACGAGCCACGGCTCGCGACCTCTCGGAACACCCGAAGCCGATCCACGTCGAGCATGAGCGGAAGATATCGCGGCTAACGCGGCAAATCAAGGTTTCGATTGGGGGTCGATGGCATAGACCTAAGTATCACTTATATGCCCTCAAGGAAATCTCACTTTGCGCAGAGCGCCGACATGCCACAAAGTTCATGTCCGCAGACCGCTATTTACGGACGTAAGGAGTTCCGATGTATTCACTTGGCCACGCGCTCGCCGAGGCCCGCATCCGCGAGCAGCGACGAGCCTACGAAAATGCCGTGCTTCGGCGAGGTATGCCATGGCGCGGCTTCGCAACCACGTCAACGTCGGCTCGCAACCGGCGGCGTTTTCGACTCCCGGACCATCGGCGCTAGCCAATGACGCAGAAGCTCGGACGCGCGAGAGTTGCCGGCTCGCGACGTGTTGCGCGGCCCGCACCGGCATTCTGCGGGGCTCGCGAGGTCCCTCTGCGGGGCTCCCAGCGGGCCTTATACTCGTTCCCCCGCGCGGCTGTAGCTCAGTTGGCTAGAGCGTCTGCTTGCCATGCAGAAGGTCGAGGGTTCGAGCCCCTTCAGCCGCTCTCACAAAAGCCCCGCAAAGGTCACGTCCCTAGGGTTGGTGTATGACGCGGTCGGACGGAATTTTCTGGTGACGGGGTTCGAGTCGAGGCTCTGTGAGCCGTTCTAGGGCCCTCGGCGGTGGCGATCAAGGGTTTGGGTCGCCGGGATTTGGGTCCTTGGAGATGGTTCCGGCCACCGCGGCGCTCATGATCGTCGGACTTCTTCACGGTTCGACGAGATATGGAGGCAGCAGCGGTGGCCGGCAAGGAAAGGATGGCGATCGAGGAGGTCGTCAGGAAGGTGTTGTTGGAGGATCAC
>JAFASF010000071.1 GCA_019244745.1 Solirubrobacterales bacterium | reverse complement strand
CCGAAGAGCCGCCGGCGGGTGAGCGCGCCCCGGTGGGTGAGCGCGCGCCGGCGGGTGAGCGCGCGCCGGCGGGTGAGCGCGCGCCGGCGGGTGAGCCCGAGCCGGCACCGTCACCCACCCCGGCCGGCGACGGCGGAGGGCCCGTCTACGCGAGCCCGGCCGTGCGCCGGATCGCCCGCGAGCTCCGCGTCGACCTCTCTCGGGTGCAGGGCTCGGGGCGCAAGGGGCGGATCACGCGCGAGGACGTCCAGGCAGCCGCTGCCGGCGCGGCCCCGGGCGCACCGGCCGCCTCGGCGCCGGCGACCGCGGTGCCGGGGGCCGCTCTGCCCGGCCTGGCCCCATGGCCCTCGATCGACTTCGCCAAGTTCGGGCCTGTGGAGCGGGTGGAACGCTCGCGCATCCAGCGGATCTCCGCCCCGAACCTGGCGCGCAACTGGGTGATGATCCCCCACGTCACCCACAACGACGAGGCCGACATCACCGAGCTCGAGGCGTGGCGCAAGCGGTTGAACGACGAGCACGCGCGCGATGGCGTGAAGGTCACGATGGTCTCGTTCCTGGTGGTCGCAAGCGTGGCCACCCTCAAGCGATTCCCCGCGTTCAACGCCTCGCTGGACGGCGAGGAGCTCGTTTTGAAGCGCTACTACAACATCGGCTTTGCCGCGGACACGCCGGGTGGACTGGTCGTCCCGGTGATCAAGGACGCCGACCAGAAGGGGCTGCTCGACGTCGCCCGAGAGCTGACCGAGCTGTCCTCCAAGGCGCGCGACGGAAAGCTCGCGCCCGGGGACATGCAGGGCTCGACGTTCACGATCTCGAGCTTGGGCGGGATCGGCGGTACCAGCTTCACCCCGATCGTCAATGCGCCCGAGGTCGCGATCCTCGGCGCGACCCGCTCGACGATGAAGCCCGTGTGGGACGGGCAGCAGTTCGCGCCGAGGTTGATGCTTCCGCTGTCGCTGTCCTATGACCACCGCGTCATCGACGGGGCGGCGGCCGCCCGGTTCGTCGCCGCGCTCGTGGCCGTGCTGTCCGACCTGCGGCGGGCGCTGCTGTGAGCGAGCTGAGCGAGGTCCGCGTCCCCGACATCGGGGATTTCGCGGATGTGCCGGTGATCGAGATCCATGTCTCGCCCGGCGATGAGGTCGCGCTCGAGGATCCGCTGGTCACGCTCGAGTCCGACAAGGCCACGATGGACGTGCCGGCGCCCTTCTCCGGCGTCGTCAAGCAGCTGAGCGTGAAGATCGGCGACCGGGTGTCGGAGGGGAGCGTGCTGTTGACGATCGAGTCCGACGGGGCGGCGCCGTCCGAGGGAGGCGCCCCGCCGGCCGAGGCGCCGAGCGAACGGCCGGCTTCGGAGGGCGGGGACGGCGCGCGCGCGCCCACCCCCGCTCCCGCGGCGCCAGCGCCGGCCGCGGCGCCGGCCGGCGACTACGACGCCCAGGTCCTCGTGATCGGGTCGGGCCCCGGCGGCTACACGGCGGCGTTCCGCGCGGCCGACCTCGGGCTGCACACGATCCTCGTGGAACGCTACGAGACCCTGGGCGGAGTCTGTCTGAACGTGGGCTGCATCCCGTCCAAGGCACTCCTGCACGCCGCCCGGGTGATCGCCGAGGCGAAGGAGATGTCCGAGCACGGGATCAAGTTCGCCGATCCGAGCGTCGATCTGGACGCGCTGCGGTCGTGGAAGGAGGACGTGGTCGGCAAGCTGACCGGCGGCGTGGCCGGCCTGGCCAAGCAGCGCAAGGTCGAGGTGATTACCGGGGTCGCGCGCTTCACCGGCCCGCATTCGGTGCAGGTGGGCGATCGCACGGTGACGTTCGAGAACTGCATCATCGCCGCGGGCTCGCAGGCGGCGCAGTTGCCGATGCTGCCCGAGGACCCCCGGATCATCGACTCGACCGGAGCGCTGACGATCGGAGCCCTCCCCGAGCGGCTGCTGGTGATCGGCGGCGGGATCATCGGCCTCGAGATGGCGACGGTGTACGACGCGCTCGGCTCGCGGATCACGGTCGTCGAGATGCTGGATCAGCTGCTTCCCGGATGCGACGCCGATCTCGTCCGGGTGCTCGAGCGGCGAATCCGTGGCCGATACGAGGCGATCCACGTCGAGACGAAGGTCGAATCCGTGGAGGCGCAGAACGACGGCCTGGAGGTCAAGCTCTCAAACGGCGAGTCGCAAACGTTCGACCAGATCCTGGTCGCGGTCGGGCGCAAGCCCAACGGCCACGCGATCGACGCCGGCGCGGCGGGAGTCGACGTCGACTCGGCCGGTTTCATCCCCGTCGACCACCAGCTGCGCACGAACGTGCCGCATCTCTACGCGATCGGCGACATCGTGGGTGGCCCGATGCTCGCCCACAAGGCCTCCCACGAGGGCAAGGTCGCGGCGGAGGTGATCGCCGGCGACGGCGCGGCGCAGTTCGACCCCCGCGCTATCCCCTCGGTCGCCTACACCGACCCCGAGGTCGCGTGGATGGGGCTCACGGAGGTCGAGGCGCGCGCGGAGGGAATCGAATACGAGAAGGCTGCCTTCTCCTGGGGAGCGTCGGGGCGCGCGCTCAGCCTGGGGCGCGACGACGGGCTGACCAAGCTCCTGTTCGAGCCCGGAACCCGTCGGCTCCTCGGCGCCGGCATCGTCGGCACCAACGCCGGCGAGCTCATCGCGGAGACCGTGCACGCCCTCGAGATGGACGCCGAAGCGGCGGACATCGCGCTCACCATCCACCCCCATCCCACGCTCACCGAGACCGTGATGTTCGCCGGGGAGATCGCGGAGGGAACGGTCACCGACGTCATGCCGCGGCGCCGGCCGGCCGCCGCGCGCGGCTGAGCATCGCCTCACCGCCGGCCGGCCGCGGCGCGCGACTGAGCATCGCTGCGACGTCGCTGAGGAGCTGCTCGGGCTCCCCTTCGACCCGCGACTGGGTCACCCGGATCGTCACCACGCCGGCGAGCTGCAGCTTGGTGTCCTGGCGGCGATCGTCTTCGAACTTCTTGCGCGTCTTGTGGAACCCGTAGCTGTCGATCTCGACCACCAGCCTGGCCTCGGGCCAGTACAGGTCGACCAGGAACCCGTCGACCACGACGTTCGCGCTCGGCTCGGGCAGACCGGCGGCGCGTACGAGCGCGAGGAACTCGCGTTCGAGCTCCGATTGGGTCCACGGCGCCGGCCCGCGGATTGCAGCCAGCGCCGCGCGCAGCGGCTTTAGGCCGTGACGTCCGCGCCCACGCGCGAGAGTCTCGTCGAGGGTTCGGCCGTCGAGGACTTCCCGGCGGATGGCCTCCTCCAGGACGAGGCGCAACTGCTGGAAGCGCGCGACCTCGGCGTAGTCGAGCAGGGCCCGCGCGAGGGTGGTCACCGGGACCCCGTCGACGACCGCGCAATCGGCCGGGTGCAGGGTGCGGGCGCTGTGCACGCGGATGCCAGGCTGCCCCCGCCCATTGCCGGCTGTGACGGTGACATCGATCCGGCCGCTCGGGATCGGGCGCAGGTCCCAGAGGGCCAGCGCGGCGCGGTGGCTGAGAACCGCCTCCGAGCCGCACGCGAGAACGGCTGCCATCCACCGCCCGCGCGCCGATAGGCGGTCGTGGCCGACGGCATACACACCGCGGTGGACCCGCAGCAGGCGGCCAGACCGAATGCGCGTCTGCAGTTGATGAGCCGTGAACCCGAGCGCGTACAGTTGCCCGCGGGCGACGACACCGTGCTGGGCTGCCGCTAGCGTCGCGAGCATCACATCGCGTGGTTGATCTGATGACGCTATTTGCGTCACTCGATCAAGCACGCCAGACATGGCGCGACGTTGACAGAAAGTCCGTGACGTTTGGGTCGCGGAAGCGCAACAAAAGAGTGAAACCGCGGGGCGCCGGCGGCGTGGGGTCGCGCCGGCGCGGGCGTCAGCGGCGCGGGACCTCGCTCCGCGCCGGCGCCGCGGGACCTCGCTCAACTCAGCGCCGGCGCAGAAGCCGCGCCACGACCCACGCCACCAGGACACCGGTCACCACGCCGAGCGCCAGCCCCCGCGAGCTCTTCGCCCGACGCGCCAGCGCAGCGCCGGCGCCCGCCGCCGGACGCGCCGCCGGCATCGCAAACTCCTCGGCCGCGAGCACGTCGTGGGGCTCCTCGATGCCCGTCGGATCATCCGGAAGATCGACCGGCCCATGAGTCAGCGCGGGGTCTCGGGCGGGCACGGCGAAGGCCTCGGCCGCGAGGATGTCGTGCGCAGGCTCGTCGGGAGGCGTTTCGGTCTGCATCATCGGCGCACGGGCTCGTCGGGAGGCGTTTCGGTCTGCATCATCGGCGCGCATGATCCCAGATGCGCCTGCGGATGTGGCCTCTGCTGCCGCCGACGCCGGCGCCGAGCTGGCGCGGGCCAGACAGCGACCATCGCCCCGCGGCGCCGATAATCTCAGCCTAAGCGACTTAGATATGTCGTCGCCCAACCCCGGCAACTGCTATTCTTTGCTTATCTCTGGTAAGCAACTAGCGAAAGTGAAGACTTGATGAGCCGACTATTACTGGTCCCGCTTGAAGACGTCGTCGTCTTCCCGGGCATGTCGCTCACGCTCGCCATCGATGTCGGCGACGAGACACAGGTTCTGCTGGTCCCGCGGCACGAACAGGAATTCGCCAACGTCGGCACCATCGCCGAGATCGCCGATCGCGTCCGCCTGCCCGGCGGCGCGCGCGCCGTCGCGCTCCAGGGCCTTCACCGTGGAGTCGCGGGCGCAGCGAACACTGCTCCCGATGGAAAGCTGTATGTCGAGGTCGAGGAGCGGCCCGACCCCGTGCCGGTGGACGGGCGCACCCGCAACCTCGAGCGCGAGTACCGCGCCGTGGTCGAGGAGATCCTCGAGTTGCGGGGCGACGACGGCCGCGTCTCCGCGTTCCTGCGCAGCATCACCGAGCCGGGCGCGCTCGCGGATACCGGCGGCTACTCCCCGGATCTCACCTATGAGAACAAGGTCCGACTGCTGCAGACGCTCGATGTGACCGAGCGGCTCGAGCTGGCGCTGCAATTCCAGCGCGAGCGGCTGGCCGAGCTTCAGGTCCGTAAGCGGATTCGCGACGACGTCGAGTCGGGCGCGGAGAAGCAGCAGCGCGAGTACTTCCTGCGCAAGCAGATGGAATCGATCCGCAAGGAGCTCGGCGAGGACGACGCCTCGATCCTCGAGGAATACCGCACGAAGATCGAAGAGGCCGGTATGCCGGAGGCGGTCAAGGAGCAGGCGGACAAGGAGCTCGGACGCCTCGAGCGCCTCGGCGAGCAGAGCGCCGAGTCGAGCGTGATCCGGACCTACCTGGACTGGCTGATCGCGGTGCCGTGGAGCAAGCGCTCCGAGGAGCGCCTCGATCCCGAGCACGCCCGCGAGGTGCTCGACGCTGACCACGCCGGCCTCGAGGACGTCAAGGACCGGATCGTCGAGTACATCGCGGTCAAGAAGCTCCGGCTCGAGCGCGGGATTAAGGAGGACAAGCGCTCCGGCGCGATCCTCACGCTGATCGGCCCGCCCGGCACGGGCAAGACGAGCATCGGCGAATCGATCGCCCGCGCCACCGGCAGGAAATTCGTCCGGATGTCCCTGGGAGGCGTGAGGGACGAGGCCGAGATCCGCGGCCACCGCCGCACGTACATCGGCGCCCTCCCGGGCCGCCTGGTTCGCGCGCTGCGCGATGCGGACACGATGAACCCGGTGATCATGCTCGACGAGGTCGACAAGGTCGGCGCCGACTGGCGCGGCGACCCGAGCGCCGCCCTGCTCGAGGTGCTCGACCCGGCGCAGAACCACAGCTTCCGCGATCACTACCTAGACGTCGAGCTCGACCTGAGCAACGTGATGTTCATCGCCACGGCCAACGTTGCCGACACCATCCCCGGCCCGCTCCTGGACCGGATGGAGGTGATCCGCTTCGACGGCTACACGACCTCCGAGAAGGTCGCGATCGCCCGCGGCTATCTGTGGCCCCGGCAGCTGGAGCGAAACGGTCTCCACGAAGACGAGGTCGAGATCTCCGATGAGCTGCTCAACACCGTCGCGATCGAGTACACGCGCGAGGCCGGAGTCCGGCAGCTCGAGCGTGACCTCGGAACGCTGCTGCGCAAGACCGCGACCCGCATCGCCTCCGGGCAGGCCACCGCTCCGGTGACCATCGACCTGGACGCGATCCGCGACGCGCTCGGGCGCCAGCGCTTCTTCCAGGAGTCCGCGATCCGCACCGCGGTTCCGGGCGTTGCCACCGGTCTAGCGGTCACCGGCGCCGGCGGAGACGTGCTGTTTGTCGAGGCCACGGCCATGGCCGGCAAGCCGGGGCTGACGCTGACCGGCCAGCTGGGCGACGTGATGAAGGAGTCGGCGCAGATCGCGCTCTCCTATGTGCGCGGCCACGCCTCGGAGCTCGACATCGACCCGGGCACGTTCGAGGACCGGGCGTTCCACGTCCACGTCCCCGCGGGCGCGATCCCCAAGGACGGCCCGAGCGCCGGGGTCACGATGACGACCGCGCTGACGTCGCTGCTGACCGGGCGTCCGGTGCGGCACACCGTCGGGATGACCGGCGAGGTGACGCTCCAGGGCCGCGTCCTGCCGATCGGCGGCGTCAAGCAGAAGGTGCTCGCGGCGCACGCGGCGGGACTGACCGACGTGGTGCTCCCCGAGCGCAACCGCGGCGACCTGGACGACGTGCCCGACGAGGTGCGCGACGCGATGAGCTTCCACTTCGCGATGACGATCGACGAGGTGTTGGGCGTCGCCCTCGAGCCCGTCGCACTGCCGTCCGCCGCCTAACCGTCCGCTGCGTCACTGTTACCTCCGAAGCCCCGGTGAGCCCAAGGTTCACCGGGGCTTTGGTTTACGCGATACGCCCGGTGGTAGGTTGAGGGCATGAGCACGATCAGCGCCCCACAAGAGCAACGCGTCGTCGATCAGGTCCCCAAGCAGCTGTACATCGGCGGCGAGTGGCGGGACGGCGCTAAGGGAACATTGTCCGTCGAGGATCCAGCGACGGGAGAGCCTCTGTGCGAGGTCGCCGACGCGGCGACCGACGACGCCAAGGCCGCGCTGGACGCCGCGGTCGAGGCTGGCCCCGAATGGGCCAAGCATCCCCCGCGCGAGCGGGGGGAGATCCTGCGGCGTGCCTTTGAGGCGATCATCGAGCGCGAGGATGAGCTCGCGCTGCTGATGACGCTCGAGATGGGCAAACCGATCAAGGAGTCCAAGGCGGAGGTGGCATACGGCGCCGAGTTCCTGCGCTGGTTCTCGGAGCAGGCGGTGCGGATCGAGGGGCGCTACGGGGTCGCCCCCAATGGCCAGGGACGCCTTCTGACGATGAAGCAGCCCGTCGGACCATGCCTGTTGATCACGCCCTGGAACTTCCCCCTGGCCATGGGGACACGGAAGATCGGGCCGGCGATCGCGGCCGGATGCACGATGGTCGTGAAGCCCGCGCAGCAGACGCCGCTGTCGATGCTTGCGCTGGCGAAGATCCTTGAGGAGGCGGGCCTCCCCGGCGGCGTGCTCAACCTCATCACCGCCTCCTCCGCGGGCGAGACGACCGCTCCACTCATCAAAGATCGGCGCCTGCGCAAGCTGTCATTCACTGGCTCCACCGAGGTCGGCCACAAGCTGATGGAGCAGGCGTCGGAGAACCTCCTGCGGCTCTCGATGGAGCTTGGTGGCAATGCTCCGTTCATCGTGTTCGAGGACGCCGATGTCGACGCCGCCGTCCAGGGCGCGCTGATCGCCAAGATGCGCAACATCGGCGAGGCGTGCACGGCCGCCAACCGCTTCCACGTCGCCGACGGGGTCGCGGACCAATTCGCCGAAGAGCTGGCCGAGAAGATGGGCTCGATGAAGGTGGGCCGTGGCACTGAGGACGGCATCGAGGTCGGCCCGCTAATCGACGACAACCAGCGCACTAAGGTCTCGGATCTGGTCGAGGATGCGGTCGGACGTGGGGCCCGGGCGCTGGTGGGCGGTCACGCCCGCGACGGCGCCGGTTACTTCTACGATCCGACCGTGCTCGCCGATGTGCCCGAAGGGGCACACCTGCTCAGAGACGAGATCTTCGGCCCGGTCGCGCCGGTCATGGGCTTCACCGACGAAGACGAGGCGGTCGCCGTCGCGAACGACACCGAGTACGGACTCGTGGCCTACCTCTACACCAGCGATCTGAAGCGTGCGCTGCGAGTGGTCGAGCGCCTGGAGACCGGGATGGTCGGCCTGAACCAGGGCATGGTCTCCAACGCCGCGGCCCCGTTCGGCGGTATCAAGCACTCCGGATTCGGGCGCGAAGGCGGCCCGGAGGGCATCGAGGAGTACCTGGAGACGAAGTACGTAGCGGTGAACCTGTAGGACCGCCGGCAGGTAGGTCTCCCCCGGGGTGGCGCTTCATCGCGCCCCGCGCCGGGTTATTCGAAGTGTGATCAATGCCTCATGCCCTGATGCCGCCCACGAGGGAATATGAGGGTCGGATAGTGCGTCTACACATTTGAGATGCTTGGCGACCGAGACCGAGGTTTATTCCACCGAGATTCTCCTGATCCCGACGCGGCGGGGCGCGTCGCCTGGAGTACGTTCGACCGCTCCCTGATGGACCGGACGGCAGAGCTGCGACTGCGCCTGGTCCAGCTCGCCGAGGAACGCATCCTGGCGCGCGAGTGGGGTCTCGCGAACGACCCGCTGTACGTCGAAGATCTCGAGCTCGAGCTGAACGCGACGCGCGAGGCCTACGCCGGGACGGCGATCACGCAGCTGGCCCTCCTGCGCGCCGAGCTCGACGGTCGCAACCAGGGATAGCGCCCCGACGAACCTAACCCCAGTCCCGAGCGGCGGCTCACCACGGGCGCAGCCCGATCACGCACGCCGGGTGTTGCGCATCGCGGCGGGTGCCGTAGCCGAGACGACGCAAGTCCGCCTCGCAGTCGGCAACCCGGTAGTCGCCGTGGAGCTCCACCTTCACGCATCGCACCTGCTCCGCCCACCCGGCCCCATCCCGCAACAACTCTCGCTCCGTGCCCTCGACGTCGACCTTCACGTAGTCCACGCCCCCGTCCTGCTCACGCAGCAGCGAGGCGAGCGACACAGCGGGCACCGGGGTGCCTTCCCCCGTTCCCGTGAGCCGGTAGTTGGAGGTGGCGCCCGGCCAACCCTGATAACGGACCTCGCCATCGGCGACCCATATCGCGGCGTGGAGCACCTGGCATCGGTCCGCCCAGGGCGCGATGTTCCGGCGCGCGAGGGCGACGTTCTCCTGGTCCAGCTCGACGCCGAGTACACGCGCGCGTGGGAAACGGCAGGCGAAGTCCGCGACGGTGAGGCCGATGTTGGCGCCGAGGTCCCAGATCGTTCCCGGCGTCCCGAGCTCGGGCGGCGGCAGGTGATAGCGGCGCGCGAACGCGCCCCACACAGTGGCGAGATCAGAACTACCGGGTCGCACCAGCACCTCGCGTCCGCCCAGCGCTCGCATGCGCAACCGCGCCACGGACGGGGAGCCGTCCCAATGGGCGCGCCTCAACCGAGCGTAGGTTCGCAGGCTCCGCCGGTCGGATGTGACGCGGGCGGCGACGTAGCCCAGGCGGAGCGCGTCCTGGGCGGGATCCGGAAGCGCCGCCAACGCTCGGGTCCACATGGCGCTTAAGTTTGCGCGATGCTCACAGCCGGAGTGCCGTGAGCACGAGCGGCCCGGCCCCCGGCAGGGGATGCGGGGAGTAGACCGCGATGTTGTACACGCCGGGCCGCAGGCGCCGGGCGTTGAACGAGACATTCGCCGCGCCGAGCCTCACGTTGACGCGCCGGCGGTAGAGCGTTCGGCCGCCCGCGCGGGCCAGCGATACGGTGAGCGGGCCTCGTCCGATGACCGACACCCGCAACGGCAGCGTCCGGGGCCCGCCGAACCACGTGCTCAAGATCCGTCCCGACGTGCCGTCGCACCCGGTCGCGGTCAACAGCCCGGGTGCCGTCAGTCGACCGCCGCGACGGTAGGGCAGCAGGAACTGCTGGTGCAGCCAACGACTGCGGCTTCGAGAGGTGACGACGATGAGGATCGGCCACCGCGGCTTGCGAACCCAAAGCCGCATGGCCAAGTGAGCCGTGGGATAAGTCGCCGAACGCACCAGGTGGACTCCGGAGGCGCTCCGCTCGATCCAGTAGGTCCGGATCGAGTAGGCCCCCACGCCGGCGGCCGGCTCAAACCAGAGGTGCCCCCTGACGAGTTGGACCCCGCCGATTGCGATCTGCTGGCAGGCAACGGCGTTCCGCGCTCCCGGAGGCCATCCGGTCACCTCGGGCTGACCCGGCGCGGGGCACACGCACACCGGCAGAGCCTGAACCGTCGCAGCGCTCGCGCCGCTCGAGTCGGTCACGCGCACACCCACGCGCACCAAGCCTGGGCTCCCGAACGTCTGGGTGGCCGTTGCCCCCGCCGCGTCGGCGAAGCGTCCGCTGCCCGTAAGGTCCCAGGCCTCGCTCGCAATCTGGCCGTACTGATCGGTGGCCGTTGATGTGAAGACGACCGGTTGTCCAACCACCGCCTGCGGAACCGACGCGGTAAACGAGGCCGTGGGAATGCAGATCTGTGGGGGACCGGGCACGGGAACGTGCGACTGAGTCAAATCCGCCAGAGCTCGAGTCATCGCCTGCTGGAGACCGGCGCTGGCCGGCGGCGCATCCGCGTACGAGGGGTCGCGCCAGGAGTCGAGACCCCAGGCGAACTGCATCGATCCTGAGCTGAACACCTCGGCGCCCGAGCACGCGGTGTAGCGAACGGCATCGGCGCGCAGCGGTGGTCCGTTGCTGGTCACCGGTGGCGCCGAGTAGCTGAGGAGCGGCGTCACCGGCGGGACATGACAGCCCGAAGTGATCGCATCCAGCTCGTAGCCCACGATTCCCGGCAGCACGGAGCCGGTGCCCAGGCCTGTGCCCGCGAACCAGGGGTCGGTCGCCGCGGCGGGATCGACGGCGTAGTCGAGGTAGGCGTGATCTATGGCTCCTTGGAATTGCACGCCCTCGAGCTCGCACTCCGGCCGGGCCGGCGCAAGCCACCGAAACTGCGTGGTCTTCAACGTCGGGTCTAGCTCGGGGTCGGACGCGTACTTGTACCCGACCATCGTTCGGCCGCCGTCCTCGTAGCGCACCTGCCAAAAACCGGTGTTCGCGCCCATGAAGGCCAAGTTGACGCCCGCGGCGCGCGCCGCTTCCCACCCGTCGCGCATCGCCTTGGTCCAGTATTCGCTGTGTCCGGCCGTCATGTCGAGCGCGTGATCGAGCAGGATGCTCGGGTCGGCGTCGACGTCGTCATCGGTCGCGTAGCTCACGTCCCAGCGTCCGCGCTCCAGAAACCGAATCAGGGGGTACTCCCAGCTGAACAGGAGGCGATGGGCGTAGGGTCGGTCGAACGAGACCTTCACCGCCGGCGGCGTCGTGTAGAGGTCGCGCCCGCCCCACGTGTTGTAGGCCTGCCACGTGTTCGTCGGAACCTGGACCAGGATCGCCGCGCGGTCGCCGACCGGCGCCTGAACGATGAACGGCGTGAATCCCGTCTGCCCCTTCGACGGTCCCGAGGTCAGCCGGAACACGGCCAGGTAGTAACCCGTGACCCAATCCGCGGGAACCTTGAGCGTGTCGGTCACAGACCACCCGGCGCGGATCTCCCCGGTCACCGGATCGGGCGGCGGAGCGCTCGGCTGCTGTATGCCCGCCTCGTCCAGCGAGCAACTCTTTTCGAGGGTCGATCCGACCAGGCATGTGATCCGCCGGCCACCGCTGCCCCCGTACCACCCCAGTCGGCTGATCTCGATGCGGTACCGGGCGGCCGGATTCGTGCGCACCTGGAAGCTGAGCGTTCCACCAGGGCGCACGCTGGTGGCGCTCGCGTAGCCCTCGACGGGTGGGTTCGGGCTCACCGGGTCCTGCGTGGCCACGGTCCAGTAGCTGTCGCCCGGCTTGGCGTTCTCGGCCTGGACGGCGCTCGCGGCCGGCGCGGCCGGCGCGGCCAGTGCGGCCGGCGCGGCCGTCGCGGCCGTCGCGGCGATCAGCATCAGCGCGAGGCCCAGGCAAAGTCCTAGGAACCGGGGCACAAAACGCGACCCCGGCGGCGCGCCGCACCGATCGCGATGCGGGTGCCGGGCGCCGATCGCACGATTGGACGCTGAGCTACAAATGTCTTCCCCTTGGTCTGCGGTGCCCGGCCGCGGACACAGCGTACACGCCGACCCGGCAGGCGGCCGGTACGCTCGGGTCGCGGATCCGACAAAACCGACAGGAGCGAAGGATGCCCCCGACATTGCTGGTCCTCCAGCACATCGTCTGCGAGCCCCCCGGCGTGTACGAGGACGAGCTGCGCGCCTGGGGCGCGTCGCTCGAGCGGGTCCGAATGGACGAGGGAGATCCACTGCCCGACTGGCGGCGGTTCGATGGAATCATCGTCATGGGCGGCCCGATGGGGGCCTACGAGGAAGACCGGTTCCCGTGGCTCTCAACCGAGAAGCGCCTGATCTCCGAGGCCGTTCTCGCCGGAGTGCCGTTGTGGGGCGTCTGCCTCGGCTCCCAGCTGCTCGCCGCCGCCCTCGGCGGCGCGGTCGCGCCCGGACCCGAGCCCGAGGTCGGCGTACTGCCGGTGCTCCGCACCGCGCACGCCTCCTACGATCCGGTGTTCTCGCTGCTGCCCGATGAGTTCCCGGCGCTGCAATGGCACGGCGACACATTCGCCCTGCCCCCGGGAGCGGTGCAGCTCGCCCGCTCGACCGCCTACGAACAGCAGGCGTTCGTGGCCGGACGGGCGTATGGCCTGCAGTTCCACATCGAGGTCGACGCCGCGCTCGCGGCCGAGTGGGGCGAGGTTCCGGAGTACGCCGCGAGCCTCGAGGCGATCCTCGGCTCGGGCGCCCAACGCCGGTTGCTGCGCGAGATCGAGAACGCCGAGCGCGAGATGACCGGCCTGGCCCGGAGGCTGTTCGCCGCCTGGTTGGAGTATGTGGTTGGGCTGAAGGCGCCCGTGGCCCGCACCGCCTGAGCACCCGCCAACTCGGCCTGGCGGGCCACGCGGGCCTAGTGGACCATCCCTTCAAATCCGCATCCCCTTCGCGGCTGCGAATCTTCGCCTCGCCGCGTCCTCGGACCTCGGTGTAGCGCTGCTACACCTTCGCTCGTGCTTGCAGCCCGCTCGGCATCCAGCCTCGCCAAGACCGGGCTGCGCACGAGTCATCCGGCGCGTCCTCGCGATGCTCGATTCTCGCTCGCGAATGGGCTACTGATTTTCAGGATGGCCCACTCGCCAGGCCGCGCACGAGCGACCCTCCCCCGCACCCTGGCCTCGACGGGGCTGTACCCTCCTGTTTCTAGGATGGCGACCGCCGAGGAGACCCCGGCCTTCGGGAGACCGATTAACCCGCACGCCAGCGCGCTTGCACACGAGTGGCGGCGCCTGACGCGGGCCGCGACGGCGGTGGCGCTGTTCACCGCGCCGGCCTTCTTCCTGATCCTCTACGACACCAACAACGTCAGCCTGGTGTGGTCGCTGCTGATCACCGCGATCGCGGTGATCATGTTCCGCGGCCTGGTGGAGGTCGTGGTCCGCAAGCTGATCCCCTCCCCCAGCCTGTACGGCGCGGAGGAGAGCCTCAAGGCGGACGACATCGTCGCCCGCCGGCGCTACTGGTTCTGGCGCACCAAGTTCCGCCGGCTGCCGGTCTACATCGCGTTCATCCTGCTCCTGCTCGTATTCGCCCAGGTGCTGTTCGCGTTCGCCGGCATCAGCGCGCCCTTCTTTCATCCCTTCCAGGGGCTGCGGCAGATCTTCCCGCCGGACACTCTGCCCCAGCTCGGGTTGATCTTCATACAGCTGCCGCTGCTGTTCTTCGTCAACTTTGCCATCTTCTTCGGGCCGTTCCTGTTCTTCGCGGTGCGTCAGATCCGCGGCTACGAGCCCGGCGACGCGAGCTGGGGGGTCAAGATCGACGACGTCCGCGGCCAGGCCGAGGCCAAGGAGGAGATCACGCGCGTGATCACCCTGTGGCAGTCGGGCGAGGAGTTCGAGAAAGCGGGCGGAAAGCGCGAGCGCGGCCTGCTGTTCCTCGGCGCGCCGGGGACCGGCAAGACGATGATCTCCAAGGCGATCGCGACCAACTTCAACTGCCCGTTCGTGACCATCCCGGGCTCGGGCTTCGCCGGGATGTTCATCGGCATGGACGCGATCACGGTCCAGTTCCTCGCCCACAAGGCCCGCCGCCTGGCCAAGAAGTGGGGCGGGCAGTGCATCGTGTTCATCGACGAGATCGACGCCGTGGGCACCCGCCGCCAGCAACTGGGCCCCTCGGCGGTCGGATCGGAGCCGGCCTCGATCCACGACTTCTGCTTCTTCGGCCCCAATGGCTCCCTGACCCCGACCGGCGACTTGGTCATCGAGTCTCGGGCGTGGCGTGAGCGCCTGTTCGCCCAGCGCGGAGACGCGGCCCGCACCGGCTACGCCACGTTCATGGACCGCGCGACCGAGCGGATCCGCCGCTTCTACCCGGGCTTCGGGATGGGCGGCGCCGGCGGCATGGCGCTCAACCAGCTGCTCGTGGTGATGGACGGGATCGACGAGCCGCCGATGGTGCGCAAGTTCGTGACCAACCGGGTCAACACGTTCCTCGACGCGATGTTCTTGGTGCCGCGCAAGCTCGGCCCGATTCCGCTTCGCCTGCGCCCGCCGCGACCGCGGCAGGAACAGATCTACTTCATCGGCGCTTGCAACGTGCCGATCACCGTGCTCGACCCGGCGCTGACCCGGCCGGGCAGGATGGGCCGCCACATCTGGTTCCGCACCCCGACCAAGGACGACCGGCTCGACATCCTGGACCTGTACATCAACAAGGTCGACCACGAGCCCGACCTCGACACCCCGCGCCGGCGCGACGAGCTGGCCCGGATCACGAACGGCTACTCGCCCTCGATGATCGAGCAGTGCTGCTCGATGGCCCTGACGATCGCCCACTCCGAGGGACGCCGCCGGTTCGGCTGGGAGGACATCGTCGAGGCGATGACGACCGTCGAGTCGGGCACCGCGCAGAACATCGAGTACATCCAGGAGGAGACGCGCGCGGTCGCGATCCACGAGGCGGGACACGCCGCCGCGGGTCACGTGTATCTGGAGAAGGACGTCCTCTCCACGCGCCTGTCGATTCGCAAGCGCGGCGGCTCGCTCGGCCACTACCAGAGCATGGAGAAGGACGAGCGCTTCTCCCACTTCCGCAGCTACGTGATGGGCGAGCTGATCATGACGCTCGGGGCGATGGCCGCCGAACAGGTCTTCTATGGTGAGAACTCCCAGGGCGTCAGCGGAGACGTTTTCGCCGCCACCGCCACGGCCGCGTCGATGGTTGGGATCTGGGCCATGGGGCCGGACCCGGTCACGATCGACAAGCTGGACGTCGATGAGAACGCCGACGAGGTCCTCCGGCGCCTCGAGCGGATCGGGTCGACGATCATGAATCGCGCCACCGGCGGCGGTGGGATCTTCAACGACAATCCTCTTGGCGCGGTTCTCGGCGATCGCGACAAGCGCCGGGCCGCCGCGCAGATACTCGGGCAGGCGTACGTGAGCGCGTATGCGCTGATGGCGACCAATCGCGAGCCGCTTGAACGCATCGCGGACACGCTGATCGGGCGCAAGGAGATGCACGGCGACGAAGTGGTCGACCTTCTGAACAGCGTCGAGCTCAGGCGACCGGAGATCGACCTGATGGACGACAGCACGTGGCCGAAGGTGTGAGCGACCGGCCTCAGATCGTCCGTGCGAACGACGCGGCGGAACCCCTCAGCGGGGTCGTCGGCGTCTCGAGGGGGCACTACCGGCGCGAGCGGGAGTCCTCGCCCCATTCCCGCAAGTTCGTGGTGGTCACCCTGGCGCTGGTCGCGGTCGCGATCGCTGCGATCGTGGGCGCGATCTTGATCCTGGTCGGCGGCGGGCACGCGGGCCCGCCCCCACAGTGGTCGGCGTGGTCCCCGTCCCAGGGCGGGATCGCGGGTGAGCGTCAGATCGCGGACGAGGTCGCGCCCTTCTATCGAGCCACCCCGGCGACGCAGCTCGCGGTCGTGACCGTGCAGAACGTATCGAGCACCGGCACCGAGCAGGTGGCGGTTCGCGACCCCAACAACGGCACGCTCGCCGGCCTCACCGGCACGACTGCGATCTACAACGTCTGCGGCCTCGGTACGAACTGCGCGATCGCCGCCGGCACCCCGTCGAGCTCAAGGCTGCTGCTGCTGCGCCGGGAGGCCCTCGAGCTCTCGCTCTACACGTTCAAGTACATCGGCAACATCAGCAACGTCGTCGCCATCCTGCCGCCGGGCCACACCTCCACCAGCAACCCGCAGAAGCTGACGCCGAACCCGCCCGCGCCGGGCACCTCGACTACAACCACCGCTCCGCTGGACCTCGCGGTGGTCTTCCAGCGCGCCAGCCTGAAGAGCTTCCTCGGGCAGCCCCTCCGCGCCACCCTCCCCGAGCAGGTTCCGCCGCTGCCCTCGCAGATGGATGCCGCGCCCGAAGCCGAGCTGGTGAGCGTGGTCACCTCGCAGGCGCTGTTCAAGCAGCAGCTGGTGCAAGCCCAGGACGGCACCAGCGTGCTGGTCCTGGACCCGCTGCCCCCGCAGTAGCGTCACTCGCGCGCGCGTTCCCCCCGGTCCGCGGGGGGCTCGTACCCCTCACACTGCAAGACCGGCAACCGCGGATAGCGGGGGAACCGCTCGGGCTCGGTCCGCGAGCGCCGGCACAGCGAGAACACCGAGCCGCGCGTGTTGCGGACGACCTGCTGGTGGCGGCAGGAATCGCAGAGGCCGGCCGTGCGCGGCCCGGCGGTCACGAGTCGCGGGTGGCTTCCTCGAGCGCGATCACGAACGACGAGTAGCGCCGGCCGGTCACCTGCTCGAGGGCGAGCTCGCACGTCCGGTTGCTGGACACGCAGGCGTCGAACGAGCGGCCGTCGAGCTCCCGGGCCACGTTGCGCAACGCGGAGGCCGGAAGCTCGGGATGAAGCCAACCGCGATCCCCGGCCATCCCGCAGCAGCCGGTCGCGGCGGGGATCTCCACTTCGTCGGCGAGGCGCGCGGCGATCGCCGCGAGCTTGCTCGAGAGCCCCAGGTGGGTGGCGCTGCAGTTGGGGTGTACGACGACCGTGCCGAGCCTGTGTCGCACCTCGAGGTGGTCGAGCAAATGGTCGTGGACCCAGGCGATCGAGTCGAGCACCTCGATCCCATCGGCGCCGACCTCGTCGAGCAGGCCGTAGGCGCACGAGCTGGCGTCGATCACGACCGGGAGCCGACCACCGTCGCTCCAGCGATGAAGAGCGGAGGCGACTCGCCCGGCCATCAGCTGCTGCCCCGTGGTGTAGCCCTTCGAGCTCCACGGGGTGCCGCAGCAGTGACCGGCGACATCGCTGGGAATCCAGACCGGGCGGCCGGCGCGCCGCGAGACCGCCACGAGCGCCTCGGGGACGGTGGGATGCACGGCGCTATCGCGGCCGTTGCCGAAGATCCGGTTCAGGCACGCCGGGAGGTACACCGCGGCCGCGCCCTCGCGGACGGTGAACGGCAGCTGCGACGGAGCCGCCGCCGGCAGGGCCCGCCGCGACGCCCGCGCGGCCAGTCCGCCGCCGAGCCTCAGCGCGGCCCGGGCCACGCGCTCGAGGGCCCCAAAATGGTTTGCTGCCAGAGCGCCGGCCCGCGTGGCCGGCGCTCTGTGCTGTCGTACCCGTAGCGCCTTGACCAGCTTGCCGGTGTCGATGGCGACCGGGCAGGCGGCGGCGCACGATCCGTCCGCGGCGCAGGTCTGGATCGCCTCGTACTCGTACTGCTCGAGCAGCGCTTGCCGTACCGGGGAGTCCGGCGGCTGGCGCGCCATCTCGCGCCGCACCGCGATCCGCTGGCGCGGCGTGGTGGTGACGTTGCGCGACGGACATACGGGCTCGCAGAAGCCGCACTCGATGCACTTGGTCGCGACCTCCTCGATCTCAGGCGTGGACTTGAGGTTGCGCAGGTGAACGCCGGGCTCGCGGTTGAGCACGATTCCCGGCCCGAGGATCCCCTCCGGATCGGCCAGCTGCTTGATCTGCCACATCAGCTCGGTCGCCTTGGGGCCCCATTCCCGCTCCACGAACGGCGCCATGTTCATTCCGGTGCCGTGCTCGGCCTTGAGCGAGCCGTCGTACTTGCCGACGATCATGTCTGCCAGGTCGTGGATCAACGCGTCGTAGCGCTCCAGGTCCTCAGGCTTGCCGAAGTCGAGCATGAGCATGAAGTGCAGATTCCCCGCCGAGGCGTGTCCGGCAAGCCCGGGCAGGAAGCCGTGCTTGCCCAGCACCGCCTGAAGGTCCTTGGCCGCCTCTGCCACGCGCTCGGGCCGCACGCACACGTCCTCGACGATGAGCGCCGCGCCCGATGGCCGGACCGCGGCCAGCAGCCCGTGCATTCCCTCGCGCACGTGCCAGAGCATCTCGATCTCGTCCCGATCTCGGGTGAAGCGCGGCTCGTCAATCACCGCACGACCCGCGAGGATCTCGAGCGCCGCCTGCTCGGGCGCGTCGAGGCTATCCGGGTCATCCGCCCGGAACTCGACCAGCACCGCCGCCGACTCGGGCCGGAGCGTCTTCCAGCGCTCCGGCGTCCCGGGCATGTTGTGGGCGGCGGCGATCAGGGTGGGAGCGACCATCAGCTCGGTGGCGCTCGCGCCCGCCGCGACCAGCGGTGCCACCGCGTCCGCGGCGGCATCGATGTCCTCGAAGGGAACCAGCGCAACCGAGGCGTGACGACCAAATGGCACCGTGTCCAGAACGGCCTCGGCCACGAACGCGAGCGTCCCCTCCGATCCCACCACCAGTCGCCTGAAGATCTCGAGCGGCCGATCGGCGTCGAGGAACGCGCACAGGCGGTAGCCCATCGTGTTCTTGATCTTGAATTTGCTGGCCACCCGCTCGGACAGCTCCCGGTCGGCGCGCAACTCGTCACCGATCCGCTCCAGCCCGTTTGCGAGCTCGGGCGCCGCGGACGCGAAGCGCTCCTCGGCATCGGGGGCCGCGGTGTCGATCACCGCCCCGGAGGCCAGCACCAGCGTCATCGAGCTGACCGTCGAGTACGGGTCCGCCCACGTGCCGCAGCGCATCCCGCCCGAGTTGTTGGCGATCACTCCGCCGACGCACGCGATGTCGCTGGAGGCGGGGTCCGGACCGAGCTTTCGTCCGTACCTGGCGAGCAGGCGGTTCACGTGCCCGAGGAGCATTCCCGGTTGCGCACGGACGCGCGCGCCACCGTCGAGGACGCGTACCCGCTGCCAGTGTTGGCGAACGTCGACCAGCACCGAGTCGGTCTGGGACTGGCCGTTGAGCGACGTCCCGCCGGCGCGGAAGACCAGCGGCGTCCGCGTGCGCGACGCCCACCGGACGAGCTTGACGACGTCGTCGGTGTCGTGCGGCATCGCCACCGCCCTGGGGATCAGCCGGTAGGGGCTCGCGTCGGAGGCGTACTTGACGAGATCGAGCGCCCTCGTCAGGACGCGGTCTTTCCCGAGCGCTTCGATCAGGCCCGCGCGGAGGGGCTCGGGTGTCCCGGCCGCCACCCATTCGGGCGCGCGGTCCGGGGCCGGCGCGGCCGGCGTCTGCGGGGCGATCCGCCTGATGTCCGCGGTCAGCATGGGCACGGGCTTATTCCATCCACATACCCGAAGCCACGCGCGCCTGCACCACGCGCGGGCCGTCGTCGGCGGCGATCGCCTCGCGCAGCGCGTGAGTCAGCTCTTCTCGGCTCGAGACGTCGCGTGCGGGGACACCGTACCCCCGCGCGACCGCGGCCGTGTCGAGCGCCGGCAGCTCGAGTCCCGGCGCTCCCGAGACCTGCTCGAGCGCGGCGAACCACTTGAGGATCATGTATTCGTCGTTGCGGAGCACCAGGAACGTGACCGGCGCCTGGTAGGCGACCGCCGACCAAAGCGCGGTGATCCCATATTGGGCCGATCCCTCGCCGACCACGCACACGACCGGGCGCTGCGGTTGGGCGATCTGCACGCCTACCGCGCCGGAGATCCCGAAGCCGAGCCCACCGCTCCCGGAGAAGTAGTAGCTCCCCGGCTTCGACAGGCGCAGCCGGTTGCGAAGCGCCAACGTGCTCGAGGGAGTTTCCACCACGGCGACCCCGTCATCCGGCCAGACCTCGGCCAGGCCGGCCATCGCCTCCGAGCCGCTCATCGGGTTAGTGGGTTGCGGCTCTGGGGCTGGGGGCCGGGCCTCCACCACGGGTCGACCATCGGCGTGATCCACCAGCTCCACCAGGCCCTGGAGAGCGAGCGCGACATCACCCACGATCGAGTCGCCCATCGGCGCACGGGCGGCCTCCGCGGGATCGCTGGTGATCGCCACGAGCGATGCGCCGTCGGGGAGCAGAGGGCCGGGGAGATACGGGTAGTACGGGAACACCGACGAGCCCACGACCAGGACCAGATCGTGGCCCTTGAGCGTCTCGGCGATCGCTCCGATCGCCGGCGGCAGTATGCCGACGAAGCTCGGGTGGCCCTCCGGGAAGCCGAGGCGGCTTCCACCGGTCGCGGGCGCGGCCCACACAGGCAATCGCTGCTTTTCGGCCAGCGCCACCGCAGCTTCCCAGCCGCCGCTGGCATCGATCTCCGGACCGGCCACGAGCACGGGATTCCGGGCCGCCCGCAACGTCTCGGCGAGCTGCGCTAGCACGGCGGGATCGGGAGCCGCACGACCGTTGATGACCCGCCGTCTGGCCTGGGTCAGGCGGTCGACGTCGGCGTCCGTCGCCCAGTCGTCCATCGGAATCGAAACGAATGCGGGGCCTCGCGGCGGCAGCGAGGCGTGGTGGATGGCCCGCGCGATCGCGCCGGGAACGTCCTGCGCGCGGGGCGGCTCGTGACTCCATTTGACGTAAGGCTGCGGCGCGACGGTCGCGTCCCGGTTGGTCAGGAGGGCCTCGATTTCGATCTGCGGCCGCACCTGTTGGCCGGCGGTGATGACCAGCGGGGCTTTGTTCGCCTGCGCGGTGAGGATCGCGCCCACGGCGTTGCCAACGCCCGGTGCCGTGTGCAGGTTGACGTGCGTGGGCCGGCCGGTGGCCTGCGCATACCCGTCCGCCATTCCCACGACGACCGCCTCCTGAAGGCCCAGCACGTAGCGGAAGTCCTCGGGAAAGTCGGCCAGCATCGGCAGCTCAGTGGAGCCGGGGTTTCCGAACGTGGTCGTCATTCCGTGCGCGCGGAACAACTCGAACGTCGCTTCCCGGACCGTCGGCATCAGGCTGTGGCCTCCTCCTCGTCCTCGTTGGTCGCGGCTGGACCCTACCGGCTGGTGGTGGCCGGGCGCGTCATCGCGGGCAGCACGTCCTCGACCAGGCGCAGGAGCGTCTCTGTGAGCATGGTGTGCATCTGCTGCCTCGTGAAGCGCTTGTGGGCGAGCCATTCCCGCGTGGCGTTCTCGGCGAACGCCCCGTAGGAGCGCAAGAGGCCGCGCAGCGCCGGCGAGGCCTCGCCGGGTGAGGCCAGCCCCAGGACACCGATCATGCTGTCGACACTGATGTCGCGGGCGCGGTCCCAGATGCGTTCGGCCTCGGGGTCGCGGCCGAGGCCGGCCCCTCCGACGGTGGCCAACCACATCTCGCGGTTGCGCCAGATCGTCTCGAGCCAGCGGTCGACGCTGTCGGACAAGCGCTCTTCAGGCGTGGTGGCGGCGGCGCACTCGGGGACCTGCACCGGGATCGCCCGGAGCATGTCCTTGGTCAGCTCGAGATACAGGTCGCGTTTGGTGCCGAAGTAGTGGTGAAGGAGACCGCGGGTTACCCCGGCGGCTCGCGCGACGTCCTCCATCGCCACCTCCCCGTACGGTCGCTCGGCGAGCAGCGCCGCCGCGCAATCGAGGATCTGCCGGCGCCGCTCGTCGTAGTCGAGCCGGATACGGGCTGTGGGCGAGCGTGCCGGGGCCGACGGCGACCGGGCCCCGGCCGAGGGCGAGCGGGCCGCGGAGTTCATCCGACGGTCGCCGGCACGCTGTCCTCGTAGCGCTCCTCGCGCCCGGCCTTCTCGACCAGCGACGCCGGCGGCTCGAAGCGCTCCCCGTAGCTCGCGGCGAGCTCGCGCGCGCGGGCCACGAACGCGGCGGGACCGGTGCCGTGGACCGGATGGTGATAGCCGTTGATGTACTGGAGGACGCCGCCCGTCCATCCCGGAAACCCGATTCCGAGGATCGAGCCGATGTTGGCGTCGGCCACCGACTCGATCACCCCCTCGTCGAGGCACTTCACCGCCTCGATCGACTCGATGAACAGCATCCGCTCCTCGAGGTCGTTGAGGCTGATCGTGCTCGGATCCTCGACCGGCGGGAAGGCGTCGCGGAGCCCGGGCCACAGGCGTGTGCGCTTGCCGTTCTCGTCGTACTCGTAGAAGCCGGCGCCCTCGAGCCTGCCGGGGCGGACGAACTCGTCGAGCATCCGGTCGATCACCCGCTCCGAGGGATGCTGGCCCCAGCCGCCCGAGGCCGCGCCATCCGCGGCGGCGGCCTCCTTGGACGCGTCGCGGATCTTGCGCATGAGCTTCAGGTTCAGCTCGTCCGAGAGCTGGAGCACCGGCGCCGGGTAGCCGGCCTGCGAGGATGCCTGCTCGATCGTCGGCGCGGGAGTGCCCTCGAGCAGCATCGCGATCGACTCGTTGATGAACGTGCCGATCACCCGGCTGGTGAAGAACCCACGGCTGTCGTTGACCACGATCGGCGTCTTGGAGATCAGCTTGGCGACGTCGAGCGCCCGGTAGAGCGTCTCATCGCTGGTCTTCTCGCCCTTGATGATCTCGAGCAGCGGCATCTTGTCCACGGGGCTGAAGAAGTGCAGGCCGATGAAGTCCTCGGGCCGCGAGACGGCCTCGGCGAGGCCGGTGATCGGGAGCGTCGACGTGTTGGTGGCGAGCAGCGCTTCCGGCTTGACCTGGGGCTCGATCTCCCCGAACACGGCGTGCTTGATCTTGGGGTCCTCGAACACAGCCTCGATCACGAGCTCGGCTCCGGACGCGTCGGAGGCGTCGCCGGTGGGCGTGATCTTCGCCAGCAGCGCGTCCCCCTGCTCCTGGGTGGACCGGCCCCTTTCGACGGCCTTCTGGACGAGCTTGCGCGAGTAGCCCTTGCCGTTGTCGGCCGCCTCGAGCGAGACGTCCTTGAGGATCACCTCGATCCCCGCCTTCGCGCTTACGTAGGCGATCGCGGCGCCCATCATCCCGGCGCCGAGGACGGTCATCTTGTTGGGCGAGAATCGCTCGATCCCCTCTGGCCTTCCGCGATCGCCGCTCGCGCGCTGCATGTCGAAGAAGAACGCCTGGATCATGTTCTTGGCCACCTGCCCGATAGCCAAATCGACGAAGTAGCGGCTCTCGACCTCGCTCGCCCCGTCGAACTCGAGCTGGGCCCCCTCGACGGCGGCGGCCAGGATGTGGTGCGGCGCGGGGTAGTTGGCGCCCTTGAGCTGCTTTCGCAGGTTGGCCGGGAACGCGGGCAGGTTCTGAGCGAACTTCGGGTTCGACGGCGTGCCGCCCGGGATCTTGTAGCCCTCGACATCCCAAGGCTGGACCGCTTCCGGGTTTGCCTTGATCCACGCCCTGGCGGCCGGGATCAGCTCCTCGCGGGTGGCGACGAGCTCGTCCACGATCCCCAGCTCCTTGGCCTTGGCCGGCCGGTGGCGCTGGGCTTGGAGGAGCAGCTGCATGAGCGCGTCGACGATCCCCAGCATCCGCACCGTGCGCACGACCCCGCCGCCTCCGGGCAACAATCCGAGCTGGACCTCGGGGAAGCCGAGCTGCACAGCGGGGTCGTCGACCGCGATCCGGTGGTGAGCGGCGAGGCAGATCTCGAGGCCACCCCCCAACGCGGCGCCATTGACGGCGGCGACTACCGGCCTGCCCAGGGTCTCGAGCCGGCGGAGCTGGCCCTTGATCTCGCGGAGCCCGGCCGCGATCTGCGGCGCGTCCGGCTTGGTGGCGAGCTTCAGTTCGTTCAGGTCGGCGCCGGCGAAGAACGTCTTCTTGGCCGAGGTGATGATCACGCCGGCGATCTGCTCGCGCTCGGCCTCCAGCCTGTCGACCGTCGCCGCCATCGACTCCCGGTAGGCCGCGTTCATGGTGTTGGCCGACTGGTTGGGGTCGTCGAGCGTGAGCAGGACGATGCCGTCCTGGTCGGTTTCCCAGCGGATCGTTGAGGTCGTGTCGGCCATGGTTACAGGGCTTCCACGACGGTCGCAATTCCCATTCCGCCCCCGACGCACAGCGTCGCGAGGCCGTAGCGGCCCCCGGTGCGGTGAAGCTCGTCGATCAGCGTTCCGAGGATCATCGCGCCGGTGGCGCCGAGCGGATGGCCCATCGCGATCGCCCCGCCGTTGACGTTAACCTTCTCCATGTCGAGGCCCATGTCCTTGACGAACCGCAGTACTACCGCGGCGAAGGCCTCGTTGATCTCGACCAGGTCGAGGTCTTCGACGGTCAGCCCGGCTTTCTGGAGCGCCTTTAGGCTCGCCGGCGCCGGGCCGGTGAGCATGATCGTGGGATCGGCGCCGGTGACGGCGGTCGCGAGGATGCGCGCCCTGGGTGTTAATCCCTGCTCCTTGCCGACCTCCTCATTGCCGATCAGTGTCAGCGCCGCGCCGTCGACGATCCCGGACGAGTTGCCGGCGGTGTGCACGTGGTCGATCTTCTCGATCCAGTGGTACTTCTGGAGCGCGACCGCGTCGAAGCCTCCGAGGTCACCGATCGTGGCGAATGAAGGCTTCAGGTTCGCGAGCGATTCGACTGTCGTGCCGGGACGGATATGTTCGTCGTGGTCGAGGACGACGTTTTCGCCCAAGTCCTTGACCGGGATCACGGAGTCGTCGAACTTGCCCTCAGACTGGGCGGCCGTCGCCCTTTCCTGGGAGCGCGCGGCGTAAGCGTCGACGTCGTCGCGGCTGAAGGCCTCGAGCGTCGCGATCAGGTCCGCGCTGATCCCCTGCGGGACAAACGACCCGTCGTAGGCCGTCTCCGGGTCCATGATCATGGCGCCGCCGTCCGAGCCCATCGGCACCCGCGACATCGACTCGACGCCGCCGGCCATCACCAGATCCTCCCACCCGGAGGCGATCTTCTGGGCGGCGATGTTGACTGCCTCGAGACCCGAGGCGCAAAAGCGGTTGAGCTGGACGCCGGCCACGGTCTCGGGCAGGCCGGCCTTGATGGCCGCGGCCCGCGCGATGTCCGCGCCCTGGTCGCCGATCGGCGAGACACACCCGAGCACCACGTCGTCGACCCGCTTCGGATCCAGGTGATCGTTGCGGATCAGCGTCTCGTGCATGAGGCCGACGACCAGGTCGACCGGCTTGACCGTGTGCAGCGAGCCGTTGACCTTGCCCCGGCCGCGGGGGGTTCGGATCGCTTCGAATACCAGCGCTTCGCTGTTGCTCATAGTTTTTCGCTGCTCCTGATCGGGGGTTCCTTCGATGCTACCAGGAACTATTGGCGGATCGCCAATAGCCTAGGTGGCACCCGTCGCCTGCTGCCCGCGGGGCTAACAGCAGGCGCTGGGCGCGGGGCCTAACGCGCGCAGCAGGCGCCGCGCCCGGCGCTAAGCGCCACCCATGCCCCGAGCACTCGTTTCGCCAACCCGCCGGCTCCCGGAAAGCCTTGGGTTGCGAACAGCTGGCCTCCTCGAGCCGTTGGGAGGCCAGCTGTTCACACCCAAGGCCGTTCACTATACTTTATGAAGTGACTACGTTCAGACGGCTCCTCGAATTCTTACGCCCCTATCGCAAGAGCGTCGCCTGGTCGTTTTTGCTCGCCGCAGGTGCGATGGGGTCGACCGTCCTGATCCCGTACCTGACCGGGCGAGCCATCGACGCGATCCGAGCGCATCACCGGCAAGGGCTGATGCTGTGGGCGATCGCGATCGTGGCGGCCGGGCTGGCGCGGCTCGTGCTGAGCGTCTTTCGCCGGCTCGTGGCCGGGCGGGTATCGCTGGGAGTCGAGGTGGACCTCCGAAACCGGCTCTACGGGCATCTGCAGCGCCTCGAGCTCTCGTTCTTTGACCGTCAGCAGACCGGGCAGCTGATGTCTCGCGCGACCGTCGACCTGCAGTCGGTGCGCTTCTTCCTCGGATACGGGTTGATCTTCATCGCTCAGTCGCTGCTGTCGCTGCTGCTCGCGGCGGTGGCGATGTTCGTGCTCCAGCCGGGGTTGGCGGCGCTCGCGCTCGCGCCGCTGCCGTTCGTGGTGCTGATCGCCTTTATGTACGGACGCCGGTCCCGGCCGGCGCTCCAGGAGGTGCAGCAGCGAATCGCCGAGGTGACTGCCGACGCGGAGGAGAACATCTCCGGGATCCGGGTCGTCAAGGCGTTCGCGCAGGAGAAGCGCCAGCTCAACGGTTTCCGCCACTCGGTCGCGAGGGTGTTCGACCAGGCGGTGTACGCGACCAAGATCCAGGCCAGGTTCGCCCCCGCAATCAGCTTCTTGCCGAACATCGGGCTCGCGCTGATCCTGTTCGTCGGCGGCCGCGATGTCGTCCACGGTTCGCTGACCCTCGGCCAGTTCACCGCGTTCTACGCCTACTTGCTGATCCTCATCTCCCCGATGCGGACGCTCGGGTACATGCTCAGTGCCGCCCAGCGCGCGACGGCCTCCGGCGCGCGGATCTTCCAGTTGCTCGACCGGGAGCCGCAGATGACCACGCCCGCTGGTGCTCCGTCGCTGCCCCCGGGCCGGGGACACGTGGTTCTCGACGGCGTGGGGCTCACGTTCGATGGAGCCGCTCGACCCGTGCTGCGCGACATCGACCTCGAGATCGAGCCCGGAACGACGGTCGCGCTCGTGGGCGCGATGGGGTCGGGCAAGACGTCGCTCGTGTCGCTGCTCCCGCGGCTCTACGACGCCACAGAGGGGAGAGTCGAGATCGACGGTGCCGACGTGCGCTCGGTGGATTTGCTGAGCCTGCGGCGGGCGATCGCCACCGTCAACGACGATCCGTTTCTGTTCTCGGCGACCGTGCACGAGAACATCGCCTATGCCCGTCCCGAGGCGACCCGCGAGGACGTGGAGCGCGCCGCGCGCGCGGCACAGGCGCACGATTTCATCGCCGCGCTCCCCGACGGCTACGACACGCTGATCGGCGAGCGCGGACTGACGGTGTCGGGCGGCCAGCGTCAGCGGATCGCGATCGCGCGGGCGATCCTCGCGGATCCGCGGATCCTCATCCTCGACGACGCGACGTCGTCGGTCGACGCGTCCACCGAGTACGGGATCAAGCAGGCGCTGCAAGCCGTGATGGAGGGGCGAACGACGATCGTGATCGCCCACCGGCTCTCGACGATCGCGCTCGCCGACGAGATCGTCGTGCTCGAGGATGGGCAGGTCGCGGCCCAGGGCGACCACGACGAGCTGCTCGAACGCTCGCCGCTGTACCGCGAGATCGTCGAGCAGGGGATGCCCGACCAGGTGTTCCTGACGCGTAAGCCGCTCGAGGCACAGGTGGCAGGGCTATGAGCCGCTTCGCGGATATCAGGCGCCGACTGCGCCAGACCGGAGGCCGTGGGCGAAAGCTCCGCGGGCTGATCGACCTGCTTGCTCCATACCGCTGGCGGGTGCTCGCGATGTTCGTGTCGCTGGTCGCCGCCACCGGGGCGGCGCTCGCGCCTGCACCGTTGGCGAAGCTCGCCATCGATGACGGCATCAGCCGGCACGACATAGGCGCGCTGGATCTGATCGTCGGTTTGTTCCTCTTGTCGGCGGTCCTCTATGTGGTCGCCTCCTACGCGCAGACGTACCTCGTCGGCTGGGTGGGGCAGAGAGCCTTGCAGGATCTCCGCATTCGGTTGTTCGCCCACCTTCAGCGCCTCTCGATCGGGTTCTACTCGCGAAACCGGGCCGGGGTGATCATCTCCCGCCTCACCAACGACGTCGAGGCGCTCGACCAGCTCATCTCGGACGGAATCGCGACGCTGTTCCAGTCGGGGCTCACGTTGATCGGGGTGATCGTGATCCTGTTTGTGCTCGACCCGCACCTGGCCCTGCTGACGTTCCTCGCTCTGCCGATCCTGGCGGCGGGCGGGCTGGCGTTCAGGATCGCTTCGGCGGACGCCTGGAGGCTCACGCGGGAGAAGATCGCGTTGATCACCGGCTACCTCCAGGAGTCGCTGTCGGGAATCAGGGTCGTGCGCGCGTTCGGACAGGAGCCCAAGCACATCGCCCGCTTCCGCGAGCTCAACGAGGACAACCGCAAGGCGAACATGACCACGGTTAACCTGAATGCGGCGTACTTCCCTGGGGTCGAGCTGCTGTCCGCATTGGTCACGGTCGAGATCCTGGTGGTGGGTGGGATCGAGGCGATCAAGGGGCACACCTCGACCGGCGTGGTGTTCGCGTTCATCGCCGCGCTCAACAACTTCTTCGACCCGATCCAGCAGCTCTCGCAGCTCTACAGCACCTACCAGTCAGGCATGGCCGCGCTCGACAAGATCTTCGATCTGCTCGACGAGGAGCCGGAAATCGTCGACGCCCCGGGGGCCCCCGCCCTGCCGCGGGTGCGGGGCGAGCTGCGCTTCGATGAGGTCTCCTTCCGCTACGGCTCAGACGACGACGGCGAGTGGGCGCTGCGCGACATCGACCTGGTGATACCAGCGGGGCAGACGGTCGCCCTGGTTGGCGAAACCGGGGCCGGCAAATCCACGTTCGCCAAGCTCGTTGCGCGCTTCTACGACCCGACCTGCGGGAGGGTCCTGGTAGACGGCCATGACCTGCAAGCGGTCACCGCGCACTCGCTCCGGTCGCAGCTCGGGATTGTCCCCCAGGAGGGTTTCCTGTTCAGCGGCACGGTCCGCGAGAACATCTCCTTCGGGCGACCCTCGGCGACCGACGAGGAGATCGCCGCCGCCGCCCACGCGGTCGGTGCCGACTCGTTCATCGCCGAGCTCGAGCACGGATACGACACCGAGGTCGGCGAGCGCGGGGTTCAGCTGTCGGCCGGTCAGCGCCAGCTGCTGGCGTTCGCCCGGGCCCTGGTCGCCGATCCCCGGATTTTGGTTTTGGACGAGGCCACCTCGAACGTCGACGTCCATACCGAGAGCCTGATCGAGCAGGGGATGCGGCGACTGCTCGCCGGCCGGACCGCGATCGTGATCGCGCACCGGCTCTCGACGATCCGGGGGGCTGGCCGGATCGTCGTGCTCGAGCACGGGCGCGTGGTCGAACAGGGGACCCACGAGGAACTTCTGGATGCCGGCGGGCGCTACTGGCGCCTGTACCGCGACTGGGCCGAGCAGGCCGCGGCCTAGCTCTAGGCGGATGTTTTCCGGCGCTTTCCGTATGGTCCCGGACTACCGATGTCGATCACGGTGACGGGACTCGCCATCACGCCGGTCAAGAGCACCCGCCTGCGCGGCGTGGAGCAGATTCGGTTGGAGCGAGGGGGCGTGCGCGAGAACCGGCGCTTCTACCTGATCGACGCCCGCGATCACCTGTTGAACGGAAAGCGCCTCGGGGAATTGTGTGCGCTGGTGGCGGACTACTCCGAGTCCTCAGAATCGGGGCGGCGGCTGCGATTGACGTTCCCGGACGGGCGCGTGCTCGAGGACGAGGTCACGCCGGGTGCGGAGGTCACCACGCGCTTCTTCTCGAAAACCGCCAGAGCCCGGCTGATCGACGGGCCGTGGTCGGCGGCCCTCAGCGAGTATGCCCGGCGACCGGTGCGGCTGGTCGAGGCGAACGGTTCCGCGGTCGACCGCCTCGAGCCCGGCGTGGCCTCCCTGATCTCGCGCGCGTCGCTGGCGCGACTGGCCGCCGAGGGCGGCGAGCGAGACGTCGACGCTCGCCGGTTCCGGATGCTGATCGAGGTCGACGGGGTGCCTGCCCATGCCGAGGACGGATGGGTGGGATCGCGCACCCGGATCGGCGACGCGGTCGTGGGATGGGTCGGCCACGCGGGCCGGTGCCTGACGACCAGCCGCGACCCCGAGACCGGCGTCATCGACCTCCCCACGCTCGACATCCTGCGGAGCTATCGAGGCGAGCTCGAGACGAGCGAGCCGCTTCCGTTCGGGATCTACGGCGAGGTGGTCCGGGAGGGAGTGGTGCGGATCGGCGACGAGGTCGAGGTCGGTCCGGCCCAATAGCCGGTTTGGGCTTTTATGGGCGAGGAGCGCGTCCGGATCGAGGTGGCCGACCACGTGGCCACCGTCACGCTGGCACGCCCGGATAAGCACAACGCGCTCGACATCCCGATGTTCGAGGGGATCATCGGCGCTGCCGAGCGGGTCGCTTCGGAGCCGGGGCTGCGGACGGTGGTGCTGCACGGCGACGGGCCGAGCTTCTGCTCGGGAATCGACGTGGCCGGTGTCGTCGGCCGCGACGGCGGCCTCGCCGGCCTGACCGACGCGCTGCGGGAGGAGCCGCCGAACTGGTTTCAGCGCGCCGCGTTCGAGTGGCTGCGCCTGCCGGTTCCCGTGATCGCCGCGGTCCACGGCAGCTGCTTCGGCGGGGGATTACAGATCGCGCTCGCGGCGGACGTCCGGATCGCCGCCCCGGACGCGCGACTGTCGGTGATGGAGATCAGGTGGGGGCTGATCCCCGACATGTCGATCACCCGCACCCTGCCGCGGTTGGTCGGCATCGACGTCGCCAAGGAGCTCGCCTATACGGGACGCGTGATCAGCGGGAGCGAGGCGCATGGGCTGGGGATCGTCACTCACGTGGCCGAGGACCCGCTCGGTGCCGCGCGTGAGCTGGCGCGCGAGATCGCGAGCAAGTCGCCCGACGCGGTGCGGGGGGCCAAGCGCCTGTTCGACGAGGGTTGGAGCGGGCGTACGCGCGCGACGCTCGCGCTGGAGGCAGAAATCCAGCGCTCGCTAATCGGATCGCCGAACCAGCTCGCTGCCGTGACCGCGGGGCTCACGAGAGAGCCAGCCCGGTTTGTCGACCCGGAGTGACGAGAGGACACGCGCAACGCCGAGACGATCGGCCGTGCGCTTGCCGACATGGTCTTTGCGCACGGCGACATCGCCAGCTCGGGCAGCCCGCCGAAGATCGGCCGGCAAAACACCGGTGTGCGAGTGTCAACACCGGCGGCGGTGGCGGCGATTCAAAGTCAAGCGCGGGTCATAGTTGCTTTGTTGCGGCCTCCCCAGGTATCTGTCTGGCTGTGGCAGTTGGGGCACAGCAGGAGCAGGTTCTCGAGACGATTGTCACGGCCGTCACCGTTGACATGATGGAGTTCGAGCGAGAGAGGCCTTCGACGCCATTCGCTCAGACCGCATTGCTCGCACCGGTGCTCCTTCAATCCCGCTCCGAGCAACCTGAGCTTGACGTGGTGGCGGTTGCGACGCCTGTCTCGGCCAAGCAACGCCTCAAGGGGCTCGAGGCGGGGGCGCGGTGAGATCACGCCGCGACGGATGGCGTCCCGCCAGGCGTTGCGACTGAATCCGAATAGCCGCATACACATCGTCATCGAGTTGCCGGGGTCGTAGTACGCGCGGACGGCGTCCCAGTCGTATCGCTTCGCGAAGTCCACCGATGCGGGTACACCCAACACGCGGAGGTGAAAGCAGACGGTGGGTTTGGAAACACCGAGCAGACGCGCAATCTCTGCTCCCGAGAATCCTTTTGACACATACTCGGCTACTGCCTGACGCGTCGCTCCGGTGGGTCTTTTTGGAGCTCCCATGCGAACATATGTTCGCATGGGAGCCGGACAGAAGATGGCCGCCCCAGTCCCGGGTGTACGCGAGCGCTGTCGCCGGGCTCGGGAGGTGATGACAGCCCGCTGCCTAGGAGGCGAAAGGTCGTCCGCTTCTATACTTGCCCCGCCACGTTCGGTCTGGCACGCCTGGAGCGACAGCCGATCGGTTGGCTCTGCGGGGTAGTCCAGTGGCAGCGACGCCCGGCTCTGGACCGGGAGACGGAGGTTCGAATCCTCCCCCCGCAGCTGCTGTCAGCTCCGCTTCCGTGGCGGGCTTGCGGGGGCCTCAGATCGCCGCCAGGTCCGTCGAGAGGTCGCCGA
>JAFASF010000384.1 GCA_019244745.1 Solirubrobacterales bacterium | reverse complement strand
CGCCTGGACCACGCGCGGGTGACAGTGGCCGACGTTCAGCACCGAGATCCCGGCGAGGAAGTCGAGGTACTCGTGTCCCTCGGAATCCCACAGCCTGCAGCCCTCCCCGCGCACGAACTCCACGGGGTTGCGCACGTAGGTGGGGATGGCGTGCGCCGCCTCGAGCGCTTGGAGCTCGGCGAGGCTCACGTCGCCGCCTCGGGAGCGTGAAGCCCGGCGAGTCTCATTGCCCGGACCCGATCTTCGTGCCCTGACCCGCGTCGGTGAACAGCTCGAGCAGCAGCGAGTGCGCGACCCGGCCATCGACGATGTGGGCGTAGGTGACGCCGGCCGCGATCGCATCCACGCACGCCTGGAGCTTCGGCCGCATGCCCCCGGCAACCGCCGGCAGCGCTTCCCTGACCATGTCCGCTCCGACCTCGGAGATGACGCTCTCGGGGTTCGCGGGGTCACGCAGCCACCCCGGTACGTCCGTGAGGAACATCAGCTTGTAGGCGCCCAGCGCTGCCGCCACCGCGCCGGCCGCCTCATCGGCGTTGATGTTGTAGGAGTTGCCTTCGCGGTCCGCGCCCACGCTCGCGATGACCGGGATGTAGTCCTGCGCGACGTGCGTCAGCACCTCCACGTCCACGCGATCGATCCTCCCCACGAACCCGATGTCCCGACCGCTCGGCGAGGTCTGCCGGCTGGCCTGGAACAGCAGGCCGTCGTCACCGCAGAGGCCCACCGCCGGCTGGCCATGGCGGTTGATCAGCAGCACGATGTCCTTGTTGACCTTGCCCACCAGCACCATCTTCACCACCTCGACCGTCTGCGCGTCCGACACCCGCAGCCCATCAATGAACTGAACCGGCAGATCCAGTCGTTGCATGTACCCGGTGATCTCGGGTCCGCCGCCGTGGACCACCACCGGGTTCATCCCCACGTACTTGAGCAGCACCACGTCGCGCGCGAACTCCTCCTTGAGCGCAGGCTGGGTCATCGCCGCGCCGCCGTACTTGATCACGACCGTCTTGCCGTGGAACTCGCGGATGTACGGGAGCGCCTCGAGAAGCGTGGCGACGTCTCTCACGCCGCCCACACCTTCCCCACGCCGGGCCCGGTCACGTTGTGTACTCGGCGTTGATCGTCACGTACTCGTGCCCGAGGTCGGAGAAGAACAGCTCGGTCTCGGCGCCCTCGCCCGGCAAGCCCACCTCGTACTCGATCTCGTCACCCTGGACGGCGTCGGTCAGCGCGTCGCGGTCGTGTGGAACGCAGGAGCCCCGAGCGCACACCTCCACGCCCTCGATCGCGACATCGACGGCGAGCGGCGCCGTATCCGGGAGCACCGCGCCGACGGCCTGAACGATCCGGCCCCAGTTCGGATCGCCTCCGTAGAGCGCGGTCTTGACCAGCGAGGAGTTGGCGACCGCGCGCGCCGCCGCGCTCACCGCCGTCGCGTCCCCGCCGCGAACCACCACCCGACCGACCCGGCGGGCGCCCTCGCCGTCGCGGACCACGTCGAGCGCGAGCTGGCGCAGCATCGCGTCGAGCACCTCCCCCAAGCGAAGTTCGTCGTCGGTCTCGGGTTCGATGCGCACGCCCGAGGCGCCGCTCGACTGCAGGATCACGGTGTCGCTCGGCGACAGCTGGCCGTCGACGCTGATGCGCTCGAACGAGCGCTTGACGGTGACCCCAAGGAGCAGGTCGCAGGTCTCCGGAGACAGGTGCGCATCGGTCTGCACGAAGACCAGGAGGGTGGCGAAGCCCGGTGCGATCATTCCTGCGCCCTTGGCCTCCGCGGTTACGCGAACGGTGTCACCGCCCAGCACTACGTCCAGGCAGCAACGTTTTGGATAGGCGTCGGTGGTCCGGATCGCTTCGGCAAAGTCGGCGTCGCCGTCGGCTTTCAGCTGATCGGCGGCCGCAGCGATTCCACGCGTCACCGAATCCATCGGAAGCGGCACCCCGATGACCCCGGTCGACGCGACCGCGACGGACTCCGCGGACTCGATCCGGCACGCGCTCGCGGTCTGAGCCTGCATTCCTGCTGCGTGCTCGAGACCGCGACCTCCGGTGGCCGCGTTCGCGTTGCCGGAGTTCACCACGATGGCGCGGACCGCATCGAGCCGGCAGTGGTCGCGACAGAGCAATACGGGTGCGGACTGGGTCCCGGAGCTCGTGAAGCGCGCCGCGCTGGTCGTCGCGGGTACGTCCGAGACGATGATGCCCAGGTCGAGCGCGCCGCTCTCCCTGATCCCGCAGGCGACGCCGGCGGCTCTGAACCCCTTCGGAAGCCCGCCCGGGAGCTCGGCCACGTCGGCTGGCGCCTGGACCCAGCGGGAGCGGAAGAACGGCGCGGTGGTGGTCACCGGATCCCCTGCCCTTCTGGTAGCCCGAACATCAGGTTGAGGTTCTGGACTGCCTGCGACGCCGCCCCCTTCCATAGGTTGTCGATCGCGGCGAACACGATGATGCGGCCATTGCGCTCGTCGCGATGGGCCGATATGCGGCACATATTCGTCTCACGTACATCGCGCACGCCGGGCGGCACCGACACGAGCTCCACGAACGGCTCGCGTTCGTACATCGCGCGGTACAGCTCTTCGAGATCGCCCCCGGTCACGCCGTCCGCGGGCGTCACATAGCAGGACACGAGCTCGCCCTGGTCGAGCGGCAGCAGGTGCGGGGTGAAAGTGACGGTGACGGGTGCGCCGAGCGCTTCGAGTTCCTGCTCGATCTCCGGCGTGTGCCGGTGGCGCGGCACACCATAGGCGTTGACG
>JAFASF010000368.1 GCA_019244745.1 Solirubrobacterales bacterium | reverse complement strand
GCGGGGCAGTCGGAGCCTGAAACGCCCGTGCTCGCGGGCAATCCTGAGTTAGGCCGTGGGGAAGAAATGTCCGGACTTGACGGCTAACGGAGAGGGAGGGATTCGAACCCTCGTCGGACCAAACGACCCGAACCGGTTTTCGAGACCGGCGCATTCAACCGCTCTGCCACCTCTCCGGTGTAGGCGCTTCACACGTTAGTGCACGGGTCGCGGGCTGGGACGGGCGCCGCTCGCCGCACGTAGCTCCGGATCGAGCCGGCAACCCTAGCCCCGACGGGGCGCGAAGAAGGAGCGGAGCAAGTCCGAGGACTCCTCCGCCAGCAGGCCGCGCTCGACCCGCGGCCGGTGGTTCAGGCGGGGTTCAGCGAGGACGTTGAACACGCTCCCGGCGGCGCCGGCCTTGGGGTCGGTCGCGCCGAACACTACCCGGGGCAGGCGGGCGAGCACGATCGCGCCGGCGCACATCGCGCACGGCTCGAGCGTGACGTACATGACCGCCTCGAGGATGCGCCAGCTGCTCAGCGTGCGGGCCGCCTCGCGCAGCGCGATCAGCTCGGCATGGGCGGTCGGATCGGCGCGCAGCTCGCGCTCGTTGTGGCCGGCCCCGATCACCTCGCCCTCCTGGACGACGATCGCGCCGATGGGTACGTCGTCGTGGTCGAGCGCCAGGGCCGCTTCGCGCAGGGCGAGGCGCATGAAGTACTCGTCTTTGGGAAAGAAGTGGGAGCTCATGGCTTGGAGCGGCACCACCGATGGGGGAAACTTTCGGCCGCCGATGATGTCTTAACCGCCGGGGGCCAGCAGGCCGTGCCGTCAACCATGATCTCTTTACGCACCATCCGTCGACTCTGCGTGGCCGCGCTGGCCGCGGCCGCCGCGGTGCCCGCGATCGTCACCACAGCCCAGGCGCGCGCGGCGCGGTACGTGCCGGGGGAGGTCGTGGTTGGCTACACCCAGGGACCTCTTCCCACGGTTGTCAGGGACGCGGCTACGCGGATGGGCGTGCGGGCGATCGCGGCCGCCGCCCCCGGCGGATCGGGAGCCACGGCCGGCGCTCAGGTGATGCGGCTCCCAAGAGGCGTCAGCGTGGCGCAGGCGATCGCATCGCTGCGCCGCCAGCCGGGCGTCGCGTACGTGGTGCCGAACTTCATCGCCCACGCCGACGGCGAGTGGATTCCCGACGACCGGGGCCGGACGAACTTCGCGGGGGGCTGGGAACAACTGCAATGGAACTTCCTCGGCGCCGCCGGGGTGAACGCGCCCGAGGCGTGGGCCAACCTGATCGCCGACCACCGCCCCGGCGGCCGGGGCGTCACGGTCGCCATCCTCGACACCGGAGTGGCCTATCGCAGCTGGCATCAGTTCCGTAAATCGCCGGATTTCTCCGAGACGAGGTTCATCGATCCGTGCGACCTCGTGGCGGGCTCGATCTCCAGGGGCAGGTGCACCGACCCGTACGCGCTCGACCGCGAGGGCCACGGCACGTTCGTCGCCGGCACGGTGGCCGAAACCACGAACAACAGATTGGGGCTCACCGGTTTGGCGTACGGAGCAACCCTCATGCCGGTACGGGTGCTCGATGCGGACGGGACCGGTGACGCGGCGACGATCGCGGCGGGCATCCGGTATGCCGCGACCCACGGAGCACAGGTGATCAACCTGAGCCTCGAGTTCGACCTCGCCGTGACGTCCGCGGACATCCCGGACATCATCAGCGCGATTCGGTTCGCCCACCGGCGCGGCGTGATCGTGGTCGGAGCTTCCGGCAACGACAGCACCGAGCAGGTCGCGTATCCCGCCCGAGTGCCGGACGTGATCGCGGTGGGAGCCACCACCCGCGATCGCTGCCTGGCTCTCTACTCGGACGGCGGGCCGGGGCTGGCGCTTGTCGCCCCCGGCGGCGGCGATGACTCGAACGCCCTGAACGATCCCAACTGCCACCCCAACCGCAACCTGCCGAACATCTACCAGATGACCCTCGTCAATCCGTCCAACCCCGGGGCATTCGGCCTTCCCGGCGACTGGTTCGGCACCTCGATGGCCGCCCCGCACGTGTCCGCGACCGCCGCCTTGGTCATCGCCAGCGGCGTGCTCGGCCGGCATCCGACACCGGATCAGGTGCTGATGCGCCTCGAGCAGACCGCCCAGCCGCTCGGCGGGTCCAAGCCGAACCAGAACTACGGCTACGGCTTGATCGACGCCGGCGCCGCGACGGTCCCCATCGGGTCGGCCGCTCGCCACTCGCCGCGCCGGCGAACCTGACCGGATTCCACTCGTGCCCCGTGTCCGCTCGGGGATTGACCATCCACTGCAGGTCCTCGGGCACTTCGAGCCGCTGCCTGCGCAGGCGCTGTTCGGGCGCCGGCTCGTAGGCGCTGACGATCGCGAGACGCGGGCCGAACCGCCGCGCGAGGTCAACCGCGTCGCGAAGCGCGACGCGAGCGGTCTCGGATCCATCGGTTCCGACAACGATCGAGGCGAACATCGATTGCCGCAAGACGAGGCCAGAACTGACTCACGCGAGCTTCGTGATCGCGATCACCATTCCCGCGAGCACGACCACCACGATCGCAACCTGCATCCAGATCCAGTGCCGTGGCATGGGACCCAGTCTATTGTCAGGTACGTGCCAGAACCCCTCAGCCCCACGCTGAAGGCCGTGAGCGACGCGGTGCTCGCGGTCGCCTCGAAGCTCTCGGTCGACGAGGTGCTCCAACGGCTCGTGCACCACGCCCGAGAGCTCGCCGGCGCTCGCTACGCGGCGCTCGGCATCCCGGACGGCAGCGGCGGCTTTCGCCGGTTCCTGGTCTCCGGCATGAGCGATGAGCTGATCGCCGCCATGGGCCCGCTGCCCCGAACTCACGGAATGCTGGGGGCGATGCTCCACGTGGCCGCGCCCTACCGGACCGACGACATCCACAAAAACCCCCGGTTTCGTGGCTGGTGGCCGACCCAACATCCCGACATGCGGTCGTTCCTCGGCGTCCCGATCGTCTCCTCCGAGGGGATCATCGGCGCGTTCTACCTCACGGAGAAGGAGGGCGCGCCGGCGTTCGGCGCCGACGACCAGCAGCTGATCGAGCTTCTGGCCGCGCACGCGGCAATCGCGATCACCAACGCCCGACTCTACGAGCAGAGCCGCGAGCTGTCGATCGTCTCGGAGCGAAACCGCCTTGCGCTCGAGCTGCACGACGTGGTCAGCCAGAAGCTGTTCAGCCTCAGGCTCGCGGCCGAGACCGCGGCCGCGCAGCTCGACCGCGACCCCCCTGCCGCCGGAGTGCAAATCCAGCGCACGCAGCGGCTCGCCCGCGAGGCGGCCGATGAGCTTCGCTCCCTGATCCTCGGCCTGCGTCCGCCCGAGCTCGAACGCGACGGCCTCGTGGGGACACTCCAAAAGGAGGTGGAGATGCTGCGCCACGTACACGGTGTTCACATCGACCTGCAAGCCGCCGGACCGATCGACGGCGACGGGGATCGCAACCTCGCCGTTCTGCGCATCGCCCACGAGGCTCTCCACAACGCCGTTCGCCACGCCAACGCCGAGCACGTCCAAGTCCGGCTGCACAGCGACGACGGCGCGCTGACGATCGAGGTGACAGACGACGGGGTCGGGTTTTCGCCAGACCAGGCGGAGCTGCGCTCGCGCCATTTGGGCCTGACCTCGATGGAGGAGCGCGCGCACGAGCTCGGCGGCCGCCTGGAGATCAGATCGGCTCCCGGGAAGGGGACGACGATCCGCCTCGAGGTGGCGCAGTGATCCGCGTGCTGATCGTCGACGACCACGCGGTGGTCCGCGAGGGCCTGCGCACGTTCCTCGAGCTCCAGGACGACGTCGAGGTGATCGCGGAGGCGGCCGACGGCGAGGAGGCGGTCGAATCCGCGCAGAAGCTCAGTCCGGACGTGATCTTGATGGACCTGGTCATGCCCAAGCTCGACGGAGTCGCCGCGATGCGCCGCCTTCACGATCTGCTCCCGGACGCACGGGTGATCGTGCTCACGAGCTTTCTCGACGAGGACCGGCTTCTCCCCGCGATCCAGGCGGGCGCCGCCGGCTATCTGCTCAAGAACGCCGAGCCCGCGGAGCTCGCGCGCGCGATTCGCGCTGCCCACGCCGGCGAGGCGATCATCGACCCCACCGCCGCCGCCCGGCTCGTCCGAGCGATCGCCGACGTCCCCACCCCGAGCGCATCAGACCCCGATCGTCTCACTCGCCGCGAACACGAGGTGCTCGAGCTGATCGCCCGCGGACAGTCCAACAAGCGGATCGCGTTCGCTCTCGGGATCTCCGAGAAGACGGTCAAGACGCACGTTGGTCACGTGCTGGCAAAGCTCGACGTGACCGATCGGACTCAGGCCGCGCTGCTCGCCGTCAGGGAAGGCCTGGTCAGCGAGTCCGGACCGAGGTCTTAGGACCAATTACCGCTGGAAAGCCCTACCGCTCCCGACGTACGGTCGGGGCATGTCTCTAGCCATCATCACCGGTGCTTCACGCGGCCTCGGTCTGGCGCTCGCCCGCGCGCTCGCAGAGCGGCGCTGGGGCCTCGTGATCGATGCCCGTGGCAGCACCGCCCTCCAACGTGCCGCGCGTGAGCTCGGCGCGATCACCGAAGTCGTCGCAATTTCCGGAGACGTGAGCGACGACTCGCATCGCAGGGCGCTGGTCGCGGCTGCGGGCGACGAGGTCGACCTGCTCGTCAACAACGCGAGCATCCTCGGTCCCAGCCCTCAACCCGCCCTCGCCGATTACCCGCTCGACGCGCTCGAGCGCGTATATGAGGTCAACGTAACGGCGCCGATCGCGCTCGCCCAGCTCGTCCTGCCCCGCATGCCCGACGGCGCCGCGATCATCAACGTCACCTCCGACGCCGCCGTCGAGCCTTACGAAGGATGGGGCGGCTACGGGTCCTCGAAGGCGGCGCTCGAGCAGCTGTCCGCGATCCTGGCCGCCGAGCAACCCGCGCTTCGCGTCTACGCCGCCGACCCGGGGGACATGCGCACGCAGTTGCACCAGGAGGCGTTCCCCGGCGAGGACATCTCCGATCGTCCGCCGCCGGAAGACAGTATCCCCGGCCTGCTCGCGCTGATCGAGGGGCGGCTGCCGAGCGGCCGCTACCGGGCGCCGGAGCTCGGAACCCGCAACGCCGGCGGGGTGCCCGCATGACCATGCCCGCGTTTGAGCTCCCGGCAGCGCTCGAGGCCCGCGAACCTCCCGAGGCGCGCGGGCTGCAACGCGACGGCGTGCAGCTGCTCATCGCACGGCGCAACGACCGGTCCCTCACCGATGCTAGGTTCGGCGCGCTTCCGGAAATCCTCAGTCCGGGAGACCTGCTCGTCATCAACGTCTCCGCGACCCTCCCGGCCGCGGTCCCCGGGCGCCGCGAGGACGGCGACCAGATCAAACTCCACTTCGCCACCCGTGCTCCGCGCCTTGATGAGTCCTGGCGCGTGGTCGAGCTGCGCAGCGTCGACGGGGCGAGGCCGGTCCGCGCGCGGACCGGGGAGATCCTGCGACTCGCGGGAGGCGCGACGGTCGAGCTCGTCGCGCCGTACGCATCCGGCGCGCGACTGATGCTCGCCCGCGTCCACGCTGCCGAATCGCCCAACGACTATCTCGCCCGCCACGGCGAGCCGATCCGCTACGGCTACGTGCGGCAGGCCTGGCCCCTGGCCACCTATCAGAACGTGTACGCCACGACGCCGGGGAGCGCCGAGATGCCAAGCGCCGGCCGGCCGTTCACACCCGAACTGATCACCCGACTCGCCGCCCGCGGTGTGTTGATCGCGCCGGTCACGCTGCACGCCGGCGTCTCCTCGCCGGAGCGCCACGAACCTCCCTTCCCCGAGTACTTTGATGTCCCCGAGCAAACCGCGCGGCTGGCGAATGCGGTCCGCGCCTGGGGCGGGCGGATCGTCGCGGTGGGTACGACCGTGATCCGGGCGCTCGAAACCGTCGCAAGCCCGGACGGCACGATCAGCTCACACGCGGGCTGGACGGGCCTGGTCATCACCCCCGAGCGCGGACTGTGGACCGTGGACGGCCTCCTCACCGGCTGGCACGAGCCGGAGGCGTCTCACCTGTTGATGCTCGAGGCCGCCGCCGGGTCGGACCTGCTCCAAGCCTCCTACGCGCACGCGCTCGCACACGGCTACCTCTGGCACGAGTTCGGAGACAGCCATCTGATCCTCGAGTAGTAGTAGTAGTAGTAGGGGAGAGGGGGCCGGTCAGTGCAACAGGCCCGCCTCGAGGTCGTCGAGCAGCCCCACGGCCCGAGGCGCGCGACCGGGCTCGAGAACGACCGCCCCGCCCGGCCAATAAGGATGCGGGGGCGCAGCGTTGTGCACGAGCAGCGGCTCGTACACCCACGAGCCCGTGTTCGCGACCATCGGCTGTCCGCCCGCTCCCTGCCACTGAAGCGCGCGGTCGCCCTCGAGGGGCCCGAGCCGGTGTACGTGTCCGAACAACACCCAATCCGCGTCGATCGCGAGGCTGAGCGCGACCCGCAACACCGCGGGGATGCTCGCGCGGCGCATCTGAAGGCCCAACGCCATCGCGTGCAGGGGCGCCAGGCGGCGATGGAACAGGCGCTTCGGGACACCCGGCATGGTCGCCGCGCGCAGCAACTCCGCCAGGTCCTCGACCAGCGCCGCCAGCGGCCGCGGCAGCGAGCGAGTCAGCAGCGCCTCGATGCGCGTGATCGAGGACCCGGCCCCCCGAAGCTCGTATTGCTCCGGAGTGGCAGCCGCGCACGGCCATCGATCGCGCCGACCCCGGGCGATCCCGAACGCCGACTCGGGCAGCAGATGGCGGTCCAGGTAATGGCCGTGTGTCGCCCATACACGCTCTCCGAGCCACACGCCCGGATAATGCGCGCGGACTCGGGCGGGTCGCAACGACGAAACCAACGCCGCCAGCGGTGCAGAAGCGTCGAGAGGCACCGCGCTGTCCGGAGCCACTACCGGCAAGTGAGCTCGAAGCCAGCCGCCGACCAACGGACGGTCATGGTTGCCGGGGACGACGATCACCTCGCGATCCGGGCCGAGCCGCTCGCCGATCGCACGCAGCACCGGCTCGGCCTCCTCCATCGCCTCGCTCCCGCGGCGCTCCATCAACTCGACGATGTCGCCGAGCAGCACGAGCCGCTGCACCCCGTCGAGCGCGCCGAGCAGCGCGCGCAGCGGCTCGGGGCGCGTGAGCACGCTGTTGCGAAGGCGCGCGCCGAGGTGGAGGTCAGAGATGACCAGCGTCCGCACGCCGCCCGACGTTAGGGCTCGCAGAAAAATAATGTAGGCACTGAATTCGGCCTGGATGACTTCGCGGATTCGGCCCGATCGGCCGGCTCGCGCAGCGCTGCTGCGCCACGCCGTCCGCTCGCACCGCCCCGCTCGTCCCCAGACCGCCTCAGCACCAACCTTATTTTCCTACGAACCCTTACCCGGGCGGCGCGGTCAGACCCGATCGCTCAGCTGACGTACAGCGGCGCCGCGAACTCGATCGTCACGCCGCGCGGCACCACCAGCACCGGGCACGTCGCGTTCTCGATCTCGTTCTGGGCCTGCGCGGTGATCA
>JAFASF010000293.1 GCA_019244745.1 Solirubrobacterales bacterium | reverse complement strand
GGACGGTTGTCAGAGGTTCAGTCCGTCACCCGCCCTCGAGATACCGCGGCAGACCATCGTCGGGAATCGGCTCCCAAGGAGCCGCGTAGCCGACGAACTGGTGCCAGGAGGGCCGAACGCCGGGATCTCGGTCGAACGCACCGAGGCGCACGCCGACCTGCTCGTGATCGTCGGGGTTTCGGCTGAACAGGGCCGAGCCGCAGTCGCCGCAGAACCACTTCTCGAATCCACCCGCCGGCTTCCACGCCCGCAGCCTGTCCTCGCCTGAGACGACGCGGAACGATCCCGGTTTCACGCTCGCGCTGATCGCGGCGGCGGTACCGGTCCGGTGCTGGCAGCGCGTGCAGTGGCAGTAGCCCGCAGCCACAAGGGGCTCCGTCACCTCGAACCGCACCGCGCCGCAACCGCATCCACCGGTCAAGGGCTCGGTCATCGGTCGGCCAGCGCGACGTAGGTCAGGTCGGTCATCGGTCGGCCAGAGCGACGTGGGCCAGATCTCGGTCGGGTTCGATTCCCCACCGTCGTGCGACTCCCTCGAGCCGCTCGTCCATGTCCCAGCGGTCGGGCTTCTCCTCGCCTGAGTGCTCCGGGCTTGCGCCCTTCAGTGCCATGCACCCGTGGTTGTCACCAAGAAAGTGGATCGCCTTGACGTCCTCGCTCGAGAGCCGCATCTCGGAGGGCAGGGCCGCGAGCTCGGCGCGCTTGTCCTGGACCGGGCGAGCGGACGGGCCCACCTCCTGGATCAGGGTGGGAACGACGCACGCGACCGGGGGATGAGCGAGGTTCCATTGGCAGGCGAGCTGGATCATCGTCAGCCCGGCTCGCTCGGCGATCGGACGCATCGCGTTGAGGCGGTCGCGCCCGGTCTCGATCCAGCCCGCGGGGCGGAAGCTGCGGTGATCGTGAGGATCGAGCTCCTGCCCGGGCAGGACGTCGTCGAAGAACAGGCCGCCGTGGTCGACCACACGCGTGATCACCTTCACCGCGGCCGTCGACGCGGCACCGAGGCACAGCTCTCCGGGCCAGGGCTCGAGCGGGTTGAGGATGATCATCGCCCAGTCGATCAGCGCGCCGAACCGCTCGAGACAATCGATCAGATCCAGCGTGAACCCGTTGGCCGGTCCAGGGGCCACGCCAATCGCTCGCGTCAGGCCATCGGCCCGAAGTGCGGCCATCCCGTCCCACACCGCCTCGCTCTCGTAACCCCGCCGGTCGGGGTTGTGCAGCAGCAGAAGGTCGAAGCTGTCGATACCGCACCGCTCGAGGCTGCGCTCGGTGGCCATCCGCAGGTAGCCCTCATACTCGGATGCGTCACGCAGGGCCGGATCGGTGAACCGCGGAAAGCCCTTGGCGCCCTCGCGCCTGCCGGTGTAGAAGTCGTGGCCTACCGCTCCGACGATGCAGATCCGATCCCGTCGGCAGCCGGCGATCGCGCGGCCCAGCATCCTGTCGGCCTCGCCGGTGCCGTAAACGTCGGCCGTGATCAGAGTCCGGATCGAATCGTCCGGCGTGATCAGCGAGATGAAGCGCTCGTCGTCGAGGGGCTCGCCGAAGCGCATGAAGCGACCGCCGCTCCACGTGCCGATGGCGACGGGGCCGGGGTCGAGTGCGGGGGGCGAAGGAGACATCGTGGCCAGTTTAGGAGTCCTCGCTCGCACGCGGTGATGCGTGATCGGGGGTCACCGCTGCCTCCACCACCTCCCACTCTCCAGGTCGTGGAAGACAACTTCGTCGCGTCCGCACGTGGTGACGACCTCCCAGTAGCGACGGCGTAGCGGACGGTCGGTCCACCAACGATCCTCGACCAGCCAGGACTCGCGGATGACATCGACTACACGGCTACCAACCACGAGAGGCCGGCCGTCGTCGCCCGCGTCGACCGCGACACGACGCGGAATGGAGAGTCTCCGCGGACCGTTCATGGCCTCTCACGCCGGACTCGCTCGGCTTCGATTCCGTCCCACCCCGTCAATCGCCACCGCTTCCTGCACTTCATCCCTCAAACGGGGCCAGTACCGCTCGCCTCTCAGGGAAGCGCGATTCCGGATCGACTTCCAGCACACGCAGCGCGGCGTCGGGCCCGGCCGCGGCGCGCGCTTGACGAATCGCCTCACGAAGGCGCGCCATCCGTGCTGCTGCCGGGTCCTCGAGTAACGCGCGTTGATCGCTCGTCGGGAGTCCGAACCGCTCGACCGCGAGCCTCAGCTCTTCCGCCGGCGCCGGCATCAGCGCAAGACGGGGGGCCAGCGCAAGGCGCATCCGCACCGGGTCGGCAAGCGCTTCTCGAAAGACCACCTGCTCGCGCCATGTTCCACCCTGCTCGACCAGCACCGCGGAAAGCACAACCGCTCGCAGCGTCCGTCCTCTCCGCTCCCGACGTGCGAGCAGGCGATCGATCAGCAGCCCCAGGCCGCGCTCCAGCTGTGTGCCGGATGCAGCCTCCGGCAACTCGAGTGACTCGCGCAGATACTCGCCCGCAGGGCGCGGGCTCAGCGCGCAATCGCCCCCGTTCGCCAGCTCATGAGCCATCAGGCCGGCGTTGCCGAAGCGATCGGCGAGCGCCTCGGGCGCAACCTCGGCCAGCTCACCGAGCGTGCCGATGCCAAGACGCTCGAGCGCTTCTGGCAGCTCGGCGAGCGCCGGCCGCGCTCTGAGCAACCCCACCGGTAGCGATGCGAGAAAGGCGCGCGCCTGGTCGCGATCCCCCGAGACGATCACCGGGCGGCGCACCCGAGCCCGCGTCGCCGCCGCCACGGCCGCAAACCGCGACGGCGCCACGCCGTAGCGAGCCGGCATAAGGAGAGCTCGTCGAGCCGCTGCCAACACTCCCTTGACCCGCTCGCCCTCGTTCGTGACCAGCATCCCACCTCCATGCAGTCGCAGGAGTCCTCGCGCGTCGAAGCAGACGAGACCAGGTCGCTCAGGCTCGACTGCCGCCCCGATCGACTCCAACCGAACGAGCAACCGCTCCCACATGTCTGCGACACCGGCGGGATCAGGAGGCACGAGGGTCAACTTGGGACAGCGGGCGAGTGCCTCTCCCAAACGCATCCCGGCGTGTACTCCGAACGCCTCCGCCGCGATCGACACTTCTCCCACCTGCTGGACGCCGCCAGGCTCTGGAGCGAGCGCTGTGGGCGTGTGCAGAAGCTCAGACCGATCGCCGGCTGCGATCGTGAGCTGAAAGCGAGGGAGAAGGACGCAGATGATCATTATCGAACACATGTTCGCATAAGCAGTGGATAGATGCCGTGGTACGGTCCCCGGCAATGGGACCCTCGGACATCACGGACATCGCTTCACAGAGCGTCCGCACGCTGCGCGCGTTCGGCCAGCGGATCCCTCGTGCCGGCGGCCTGCTGGCGCACTCGCTCGAGGATGCCGTAAGGGATCGCATCGTGATGATCACCGGCGCCTCCTCGGGAATCGGCAAGGCGACGTCGATCGAGCTCGGGAAAGCGGGTGGGACGGTCCTGCTGGTCGCTCGCAGCGAGGACAAGCTGACCGAGGTCAAGCGCCAGGTCGAGGTGATGGGGGGGTCCGCATACGTTCATCTCTGTGACCTCACCGACACCGACGACATCGATCGGATGGCTGCAGAAGTGCTCGAGCAGCACGACCACGTCGACATCTTGGTCAACAACGCGGGCAAGTCGATCAGGCGCTCGGTCAGCCGGGCATATGACCGTTTCCACGACTACCAGCGGACCATGCAGCTCAACTACTTCGGACCGGTCAAGCTCATCCTCGACCTGCTGCCGGTGATGCGCGAGCAGAAGTCGGGACACATCGTGAACGTCTCGACCATCGGCCTCCAGATGAACACGCCGCGGTTCTCGGCCTACGTTGCCTCAAAGGCCGCGCTCGACGCCTTCGCGCGCTCGATTGCGCCGGAGATCATCGACGACGGCGTCCACATCACAACGGTCTACATGCCGCTCGTGCGAACCCCGATGATCGCGCCGACCAAAATCTATGACCGATTCCCGACCCTCAGCCCCGAGGAGGCGGCGCATCTCATCACCGAGGCGATCCGCAAGCGTCCCAAGAGAATCGGGAGCACGATCGGCACCTTGGGCCAGCTGAGTTCCGCCGTCGCGCCCGGCGCCCAAGATCTGGTCGTCAACCGGGCATACAAGCTTTTCCCCGAGGGCGGAGACGATTCGCAGCGCGACACGACCGAGCAGCGCGCGTTCGTCCAGGCGACCCGCGGCGTGCACTGGTAGCACCACGCGCCACCCGAGGCTCCTCCTCGCACTCGAGCCACCTCCCGGGGTATTTGATCGCACAACCAATTCGGTGCTAGGCTCGTGAACATAGGCTGCACGCCACCGCAACGCACGCCACCGCAACGCACGCCACCGCAACGCTCCGCCCGCTCCGAGGAGACCATGAAACTCGAAGGCATCCACCACATCACCGCGATCACGGCCGACGCCCAGCGAAACGTCGATTTCTACGCCGGCGTTCTCGGGCTGCGACTCGTCAAGAAGTCGGTCAACCAGGACCACACATCCGTCTACCACTTGTTCTACGCGGACGAGACCGGCGATCCGGGGTCCGACATCACGTTCTTCGAGTACCCGGGGCTGGCGAAGGGTCGCGCCGGCGCCGGCATGGTGCACCGAATCGTGTGGCGGGCCACCGGTGAGGAGGCACTCGACTTCTGGCAGGCGCGACTCTCCGAGCACGGTTATGAATCGTCCCGGGCCGTTGGCTCCCTCACGTTCCACGACTTCGAGGGACTCGAGCACGAGCTGCTCGTCGTCGAGACGACCGATGAGCCGCTCGTCGCCCAGCATCCGGACATCCCGGCGGAGCTTGCGCTCCAGGGATTCCATGCGGTGCGCGCATACACGCACGATCCCGGCCGTAGCCGGCCTCTGCTCGAGGACGCGCTCGGGTTCGAGTCCGCGGACCAGTTCGAGTGCGCGGACCAGTTCGAGTCCGCGGACCAGGCCGAATCCGCGGACCCTTCCGAATCCGCGGACCAGTTCGAGTCCGCGGACCTACCCGAGTCCGCCGACCAAACGCCCCCAACGACCCACAGGACACAGGCCAGTCAGGCGACGGCGGCAGCATGGGAGGCTCGCGGCGCCCACCGCGGCGGCTATTACATCTACGACGCACCGCCCGAGGAGCGAGGCGTTCAGGGAGCGGGCACCGTCCACCACGTCGCCTGGGCGTCCCGTCCCGATGAGCAGGCGGGGTGGCGGGAGAAGGTCGTGCAGGCCGGCGCTCATCCGACGCCGGTGATCGACCGCTATTACTTCCGCTCGGTCTACTTCCGCGAGCCGTCGGGGGTGCTGTTCGAAATCGCAACCATCGGTCCGGGGTTCACCGTCGACGAGCCGCTCGAGCGCCTCGGAGACAAGCTGTCGCTTACGCCCCAATTCGAGCATCTCCGCGATCAGATCGAGCCGACATTGACGCCGCTGCGCAACCCGCGCGAGAGCTGGGCGCGGCGGTGAGCGTGGCCCAGGCTGAGGCGCGCGGGCAACGCGCGCCGGCGAGAGCGCGACCGTGAGGGTGCGACGTTGCCCGGACCTCGTTTCGGCGTCTTCCTGATCCCCGACGCGGAGGACCCGCAAGCGACCACCGACCTTGCCCTCACCGCCGAGCGGCTCGGGCTGGACCTGGTCGGGGTGCAGGACCATCCCTACCAGCGACGCTTCTACGACACGTTCTCACTACTGGCTTACATCGCCGGGCGGACCGAGCGGATCAGCCTGGTCCCGGACGTCGCGAACCTTCCGCTGCGACCGCCGGTGCTGCTCGCCAAGGCCGCTGCGAGCATCGACCTGCTTTCCGGGGGGCGCTTCGAGTTGGGCCTCGGCGCCGGCGCATTCTGGGACGCCATCGCCGCCATGGGCGGGCCACGGCGGACAGCCAAGGACTCGGTCGATGCCCTCGAGGAGGCGATCCAGATCGTCCGGCTGACCTGGAGCGGGCGGCGGACGATCTCCTTCGAGGGACGCCACTACCGCATCAAGGGGTTCAAGCCAGGACCCCGGCCCGCGCATCCGGTCGGCATCTGGCTGGGCGCGTACGGGCCGCGGATGGTCCGGCTGACCGGGCGCGGCGCCGACGGATGGCTCCCGAGCGTGCCGCGGCTGCCGCTGGAAGAGGTGCTCCCCCGCCAGCAAGCGATCGACGACGCCGCGCGCGCCGCCGGCCGCAACCCCGGCGACATCCGCCGGATCGCGAACGTCAACGGCCAGATCACCGAGACGTCGTCCGAAGGCTTCCTGCGCGGGCCGGCGCGCCAGTGGGTCGACGATCTGCGCCGGCTGATCGAGGACTACGGTTTCGACACGTTCATCTTCTGGGGCGAAGGCGACCCGGACGAGCAGCTGCGCCGCTTCGCCGAAGACGTCGTCCCGCGCGTGCGCGAGCTGTCGTAGACCGCGAGCGCCGAGTCTGCGCGTCAAAGCCCGCGCCAGCTCTACGAGTGAGTCAAACGGGAGACCCGGCGTCCCTGATCAGCCGCCCGACCGGGACGGCCGCGAGATGCTCGGATTCGAGCCTCAGGCGAAGCTTGTCGACCAGCGTGATCACATTGGTCGTGGGGGTCAGCACCAGCTCGACGACCTCGCCGGCGTGCAGTCGCCCGAGGCTGTCATCGCCGTCCTTGAGCTTGACCGCACCCGCGATCAGGCGCCCGCCGGCGCCGTGCGCCATCCACCATTGGCCGACACTGGGGCCGCTCGAGGCGTACAGGAAGTGGTGCCCGGTACCCATTGAGTTCAGCATGTCGTGCAGCTGGTCGCGGGTGTGGAGCCAGCGCACCAAGCCGCCGCCGCGGAGCCTCGGGACGGCCTGATCGCCGTACCCGTAGACACCCATCTCGCCCCGCGATGGCGGGTGCGAGAGCGCGAACGTGGCGCGGATGCCGCTGGCGTACAGGGCGCTGGCCAGCGAGGGGACCTCACCACTCGGCGCGTCGACGATCACCCCCACCTCCGGCCTGTCGGTACTCACCACCGTAGTCGGGCGCATGTGCACAAAGTGCGAGACGAGTGAATAGGAGGCGCCCGTGGTCAATACCCAGCCGGCCAGCACGACCGTCGCTGCCGCCGCCGTGGCAACGCGCGCGGTCCGACGTCGCCACACGGGCACCTGGCGAGCGCGGCGCTCGTCATTGAGGATCAGTGATGCGGTCGAGGGGCGTCGCGCGAACGACGGATCGGGATCGGGCCTCCGCAACAGGGCATGCTCCAGGGCCGGCCCGATGTCCTTTTGGGTGCGCGCGACCTGAGCGAGGCCGAACCGCTCGAGGGCCGCATTCGACGCACGAACGTGGCCGTAGCCGAAGCCGTAGGAGATCACCGGGCAGCCACGGATGATGGCCTCGAGCACCGTGAGCCCCGCGCTCGAGTGGATCAGCGCGTCGCTGGCGGCGAGCACATCGCCCATCCGATCCGTGAAGCCCATCAGCCGCAGCCGCGGCTCGTCCCCGAAGCGCCTGGCGACTCGCTTGCGCAGGTCGTCATTGCGCCCGCACAGGCACAGCACGGTGGCGTCTGGCTGGGCGCCGAGCGCCACCTCGGTGGCGCCGAGTAGATCGCCCACGCCCCATCCACCACCGGAGATCGCGATGACCGTACCCTCGGCGGGCAGGCTGAGAGCGCCACGGGCGTCCGCGCGCGAGCGCGCGGCAAGGAACGCGGGCGATGTCGGCGGCTTGGCCCAACGGACGCTCCCCGGCCCGGCGATCTTCTCCACCTCCTCGGTGGATTCCGGGTGGGTGATGAAGTGCAGGTCGATTCCTGGGTGGGCCCAGAAGTACAGCCCGGCTAAGTCCGTGATCGAGGAATAGCAGGGGACGTCGAGTCGACCTCGTCGTCGCAGGTCGCCGAGGACGGCCGTGACGCCCGGATAAGTGGAGACGATCTGGTCGGGGTCGTGGGCGCGGATGAGGCGCATCAGCCCGCGATGGCCGAATATCCACAGCAGCCGGCGGGCCATCCACCGCGTCGGCCCCAGCTCCATGAACAGCCGGTACTGGAAGTCGAACCACCAGGGGATCCAGCGGAACATGAAGGCCGAGCTCTCGCGCAGGACGTGGCTCAGGATCTTCCCCATGGCCGGAAGCCCGTTGACTATCGATACCTGGGCGTCCGGATCTTCGTCGTGAAACTCCCGCGCGACCGCGCGCGCGGGCAGGTCGTGTCCCTCGCCGATGTCGGCCGAGATGATCAGCACCTTGCGTGGCTTGGCCTCAGCGTCGGGCTCGCCCGCGGGGATCACGGCCTCCGCCTCGCGCACCGCGGCGACCGCGTCCTGCGAGCGCCGCCACTCCACATAGCGTTTGACGCCCTCGGAGAACGGAGTCGCCGCGCTCCAGCCGAGCTCCCGCTCCGCGCGCTGCGAGCACACGATCTTCCCGCCGAAGTCGCCCGGACGGGCCGGCGTGTACTGGATCTCGACGTCGCCCACGAGGTCGCGCACGGTCTCGGCGATCTGCCTGATCGTGACGTTCTCATCGCTGGCGAGGTTGTAGACGCGGTTCATCGCCGCGTCGCCAATCCCCCGCGCGACGCCGTCGGCGAGATCCTCGACGTAGACAAACCGGCGGGATTGACTGCCGTCCCCGGCCAGCGTCAGCGGCTCGCCTCGCAGCGCCTTGCCGACGAACGCGGGGATGACCGCCGCCTCCCGCGCGCGCGGGCCGTATGGGATACCGAACCGCAGGATCGTGTAGTCGATCCCGTAGAGCTCCTGATAGGCCTTGCAGTACAGCTCGCCGGCCAGCTTCGTGCTGGTGTAGAGATGAGAAGGCGCTGGCAGCAGCGTGTCCTCGTCGACCGCGTCGTCCTCGCAGTCCGAGTAGACCCAGATCGTGCTCGCGTACACGATCCGTTTGACGCCCGCGCGCCGCGCGGCCTCGAGCACGGCGACCGTGCCCCGCGCGTTGACCCGTTCGGCATCCTCCGGCGAAGCATGGACGTCGTTGACGTCGGCCACGGCGGCGAGATGTGCGACCGCGTCACAGGAATGCAGAGCCCGCTCGAGCGCCTCGCGGTCGGTGATCGATCCAAGCACGGTATCGATGGCTGGGGACCCGTTCACCCCGTGCCACGGCGACGGGCGCAGATCGTAGATCACGGGCTCGTAGCCGCGCTCGCGCAGCTTGTCGACCACGTGCGAGCCGATGAAGCCCGATCCACCTGTGACGAGGACTCTCATGCGCCAGATTGCCGTTCAGGACGGTAGTAGAGCGGCACGCAGGAATGATTCCCTGCGACCCAGTCGGTATTTGGCAGTTCGACGGCGTGGCCCATGATCCTGTGGCATGGCTCGTCGTACACGCGCCCGGTGGAGCGCTCGAGCCAGTTGAAGACGATGTACTTGTAGAGGCCGGAGAGCATCCCGTCGGGCAGCTGGAGACGACCCGGGTACAGCGGGTCGAGCTCCGAGCGCGCAACCTCGTTCTTCCACGCGACGATATCCGGTAATCGCTCGATCTGGATCACCCCCAGCGCCGCGATGAACTCGGTCATCCGGAAGTTGAGCCCCGCGACGTCGTAGCCGGGCTTGCCGTAGTTGCGAAAGGCCCGAGCATGCTCCAGCACCTCGGGGCGGCGCGAGACGAACACCCCACCCTCGCCGGTCGAGATCGTCTTGGTCGCATACAGCGAGTACACCCCGGCGTCTCCGTAGGTACCGGGCCTGCGTCCGTTCCAGCTCGCGCCGTGCGCGTGCGCGCAATCCTCGATCAGGAAGATGCCGTGCTCGCGGCAATACGCGGCGATCCGGTCGACCTCGAACGCGATGTGGCCCCCAATGTGGACCAGAAACGTTGCCCTCGGCCGATATCGCTCAGCCTTGGCCTCGAAGTCGGCGAACGACATGCACAGGTCCTCGCGATTGCAATCGACGAATTGCACCTCGGCGCCGGCGTGGACAGCCGCCAGGGGCGTGGCCATGAACGTGTTCGATGGACAGAGCACCGTCTCGCCCCGGACGCCGACAAACTCAAGCGCCGCCAGCGCACCGCCGGCCCAGCTCGACAGGGCGAGCGCCGGAACCCCGTTCCACCCCTCCCACGCCGTCTCCAGTCGCTGCACCATCTGGCCCTCGGTCCATTGGCCCGAATCGATCACCTCGTCGATCAGCTCATGCAGGCGAACTCGGTCGCGCTCGTCGAACCCGATGGCAAAGCGGGCATAGTCGGGAACGCTCTGTTCTGAGGAGGCGGAAGCGGTGGTCATGGTTGTTGTTCTCGGGCGGCATCCGAGGAGCTGGGACATGCGCCTTCGCGTGCCGGCCGGCGGCACAAGCCCACGCTCGACGCGCCTAATCCTTTCAGGTCGTCCGGCGCGCGGGCAAGGATCTCAGCCCGGTAGGACGGTATCGAGTTCGCGCCGCCTAAGCTCGGCGATAACCAACGGTAGCGCCTGCACGGTTTTCCTGTGCGAGCCGTGCGAGCTGTAGAAGTCCGCGTCGTGCAGGAGGATTATGTCCCCTCTTGAGACGTGACGGGTGGCGCGGGCGGCGATCCTGCCGGGCGTGGTGAAGCGCCGCCAGTCCTTGCCCCACCGCGACCACAGCAGGGGCCGCAGGGCCGCCCCATGCACGGCGCGCAGGCCGGCGGGGCTGTAGACGCCGTACGGCGGCCGGTGCCAGGCCGGCGCGGCCCCGACCGCGTCCTCGATCGCCGCTGCCCCACGCGCAAGGTCCTCCCGCACCGCCGAGGGGCTCAGCCGCACCTGGAGGCGGTGGCGGTAGCCGTGCAGCGCGACCACGTGCCCGGCCGCCGCGATCTCGGCGGCCAGGGCCGGCCGACGCTCGACCTGCTCGCCGATCAAGAAGAACGTCGCGCGGGCGCTCGCGCGCGAGAGCACCTCGAGCACGGATGGCGTTCCCTCGGGGTGGGGGCCGTCGTCGAAGCTGAGCGCGACCCCGGCGCCGTCGGGCAGCGTACGGGGAAGCTCGAGCGCCCTCGCAGCAGCCGGGAGGACAGGGGCCAGGAGGTGGCGGATCACGCCGGGCATGATCCCTTACCCGACGCGCAGACCAGCTGCCCCGAAACCAGATGGCCCCGATGCGATGCGAGCCCAACGTCGGGTGGGGCGTGGGACCGGATCGCCCGGATGCCGGGCGAGCGTAACGTTGGAGAACGTGAGACCGGATCTCGACTACTGGCTGCCCGAGTTCGGCATCCGCGTCGCGCACCGTCGTGAGAGCAGTGCCTCTCCCGGGCGGCTGTGGGACGCGGCGCGCCAGGTCCGCCTGGCCGATGCCGGGATGCTCGGACGGCTGGTTCGCTGGCGGATCCCCGGCATGCCGGCCGCGATCTCATTCGAGGAGATGTTTCACCGTCCGCCGTTCGTCGCGCTCACGGACGGCACCGACCACGCGTCGGTCTCGGGCCTGGTGGGACGGATCTGGACGCTCCGACGCGATTACCCGGAGCTCGGCGGTCCCGAGGAGTTTCGTCGATGGTCTGAGGCGGGCACCGCCCGGGTGCTGTTCGCGAGCTGGGTCGAGCCCGCCGACCGGGGAGCTAGCGCGGCGCTGGCCTCGGAGGTCCGGGTCCAGGCCGTTGGCGCGCAAGGCCGGCTCGGGGTCGCGGCGATCCGGCCGCTCACGGCCGCCTTTCAGGGACTGATCGGGACCGAGGGGATCGCGGCCGCCGTGGCGCGCGCCGAGCGCTGACAGGGACCGCAAAAGACGACAGTTACATCTGTGCAACTAATGCCCGGCCGCGGCGCACCACCCCACTAATGTCACGATCGTGCTCGACTACGACGCCACGGTCACGATTCGCCGCACCCGCTACACCAGCGACCAGACCGGCTGGTCGGTGGTCGAGGTGGCCGGCGAGGACGGCGAGTCCGTCGTGCTCGTCGGGCCGCTCAGCCACCTCGAGGAGCGCGAGCGCGCGCACATCGTGGGCACGTGGGTCGACGACAGCCGCTATGGGCCGCAGGTCAAGGTCTCGGAGGCTCACCCGCTTCCACCATCAGACAGAGACACGCTGGCCGCGTACCTCATGCGCGTCAAGCACATCGGCGCCAAGCGCGCGTCCAGGCTGATCGATCGCTACGGCGCCGAGCAAGTTCTCGCCACGATCGACGAGGACCCCCACGCGGCGTTCGCTGCCGCCGGCCTCAGGCCCCGCCAGATCGAGCAGGCGACCACTTCCTGGGAGCGAATGCGCGTGACCCGCCGGCTTCACCTGATGCTCGCGCCCCATGGGCTGGCGTACCTGGTCTCGAGGCTCCACGACACGTACGGCGACTCGGCCCACAAGGTCGTGGCCGAGCACCCGTATGAGCTGACCAGCGTCTTCGGAGTCGGCTTCCTCACCGCGGACAAGATCGCGCAAGGCCTTGGCGCCGCCCCAGACAGCCCCGACCGCGCACGGGCAGCCATCCTCCACGTGCTCGCCGAGGCCGAGCGTGGCGGGAGCACCTGCATGCCCCTGCCGGATCTCCTGGCCTCACTGCACGACCTGCTCGGCTCGAACCAGGCCGACGAGCCGTTGATCGACGAGCTGGTCGCAGCAGGTCACTTAATCAAAACGGGCCCCTGGATCTACCGCCGGGAGACCGCGGAGCTCGAGGCCGAGCTCGCCGCCAGGGTCCGCCAGCTGGCAGCCGGCACCGCCTCTGACCGCCTGCGCGACCCACCAGGCGCGCAGGCGGACACCACCGCCGATCCCGACCCCACCAGCCTGACCGAAGAGCAAAGACAAGGCATCCGCAACGCGCTCAGCCACCGCCTGTCGCTGATCACCGGCGGCCCCGGCACCGGCAAGACCGCGTCGATCAAGACGATCGCCGCGGTCGCCGCCGGCCGCGGAGCCCGCGTCACCCTGGTCGCGCCCACTGGACGAGCCGCGATCCGGATGACCGAAGCGAGCGGGATGCGCGCGAGGACGGTCCACTCGGCGCTCGGTTGGGTCCCCGGCGAGGGTCCGACCCACGACGAGGACGATCCGCTCCCGTGCGATCTGCTGATCGTCGACGAGGCCTCGATGGCCAACCTCGAGCTGCTGGTCACGCTGCTGCGCGCCGTGGGACCGCGGGCGCACGTGGTGCTGGTCGGCGACGCGGACCAGCTCGCGCCCGTCGGCGCCGGCAAGCCGTTCGCGGAGCTGGTCTCGAGCGGCGCGGTGCCGACCACCCGCCTGACCCACATCTTCCGCCAGGCCGCCGGCAGCATGATCGTCCAGGGCGCGCACGCGATCCGCCGCGGCACGACCCCCAACTTTCACCCCGCGGAGGAAATGCGCCGCGACCTGTTCCTGATCCAGCGAACCGATGCGCGGTCCGCTCGCGAGGAGATCGTCTCGCTCGTGTCAGAGCGCCTCCCGGCTCACTACGGCGTCGATCCGGTGCGCGACATCCAGGTGTTCGCCCCCGTCTACCGCGGGGAGCTCGGGATCGACGCGCTCAACGACGCCTTGCGCGACGCGCTCAACCCGAACGGCCAGCCGGTCCGGGGCGGCCGCTTGAGAATCGGCGACAAGCTGATGATGACCGGCCGCAACCTCCACGACCTCGGGCTCATGAACGGGACGCTCCTGCGGCTGATCGACGAGGTCTCGGGTGGCGGTGAGGATGGCGAGGACGACGCGGCGCTGGTCCTCGCGGCCGAGGAAGCGATCTTCCGCCTGCCGCCCGAGGAATCGGATCGCCTGCGCCTCGCCTACGCGTGCTCGGTCCATCGCGGCCAGGGGATCGAGCTCCCGGTCAGCGTGATCGTCGCGCACCCGGCGGGCGGGGCGTTCTTCCTGCGCCGCGAGATGCTCTACACGGCCGTGACCCGCGCGAGGCTCGCGACGGTGATCGTGGGGACGGGCGACGTGGTCGCGCGCGCCGCGCGCACGCCCGACACCGGACGCCGCCACAGCCGGCTCGCGGAGCGCCTCGCC
>JAFASF010000273.1 GCA_019244745.1 Solirubrobacterales bacterium | reverse complement strand
CCGCCGCACGCTACGGCCGGCTGATCGGCCGCGGCACGTTCGTGATCGTCCGACGCTGATAAAGCGGCCTAGCCGAGCGGACTGATTGCGGGCTAGCCGCAAGACCGTTCGATCTCCAGCGTGGAGGTGTGCCCGCCTGTGTCGGGGCAAGCGAGAGGAGGCGGAGGAGTCGTTCAGCTTCGTATGCGAGCCTCGTGCACTGCCGGCCGGCGGGGGTCACTCGGTAGCCAGCTCTAGCAGCTCGTGGTAGAAGGTGAGCGACGCCTCGGCGATCCGTTTTTCGACTGCCTGAATCGGGGGGCCGACCGCGACTACCGGGAGCCACACGGCGCCGGTGCCGCTGACGTTGACGTCGAACTCGCGCGCGAGCCGCTCCGCGACGGCTCGCCAGCCCGCCGGCCGCCCCGCCTGAGCGAGGGCGACGCCGGTGTCCGTGACCGTCAGCCGCCGCTCGCGCCGCCTGACCCACAGGCGTACCGGCTCACCGGCTCGGTATGCGAGGCCGGTGTCCGTGATCGTCTCGCTGCGGCCCGGGTCGAGGAGCCGGGCAATCTGATCACGGCCCTGGTACTCCGCCCAGCCAAGTGGCATGCCCTGTCGGATGTCGTCACGAATGTCGGGATCCGCCCCGCGTGCGAGCAACAGCCGGACCGTAGAGGCACGGCCGAACTGCACGGCAAAGTGAAGCGGTGTTACGTTCAGGTACGGCCGCCCATCGACGTCGGCTCCACGGTCCAGGAGCCACTCGATGGCATGGTCGCGGCCGTTGATGGCGGCGTACGCGAGTGCCTCATCGAGAATCGCCTGGCGATCGTCGTCCTGCGGAGGCGCCGGCGGCCAACCAACGTCGGAGAGGTTCGGCCGGTGGGCGGTGGCGGCCGGCAGCGGGTTGCCGTCGCTATCGACCATCGTTTCCATGAGGTCTAGCCGGCCCAGTGCGGCGGCACTCCACAGGGCCAGCGGCGAGATCGCGTGCCGGACGAGCAGCTCGGCGGCGGCGACGGAGCCGTGGTACAGGGCCGCCTCGAGCGGCGTGAGACCGCGACGGGGATCGGGCGCGGGGTTGGCTCCGGCGTGCAGCAGCATGGCGACGAGCTCTGACCGGTTGAAGCACGCGGCAAGTCCGAGCGGGCCGTCGAGATCATCGCTGCGGGAGATCAGGAGCTCGATCACAGCTGGCTGAACACCGAGCGCGGTGCCGAGCCGCTCGCCGACGACGTCCGGCTGCGCGACCGCCTCCAGCAGCGTCGCCCACGCACCGTTGTGGCACCGGCCGGAGAGCTCAGGGTGGGCGTCGAGCAGCTCCGCCAGCCGCACGACGTCACCGCGGCTGATGGCCTCGAGCGCGGCCCGGACCTCGGCTGTCCCTTCGCGCTGGTCCTCGTGCTGGACCAGCACGCGCTCGACCGTGCGCACCAGCTCACGCCAGGTGCCGAAGCCGTACTCGCGCGCGATTACGAGATCGGCGTCACTGAGGTCGAGGACGCCACCGGCAAAGTCCCCCAGTCTCGGCACGTGGGCGCGCACGCGCCGGATCGCGCCATCACTTCGCTCCGCCGAGGCCGCGATCAGCTCGCGCGCCCGCTCCTCATAGAACGACACAGGCTGCAGGCCGATCCGCTCGACCGGGCGATCCGGTTCGGCATGCTCGAGCGCATGCTTGAGTTGCGGCCACGACCGGTAGCCGTGCTCGACCGCGACGACGTGCTGCGCATCGCCCAGCTGGAAGCGCTCGTGCGCGCGTTTACCGAGCACCTCGTGCGCGCGCTGCAGCGCCTCGGACTCGCGGGCCCGGAACGAGTGCAGCAGCTGCTTAGCGTCCTTACGCCAATGCTCGAGTTCCATGACGTCCTCCATCGCTTACGCCCGGCGTCCGCTTCCTCGGGCGGGAAAGAGAGCGTCAGCTCGATGTGTCGGGTGCTGCCGGGTACGAGGTGGGAGCTTCCCTTCCCGCGGACCGGTTGCGCCCTCGCGCGCGCGACGATATTAGCGCCGGAGGCCGCGTGCATCGCGAGCGAGTAGGAGATCCGCAGGCCCGCGTAGCCCTCAAGCAACGCCGCTCGTGACGCCGAGAGTGCTGCTCGCCGTGGCGCTTCGGAGCTCCGGGCGGGTGTCAGCGCCGAATCCGACGAGGACCGACGCTGTTGGGCGACCGTTCTGCCTCGGAGCTGCGTCGCGAATCAGGCCGCGTAAAGGCGGCGGATCTCGACGCGGCCGTCGTTGTTTCGGACCTGGAAGGCGGGCTGGGCCGCGGT
>JAFASF010000335.1 GCA_019244745.1 Solirubrobacterales bacterium | reverse complement strand
GTGGTGGCCACGATCGTCGAGCAGGCGTTCTGGTCGCTCACCGCCCCGGTTCTGCGCGTGGGTGCGCCGGATGCCCCGTACCCGATCTCCTCGCTCGAGCAGCTCTACGTCCCGAGCGTCGATCGCGCGCTCGAAGGCATCCGGCGCGTGATGGCCGCGGCCTGAGATGCCGCTCGAGTTCAGGTTCCCCGACGTCGGCGAGGGCATCGACGCCGGCGAGCTCATCGAATGGCACGTGGCGGTCGGTGAGACCGTGCGCGAGGACGACCCGCTGGCCGAGGTGCAGACCGACAAGGCCACGGTCACGATCCCGTGCCCGACGAGCGGCCGCGTGCTCGAGCTGCGCGCGGGCGTCGGCGACACGGTGGCGGTCGGCGCGGTGCTGGCGGTGTTCGAACCGGCGGAGAGCGCCGCGGCGCCCGCGCTGGCGGCTGCGGGCGCCGCGCCCGAGGCGGCGGTCGCTCAGGCTCGGCCACGGGCGCTCGCCTCGCCGGCGGTGCGCCGGCGCGCGGCGGAGCTGGGCCTCGACCTCGAGCAGATCCGCGGAAGCGGGCCGGGCGGCCGGATCGAGCTCGGTGACCTCGAGCCCCGCGAACAGCGGGTCGTGCCGCTGCGCGGGGTCCGCCGGACGATCGCCCGGACGATGACCGAGGCCTGGCGGACGATTCCCCACATCATCGACTACCGCGAGGTGGATGCGACTGCGCTCCTGCGCCGGCGCCACGAGCTGCGCGAGGAGGCCACCGACGAGAGCGTCCGCCGGGCACTGACGATTACGCCGCTGCTCCTGCGCATCGCGGTCGGTGCGCTCCGCCACCACCCGTACGTCAACGCCTCGATCGACATGGAGCGCGAGCAGATCACGCTGCATTCCGAGTACAACATCGGCGTCGCCATCGCCGCTCCGCAGGGTCTCGTCGTGCCCGTGGTCAAGGAGGCGAATACCAAGCCGGTGTCGCAGCTGGCGTTGGAGGTCGCAGCGTTGACCGCGGCGGCGCACGAGGACCGACTGCGGCCGGATCAGGTCCGCGGTGGCACGTTCACGCTGAACAACTTCGGCAGCCTGGGAGGATGGCTGGGCACCCCGATCATCAAGCCCGGCGAGGTGGCCAATCTCGGCGTGGGCCGGTTGCAGGAGCGGCCGGTCGCGGTGAACGGGCAGGTGGTGGTGCGGCCGATCGTCGCGCTCGCGGTCTCGGGCGATCACCGCGTGCTCGACGGCCACACGCTCGCCGCGTTCGTCTCGGACGTCGTCGCGCGGATCGAGAGTCCGTCGTCGGTCACGTAGCCTCCGATCGGTGTCCCGGGCAATCGAGGATCGCAACCGCAGGATGCTGCGAGCCCGCGACACGATGGATCGCGCCTTCGCGCGCCCGCTCGACGTTCCGGCACTGGCGCGGGTCGCTCACGTGTCCCCCGCGCACTTCAGCCGCCAGTTCCGGGCGACGTTCGGCGAGACCCCGCACAGGTACCTCCAGCGCCGGCGGGTGGAGCGAGCCATGGAACTGCTGCGCGAGACCGGCCGACCGGTGACCGAGATCTGCTTCGACGTCGGTTTCAGCAGCCTCGGCACGTTCAGCCGCACGTTTCGGGAGGTCACCGGCGAGCCGCCATCGGCGTACCGCGCCCGCTTTGCCGGGAATGGGAACGCGCTGCGGGTGCCGGCGTGCTGGGCGATGGCGTGGCTGCGCCCCGCCGGCTGAACTGGAACAGAGCAGATTCGGAGAAGCGGCCCGCGGCGGCGGCCTCTAGCGTGTCGACCATGCTCAAGCGAATCACCCACACCTTCATTCACGTCCTCGACCAGGACGAGGCGCTCGACTTCTACGTTGGCAAGCTGGGGTTGGCGGTGCACACGGACGCCGATCTCGGCTTCATGCGCTGGCTCACCGTCAGTCCTCCCGAGCAGCCCGACCTCGAGCTCGGCCTGATGCTGCCGGGCCCGCCCGCGTACGACGACGCCACCGCGGAGCAGATCCGCGAGCTGGTGGCCAAGGGTGGAGCGGGCGGCGGCGTGATCTTTCAAACCGACGACTGCCGGGGCACCTACGAAAAGCTCCGCGCCGCCGGCGTCGAGTTCACCCAGGAGCCGACCGAGCGCTTCTACGGCACGGACTGCGCCCTGCGCGATCCGTTCGGTAACCCGATCCGCTTCACGGAGCCGCCCGACGGCCCGGTCGTCGTGCCATCAGCCGAGGAGCTGAGGTCAGAGGGACCCTAGGAGCGCGAGCGCAGCGACGCCCACGGCTCCTCGCCCGAAACGTCGACCAGGCCGTAGCCGCTGCCCTCGCCGAGCGACGGCGCGATGACGACCTGTAGTAGCGCGGGCTGATCGCTCTCGTTGAACGACGCGTGCACGACGTCGGCCTCGATGAACACCGAGTCGTCGACTCCGAGCGTCGTCGACTCGCGCTCGAGGTACTGGGTGATCTGCCCTTGCCGGACGATGATCATCTCCTCCTGGCCGGGGTGGCGGTGAAAGTCGTGGCCGCCGCCGGGCTCGAGCGTGACGTCCATGACCACGATCTGTCTGGCGCCGGTGGCGGGCGAGCATCTCCACCCGACATCGCCCCAGTCGAACTTCTCGTGCTCGATGTTGGCGTTCTTGACGAACGTGCTCATCGTCTCTCCTTCCGGTTTGGAATCGCCTTGAACCGGCGCATGTTCTCGGTCATCGCCACCTCGGTGGGCAGCCGCTCCATGCTCGACGCGCCGAAGAAGCCGACCACGCCCGTGGTGCGCTCGAGTACGTAGGCGGCATCCTCGGGCTCGGCGATCGGGCCGCCGTGGCAGAGCACGATCACGTCGGGGTTGACCTGAACCGCGGCGTCGCGCATCTGCTGGATCAGCGTCACGCACTCATCGAGCGTCACGGCGGTATGCGCCCCGATCGTGCCCTTGGTCGTGAGCCCCATGTGCGGGACGAGCACGTCCGCGCCCGCGCGCGTCATCGCCTCGGCGGATGCGGCGTCGAACACGTAGGGCGCGGTGAGCAGCCCGAGCTCGCGGGCCTGACCGATCATCTCGACCTCGAGGTCGTAGCTCATCCCGGTCTCCTCGAGGTTCGCGCGAAAGATGCCGTCGATCAGACCGACCGTGGGGAAGTTCTGAACGCCGGCGAATCCGGCCGCGGCGATCTGTTCGAGGAATCGGGGCATGAGGCGGAAGGGGTCGGTGCCGCAGACGCCGGCTAGGACCGGGGTATGGTTGACGACCGGCAGGACCTCGTTCCCCATCTCGAGAACGATCGCGTTCGCGTCCCCGTAGGGCATCAGCCCGGCCAGCGACCCGCGCCCGGCCATCCGGTAGCGCCCGGAGTTGTAGATGATGATCAGGTCGGCGCCGCCGGCCTCGGCGCACTTGGCGGAGAGGCCCGTCCCCGCTCCCGCGCCGATCACGACCCCGCCCGAATCCAGGGTGGCGCGCAGGCGCGCGCGCGCCTCATCGCCGGTCACGCCAGGAACTCCTCGAGCTTCGCGACCATCGCGTTCGCGAACTCGGGGTCGTTGATGTCGCGATCGAGCTCGTGCACCTCGACGTTGTCTGCGAGGTTCTCGCGGAGCGCGCCGAACAGCGCCTCGTCGGCTTCGCGGTCGTAGAACGGGCCGCCCTCCATATCGATCGCCGACACGCCCTTGAGCGGGACGAACAACGCCACCGGGCCGCGCGCGCCCTCGAGCTTGCGCGCGATGATCCTCCCGAGCTCGGCGCACTCCTCGGGCGTCGTGCGCATCAGCGTAACCGAGGGGTTGTGCACGTACAGGTTGCGGTTCTCGAACTCGGCCGGAACGGTGTCGCGCGACCCGAAGTTGACCATGTCGAGTGCGCCGAGGGAGACGACCTGCGGAATGCCCTTCCGTCCGGCGACCTCGAGCCGGTCCGGACCCGCGGGCAGCACGCCGCCGACGAGCCGGTCGCACAGCTCGGTCGTCGTGATGTCGAGCACGCCGACGATGTACCCCGAGTCGATCAGTCCCTCCATCGCCGCCCCTCCGGTCCCTGTGGCGTGGAACACGAGCACCTCGTAGCCGTGGCGTTCGAGGGCTTCCCGCGCGGCAGTCACGCACGGGGTGGTGACCCCGAACATCGTCGCGCCGATCAGCGGTCGCTGCTCGCCGAGCTCGACCGCCGGCGCGTCGACCATGCCGGCCATGGCCGCGGCGGCGTTGGCGAGGATCCGCGCCGAGATCGAGTTGATCCCCGAGATGTCGGTGACCGAGGCCATCATCGCGACGTCGCCCGCGCCGACGTAATCGCGGGTATCGCCCGCGGCCACGGTCGAGACCATCAGCTTCGGAACGCCGACCGGCAGGGTGCGCATCGCGCTCGTGGCGATCGCGGTGTTGCCGGAACCGCCGGCCGCGAGCACACCGTCGCAGCGGCCCTCGTCGTAGAGGCGGCGCACGATCGCCGCGGCTCCGTCGGCCATCGCGGTCACCGCTCGACCGCGGTCGCGTGCGGCCGTGAGCTCGTCGAGGTCGGCGCCCGCGGCGGCGGCGACCTCGCGGCGATCGATGTCCGGGTGGGTGCGCGGCTCCTCGAGCGTGCCGGCGTCGACCAGCACCGTGCGCACGCCGTGCAGGCCCAGCCGCTCGCGGAGGTAGGCGTACTCGTGCCCCTTAGTGTCCAGCGTGCCGACCAGCACCACGGTCTTGGCGCTCACGGCACGCGACCCTAACAGGGCCTTGGCTTCGCGGGGCAATCGCTGTGGTTAGGCGCGCGCTGCGCGGAGCACCTCGATCGTCTCGCGCACGCCGTCTCGCAGCGGCGTCGTCACCGGGTTGACGGCATCCATCTCCTCCGGCAGCGGCAGCAGCGCGTCCTTTGCGAACGTGATCGTCCCGGCGGCCTCGGGGACGACCTCCTCGATCGCGGCGATCACGTCGGTCACGTGCTCCGACGGCCCGCCGAGGTTTTGAACCGCGGCGCCCTCGCCCGGCGCGCGGGCGGCTTCGATGAACAGCCGGGCGGCGTCGGCGGCGTACTGGAACTGGGCCCGTCCGCCGAACGGAATCTCGTAGCGCTCGCCGCCGGCCGCGGCCGCCATCGCCAGCGTCGGGCCCGCGGTCATCCCGTGGTCGCGTCCAGGTCCGTAGACGACGTGCGGTCGCAGCCCCACGCTCGCCACTCGGTCATCTCGCCAGTACACCCGGGCGGCGCCTTCGTTAGCCTGCTTGTGCACGCCGTAGTGGTTGATCGGGTGACCGTCGGCGTCCTCGGCTACCCGGGTGCCGTCGCTGCGGTCATACACCGCCGCCGAGCTGGCGTAGGCCAGACCGGCGAGGCCACGGCGCTTCACGGCCTCGAACATGTTGACCGTGCCGACCACGTTGACGAGCGCACCGCGCGGCGGGTCGGCGGCCGCGAGCGGCACGAGCATCGCGGCGAGATGGATCACGTGCGTGATCCCGTTGCGCTCCAGCTCGCGCTCGACGGCCGCCAGTTCGGTGATGTCGCCGTGGAGGTAGTTGACCTCGCTGACCTCTTCCGGGGTCATGACGAGCTCCGCCCGGTGGCGGTCGTCGGAGAGGTCGAAGCCGACGACCGGGTGCCCCTCGCGCACGAGCTGCCGGCAGCACCAGCAGCCGATGCAGCCAAGCGCGCCGGTGATCAGCCAGCGCTCCTCAGACATCCTGGTAGACGGTGATCTCCTCCGTGTAGAACTCGATCGCGGCGCGTCCCTGCTCGTGAGGGCCGTAGCCGGAGGACTTGGAGCCTCCGAACGGCACGTGCACGTCCGCGCCCGCGGTCTGCGAGTTGACGTGGAGGATTCCGGCTTGCAGCTCGCGGATGCAGCGGTCGGCGATTTCCAGATCGGTCGTGAACACCGAGGCCGAGAGCCCGAAGCGGACGGAGTTGGCGCGCTCGATCGCCTCCTCGAGCGTGCGGAAGCGATACAGCGAGGTGACCGGCCCGAACACCTCCTCGCAGGACAGGAAGGCATCGTCGGCCACGTCCTCGAACAGCGCCGGAGCGATCAGATACGCGTCGGGGTCGGCGCGGTCGCCCCCGGCCAGCAGGGTGCCGCCCTCCTCGCGGCCGCGGGCGATGCCCGCGAGCACGGTCTCGAACTGGCTCTCGTTGACGAGCGGCCCGACCTCGGTCTCGGGATCGGCCGGATCGCCGACCTTGCCCTCGGACATACGCTGCAAGAAACGCGCTCGGAAATCCTCATAAATCCCGTCCTGCGCGTAGATGCGCCGCGTGGCCGTGCACTTCTGGCCTGCCGACCAGAACGCGCCGGCGTAGGCAGCCTGCACGGCGGGGTCGAGCTTGGCGTCGTCGGCGACGATCATGGGGTTGTGCCCCCCGAGCTCGAGCTGCACCCGCTTGCCCGCCCCCGTGCCTAGCTCGCGGACGCCCTGCCCGACCGGCACCGAGCCGGTGAACGAGATCGCGCGCACCCGCTCGTCGGCGACCAGGGGCTCACCGACGTCGCCGCCTCGCCCGATCACGACGTTGAAGACGCCGTGGGGGAGCTCGGCCTCCTCGAGCGCGCGCGCCAGGTGCAGCCCGGTGAGCGGGGCGTCCTGGGCCAGCTTGAGCACCACGGTGTTTCCGTAGGCAAGTGCCGGCCCCGTCTTCCAGGCCGGGATCGCGGCCGGGAAGTTCCACGGCGTGATCAGGCCCACAACCCCCAGCGGCCGGCGGCGTGTGTAGACCGCTCCGCCCGTCGCCGATTGCTCGAACACCTCTCCCAGCGGCCGCCACCCCTCGCCCGAGAAGAAGCGAAAGATGGCTGCGGCCCGCCCGGCCTCGAGGCGCGACTCGCGCAGCGGCTTGCCCATCTCGCGCGTCATGTCGTGCGCGATGTCCTCTAGCCGTGCCTCGATGGCATCGGCCGCACGCGCCAGGAATGCGCCTCGCTTGGCCGCAGGCAGCCCCGACCACGCCGGCCACGCCGCCTCCGCGGCGTCGATCGCGGCGGCGACGTCCTGCGCGTCGGAGCTTGGGAACTCGCCCACCACCTCCGCCGGGCGCCATGGGTTGTGACGTTCGTACGTCCGGCCGCCCTGGCTCGGGGTCCACTGGCCGGCGATGAAGTTCTCCCCGCCAACCGCGGCGATCGTCTCAGACATGGGCTAGACCCTCCTTTCGCTCACTGGAACGCGTGGCCGCCGCGACCGGGTTGCGGAGCGTTCCGATTCCTGGCACACGAATCTCGACCGACTGTCCGGGCGCCAGGGAGACGTTATCCGGCGGCACGATGCCCGTGCCCGTCAACAGCACGGTGCCCGCCGGAACCGGGTTATCGCGGCGCAGGAACTCCACCAGCTCATCGATCGAGCGGCGCATGTTCGCCGTGGAGGTCTCCTCGGCGAAGACGAGCTCCCCGCTGCGATCGAGGATCCGCAGCTCGATGTCGAAGGGGACGCTCCAGTCGGTCGGCGCGAGCAGCGCCGGGCCGAGCGAGCAGGCATTTGCATAGATCTTGGCCTGGGGCAGGTACAGCGGATTGGTGCCCTCGATGTCGCGTGAGGAAACGTCGTTGCCGATCGTCACCGCGAGCGGGTCGCCATCGGCGCCGAGCACCACCGCAAGCTCGGGCTCGGGGACGGTCCAGGAAGCGTCGGAGCGCGTCGCGATCGGGGCGCCCGGACCGACCGTGCGCCGCCCGGCCGCGTCCTTGAGGAACAGCTCCGGGCGCTCCGCCTCGTACACCAGGTCATAAACATCTACGACTTGGCTCTCGCGCATGCGCGCCTCGCGGCTGCGCTCGTAGGTCACGCCGGCCGCCCAGGTCTCCGGCGCGACGAGGGGCACCAGCAACCTCCACGATTCCGGCAACGCGAGCGTCTCGAGATCGACGATCGGCACGGTCTCGACCGCGGGCAGCTCGGCGCCCTGGAGCGTTCCGAGCATGTCGTCCGTGGGTAGCACGGCAAGCTGCTCGTCCTCGACCACTCCGACACGCACGCGACCGGATGGGTCGGAGACGCGCACCAAACGCGGCATGGCGGCGCTCGCGCTCATCGTCCGCGCACGGCTCCCGCCGGAACCGGGCCGCTAGCGCTGGCGCGCCATGCGGCACCGTCAGGAAACGCATATTCCTCGAGCGATTCGGGGAGCATCTCGACGCTGTAGCCGGGAGTATCCGGCACAACGTAGCGGCCATTACGGATCTGGGCCGGGGCGACGAAGTGCTCATGCAGCTCGTCGATGTACTCGATCACTCGGTCGCGCAGCTCGCCGCCGATCGAGATGTAGTCGATCAGCGACAGATGCTGGACGTACTCCGAGAGGCCGATGCCGCCGGCGTGGGGGCAGACCGGGATGCCAAAACGCGCGGCAAGCAGCAGTACCGCCAGCACTTCGTTGACGCCCCCTAGCCGGCAGGCGTCGAGCTGGCACACCGCGAGCCCGCCGGCCTGCATGAGCTGCTTGAACATCGTGCGGTTGTGGCAGTGCTCGCCGGTGGCGATCCGGATCGGGGCAACCTCACGCGCGATTCGCGCGTGGCCGAGGACGTCGTCCGGGCTCGTGGGCTCCTCCATCCACCACGGTTCGAATTCGGCGAGGCGCCGCGTGGCCGCGATCGCCTCATCCACCTCCCAGACCTGGTTGGCGTCCATCATCAGGAAGCGCTCCGGTCCGATCTCCCGGCGGATCATGCTCGCGCGCCGCAGGTCGGTATCGAGGTCGCCGCCGACCTTCATCTTCAGGTGCGTCCATCCCTCCTCGACCGCGGCTCGGCAGCGTCGGCGAACCTCCTCGTCGGTGAAGCCGAGCCAGCCCACCGAGGTTGCGTAGGCGGGGAAGCCCTCGCGGCGGATCTCTGCCTCCCGCTGGGCCTTTCCCGCCGCTCGGGACTCCAGCTGTTCCACTGCCTGCTCTGGCGTGAGCGCGTCGGTCATGTAGCGGAAGTCGACGCAGCCCACGAGCTGCGCGGGACTCATGTCCACCACCAGCTTCCACAGCGGCTTGCCCTCCGCTTTCGCCCACAGGTCCCAGACCGCGTTCACGAGCGCCGCGGTGGCGAGGTGGATGACGCCCTTTTCGGGTCCGATCCAGCGCAGGTGCGAGTCGCCGGTGACCGCGCGCCAGAAGCCGCGCGGGTCGGCGGCGACGTCGGCGATGCGGCGGCCCCTGACCAGGTGCGCGAGCGCGTGGATTGCTGCCACCACGATCTCGGTCCCACGGCCGATCGTGAACGTCATGCCGTGGCCGGTCAGGTCACTGTCGGTCTCGAGGATCACGTAGGCGGCCGAGTAGTCCGGCGCCTCGTTCATGGCGTCGGAGCCGGCGAGCGTGCGGGAGGTCGGAAAACGCACATCGCGCACGTCGACGCCCGTGATCTCGCAGTCATGCATTGGCAGCGGGTGAACTTGTGCTCAGCATCGACGTGGTACCCGCACGAGTTTGTTCATGAACATTGGCGCGACGGTCATCTCCTGCGGCGCCAGCTTCGGGTACGGTTGCGGGATCGTGTGTCTCGAATCGCCTCCGGGCCCATGAGCGTGCGCGACGCGCTGGCGGGGATGGGGCTTCCCCGCGGCGATTTGCACGAGCTGCCAGATTCGGCGAGGCGTTTTCCGGACGGCGCCCAGTATCGAGTCGAGATTCCGAGCACCGAAGGGGTGCGCTGCCTGGAGGCCGTGCTCGAAGAAGCTGATCGGCTCGATGTACGGGTGCACCGTGTCTCACAGGGGAGCGGCGTGTTCATGCTCACCGACGCGGAGCTGGACGAGGTCGCTCGGTTAGGCGACTCCGCTCCGGTCGAAGTCAGCCTGTTCGCGCGCCCGAATGCGAGCTGGGGTACATCGGCGAGCTCGTTCGCCCCCGCGGGCGGCTCGCTCGCGGCCGCGGTCCGTGGACAGGAACAGCTCGTGGCGGTGCTCGAAGACGTCTACCGGGCCGCGCGACACGGGATTCGCAGCGTGCTGCTCGCGGACGTGGGCGCTCTGTCCGCGTTCGCCTCGCTGCGCCAGGCCGGGGAGCTGCCGTCGGACATGCAGGCGAAGATGTCCGTGATGCTGCCGATCGCGAACCCGGCAACGGCACGGGTTCTCGAGGGTTTGGGCGCCTCGACGCTCAACGTCACGCCCGATCTGTCGCTTGGCCAGATCGCCGCGATTCGTGCGGCAGTGGACTGTCCGCTCGATGTCTACGTCGAGGTTCCCGACACCCTCGGTGGCTTCGTCCGCCTGCATGAGATCCCCGAGCTGATCCGAGTTGCGGCGCCCGTATACGTCAAGTTCGGGCTTCGTAACGCGCCCGACATCTATCCCTCCGGCTCGCACCTCGAGGCCACCGCGGTCGCCCTGTCAAAGGAGCGTGTGCGCCGTGCGCGGCTGGGCCTCGAGCTGCTCGCTCGTTCCGGTTACGAGCCGGAGACGTCCGAGCTCGGGGCCGAAGGCCTCGCTGTTCCGGTCGCCGTAGCCCGCCGCTGAGTCGGCTTTCGCGTTGCCGAGCGCGATCTGGAGGCGCTTAGCCGGCGGGCTTGCCGCCCCTGCCCCACTGCTTGGCGGGCATGCCGTGGACGAGCACCCAGGTGTCGGGGCGGATCGCCTCGCTCGTGCATTCGCACAACGCGTCGGTCAGCTTCTCGATCAGCTTCGGGACCGTGTCGTCGTCGATCCGCGTGTCGTACACGGTGACCTCAATCAGTGGCATCGCTTCTCCTCTAGTTGGGGGTGTGGTGATCAGCGCTCGACGTGCAGGCGCCCGCCGTCGGGCCCGAGAACGAGATCGGCATCGCGATCGCCGACGTGGTCGAGCGGCACCGGTGACAGCGCCTCGATGAACGCGCAGCCGTCCTCGGAGTGCAGTTCGTGCTCGACACCGCGATTGACCACCACGGTGTCGCCGGCGTGCAGCGTGCGGGTCTCGTCTCCGACGGTCATCTCGAGCTCGCCCTCGAGCATGAGCATCACCTGCTCGGTGTCCGCGTGGGAGTGGCGGGGCACGGTGGCGCCGGGTTCGTAGCGCACCCGGCACAGCAGCAGCTGCTCCCCCCCGATCGCGTGCAGCGACACTCGTTCGAACATCGAGAACGGCTCGCGGCCCTCCCAACTGCGAAACGGTGAACGCGCCATTTTCGGGCCGCCAGCCCCTACTCGACCTCGAGGAACCCGGCGCCGCCGTTGCTGGACACGGTGCGCACCGAGAGGTCGTCGTCGTAGATCACGCGCTTGCCGTCCCGGCGCGGCTCGGCTCTGGTTTGGATTGCGCGCAGCACGCGCTCGGGCGTGGCCGGGTACTCGGTCACCCACACGCCGACGGCGTCGTGGATGGCGGCCACGATCGCCGCGGGCTGGGCGTTGTTGGCCATCTCGCCGATCGCCTTGGCGCCGAACGGACCGTCGACGGAGGGGTTCTCGAGGATCACGTTGTCGAGTTCGGGCAGGCTCTCCATGGCCGGCACGAGGTACGTGCCGAACTGCTCGCCGCGGTGCTCAGCCGAGGGGTAATACGGATACGACTGCTCGAGCACGCCCAGCCCAAGGCCCATCATGGCGCCGCCCTCGATCTGGCCTTCGACCAGCATCGGGTTGATGGCGCGGCCAACGTCATAGACCTGGACGAGGCGGTTCACGGTGACCTCGCCGGTCTCATCGTCGACCTCGACGTCCGCCACGCAGGCGGCGTAGGACACCGCGGAGTGGGGCTCGCTCTGCACGCGGCCGTCGTCGTCGTCAACTTCGGCGT
>JAFASF010000230.1 GCA_019244745.1 Solirubrobacterales bacterium | reverse complement strand
TCGTAGATCGGCCACGCCACGCCGGCGTCGAAGTCCATCCCCACGACGCTCCCCCCGTCGCTCATCAGCGGGGCGAGCGCGGCGGCGAGCGCCTTCAACGAGAACGCGCTCGTCTGAAACGCCTGCATCGCGCTCTCGGCCGGGGTGGTCAGGAACCGTCCACCGAGCGCGTCCTCGGGGGCAAACGCGATCGCGTGCAGCACGCCGTCGAGCCCTCCCCACCGTTCTCGCAGTGACGCGGCAACAGCCTCCACATCATCCGGCTTGTTGACGTCGAGCTCGAGCACGTCGACCGGCTCGGGCAGGCGACTCGCAGCGCGCTCGGTCATCCGCCGCACCCGGCCGAAGCTCGACAGCACCACGGAGGCGCCCTCGCGCTGGGCTTGCTCGGCGGCGTGGTAGGCGATCGAATCCTTCGTGATGACGCCGGTGATGAGGAGTCGCTTGCCGGCGAGGATCACGTATGGACCCTGGCCAGCCCGCGCAGCGCCCCCGCGAGCCGGTCGCGGGTGGCGCCCGGCTCGACGATCTCGTCGATGAACCCCGACGCCGCTGCCGACTCCGCCCCCAGGTGCTCATGGGCATACTCGCGCGCGAGCCGTTCCCGCTCCGCCCGGGGATCCGAAGCCGCTTCGAGCTCACGCCGGTTGACGATCCCGACCGCCGCCCGCGCGCTCATGATCCCCAGCTCGGCGTCCGGCCACGCGAGCACCAGGTCGGCGCCGAGGTCGCGAGAGTTCATCGTGATGTAGGCGCCCCCGTAGGACTTGCGGAGCACCACGGTGAGCTTCGGCACGCGCGCGGAGGCGAACGCGCGCACCAGCGAGGCGCCGTGCCGGATCACCCCCGCCTGCTCCTGTCGCGATCCCGGCATGAACCCAGGGGTATCGACGACCGCGATGAGCGGGAGCCCGAACGCGTCGCAGAAGCCGACGAACCGCGCCGCCTTCTCGGACCCCGAGGCGTCGAGCACGCCGCCGAGGTAATGCGGCTGGTTGGCGACAATCCCGACCGGCCGGCCCTCGAGCCGGGCGAGCGAAGTGACCACGTTGCGCGCCCACCGCGCGCACAGCTCGAGCAGCGTGCCGCCATCGACGACGCCCCTGAGCGCGTCACGGACGTCGTACACCCGGCGCGGCTCGGCCGGGACGACCACTCCAGGGTCAGGCAACTCGGGCGCCACGGCGTCGAACCCGCGCGGCGCCTCGCCGGCGGCCGAGGGCAGATAGCCGAGCAGATCCCGGACCACGCCCGCGGCGCTCGCCTCATCGGCGGCCACGAGGTGGCAGACGCCGTTTCGGTCGTGCACCCGCGGCCCGCCCAACGCGCGCGCATCGATCTCCTCGCCGAGCGCCTCGCGCACGACGCCCGGCCCGGTCAGGAACATGGCGGCGTCCTCGGTCATCACCATCAGGTCGGTGAGGGCCGGCGAGTACGCTCCGCCGCCCGCGGACGCGCCTGACACCACCGAGATCTGAGGCACCACGCCGGTGAGCCTGACCGTGTGCCGGAAGATCCGGCCGTAGCCGGCCAGAGCCGCGGTGCCCTCCTGCATCCGGGCACCGCCGGACTCGACGAATCCGACCACCGGGATCCGCGCGCGCTCGGCCGTCTGCAGCACGCGCACGATCGTCTCCGCGTGGCGTTCTCCGAGCGAGCCGCCGAGGTACGAGCCGTCCTGGGCATAGCACGCGACCGGGCGGCCGTCCACGGTCCCCGTCGCGCCGACCACGCCGTCGCCCTCGATCGCCCGCTCACCCAGCCGAGGCGACACGACGCGGCTTCGGAGCACCTGAACGGTCCCGGGATCGCACAGTGCTTCGAGACGCTCGAGCGGTCCCAGCCGGGGATGCGCGGGCGGCTCGCGGACGAGCGTGGCAGTCATGACTCAGGACCCCTCAGTACCAGCGTGACGTTGTGGCCTCCGAAAGCAAACGAGTTCGAGATCGCCACCGGGGCTCCTCCGTTGGCCGGCAACAATGGCCGGGCCTCCCCCGGGACGTAATCGAGGTCGAGCTCGGGATCGGGCACTTCGTAGCCGAGCGTCGGGGGGATCACCCGCGTGGCCAGCGTCTCCACGGTGGCGACCACTTCGACCGCGCCGGCGGCCCCGAGGAGATGCCCGACCGCGGACTTGGTCGAGGACACCGGGACCTTCTTGGCCCGCTCTTCGCCCAGGGCGCGCTTTAGCGCGGCCGTCTCGGCGGCATCGTTGAGCTGGGTCGAGGTGCCGTGGGCATTGACGTAGCTGATGTCCGCTGGCGTCAGTCCCGCGTCGCGCAGCGCGAGCTCGATCGCCCGAGCGGCCGGCTCGCCGCTCGGATCCGGGGCGGTCAGGTGAAATGCGTCGGCCGTCGAGCCGTAGCCGGCGACCTCGCCCAGGATCGTGGCGCCGCG
>JAFASF010000200.1 GCA_019244745.1 Solirubrobacterales bacterium | reverse complement strand
CGGGGCAGGTTACCCACGTGTTACTCACCCGTTCGCGGCTTTGCCCCAGGCCGAAGCCTGGTTCGTCGCTCCACTTGCATGTGTTAGGCACGCCGCCAGCGTTCGTCCTGAGCCAGGATCAAACTCTCCGTGAAGAACTGCTCATATCTCACAAAGAGTCGTCAGGGGTACGCCCGCGGGTCGGCGTCTGCCGGTCGCGGGCAAAACCCTGGGCCTGCCCCTGGTGGGATCAGGCCCTTGCGTCCGCACTCGGGAGCCCCGGTACACGACGGGGCCCCGGGACGCAAGACGGGGTCAATCTTGGCACCGCCGTGCCCCAGGCCGGAAAACCGGCCGGGATACGACGGCGTCGAACCTGGACACACTCCTCGACCGAGGGGTCGGTCGAAGGTGCGCATGCTGTTGAGTTTTCAAAGACCGTCGCACTCTTCAAGAAGGTGGTTCCTTCTCAGGGCACGCCCGGGGAGCGAACCGGCTCCCACGGCGGACGGACGAGTATAGCGCCCAAATCGTGCCCCTGGGAAGGGGTGCTCGAGGGCCTACGAGGCCGGAATCCCGGGCCAAATCGTAGCCAGGATCGATCCGAGCGATTGCGAGGGTCGCCGGCGCAGTCGGCCCCTGAAAGGAGCCGATCGGGCCGCCGAGAAGCGGATGGCCTCGCTGGGTGAATGAGTGGACTGCTCCCGCCGGCGGAGCGGTCCCGCCCCTCTAGGACACGATCTGGACCGTCACCGTCCGGGTGCGGGGCCGGTCATCGAAGTCGATCAGGACCAGCTGCTGCCACGTCCCGAGCACGAGCTGGCCGTCGATGAACGGAACGGTCTCCGAGGGCCCGATCACCGCGGCGCGCAGGTGCGCATGGGCGTTCGTGTCGTGGTTCCGGAGGTTGTGCTCGTACTCGCCCGAAGAAGGGATCAACCGGTCGAGGAGCGCCTGAAAGTCATGGATTCCCCCGGGCTCATACTCCATGGTGGTCACGGCCACGGTCGAGCCGCGCGCGAACACGGTCGCTAGGCCCCGATCGGCGCCGGCGGTGCGCACGACACTGGCCACGCCTTCGGTGATGTCGACGATGTGGCCGTTCCCTGGCGTGTCCATTCGCAGCAACCCGCCGTGGACCGTCATGGCCTAAGCCGACCCGGGTCATGGCCTGAGCCGACCGCAGAGCTGAGGGTGCGCGCTCGAGCCCGCAAGCCCTGGCCCATCAAGCAGTCACGCGCACGCGGGCGAAGCGGCGCCGGCCGACCTGCACGACCTTGCCGTCGAGGTCGGCCGCGGGCACGTCGAGCGACCCGTTGCCGAGGGGCTCGCCATCGAGCTTTACCCCGCCCTGAGCCAGGGTCCGCCGGGCCTCGGACGTCGAGATCCCGAACGCGCGCTTGAGAAGCGCCGGCACGTGTATGACGGGCTCTCCGGCAGGCCAGTCGACCACCGGGACCTCGTCGGGCAGCTCGTGGCGAACGTGGATCCGGTCGAATGCCTGCTCGGCGCGCTGGGCGGCCTCGGGGCCGTGGAACCTCGATACGAGCGCCCGCGCAAGCGCCCGCTTGGCGTCGCGAGGACCGAGCTCGGGCGGCGGCTCGGACCCCAGCAGGAGCCGATACCAGGACTCGAGCGACGAGTCCGGAATGCTCATCGTCTTCCCGTACATCTCCGCTGGCGGGTCGGTTACGCCGATGTAGTTGCCGAACGACTTGGACATCTTGTGCTCGCCGTCCGTGCCGGTCAGCAGGGGCATCGTCAGGATCACCTGCTCGGGCTGTCCGTAGGCCCCCTGGATGTGACGGCCGAGCAGCAAGTTGAACTTCTGATCGGTGCCGCCGAGCTCCACGTCGGCGCGGACGGCCACCGAGTCATAGCCCTGAAGAAGCGGGTACAGCAGCTCGAGCACGCTGATCGGCTCGTGCGCCGCAAAGCGCTTGGCGAAATCGTCGCGCTCGAGGAGCTGCGCGACCGTCGCCTTGCGCGCCAGAGCAAACAGCTCAGCCATGGCCATGTCGAGCCACTCGCCGTTGAAGCGGACCTCGAGCCGCTCCGAGTCGAGCACCATGAGCGCCTGCTCCTGAAACGTGATCGCGTTGGCGTCGATCTCCGCCGGTTCGAGCACTGGGCGAGCCTCCGAAAGTCCGCTCGGGTCGCCCACCCGCGCCGTGTAGTCGCCGATGATCAGCACGACCGTGTGACCGAGGTCCTGGAACTCGCGCAGCTTTTGCAGCACCACCGTGAAACCGAGGTGGATGTCGGGCGCGGTGGGATCGATTCCGAGCTTCACGCGGAGCGGCCGGCCAGCCGCCAGCTTGCGCTCGAGTTCCCCCTCGGGCAGGCAATCGACCGCATTTCGGGCAAGCCAGCGCGCCGCTTCTGCGGGGTCTGAGAAACGCGTCTGCCCCGTCAGGAGCGGGTCCGCCCGGCCGAGGGTGCCATCCGGGCCAATGCTAGACTCTCGCCCCCGCGGGGACCCCCTTGCCGCGGGCGCTCCGGCTCTGCGGCCGTCGGACGGAATGCCGTCAACCGCCCGCCGCCGCAGCTTTTCGATCGCATGAGCGACGACGTCGAAAACCCCAGACAGGGCGAGCCGCTGGATGGCTCGGGTGGCGTGCACTTGGGCGAGCCGCTCGATGGCTCGGGTCGCGTGCACTTAAGCGGGCCGCTCGATGGCTCGGGTGGCGTGCGCTTGGGCGAGCCGCTCGATGGCTCGGGTGGCGTGCGCTTCGGCCAATCGCCGCAGGGCGCGATCGCCGCGCCTCCGGACCCCGGCGACACCGCGCCCTCACCCCTGCGGGATCCCCACGCGCCGGCTCCGCCTCAGCCTCCCAAGCGGCGCTGGCCGCGCCGGCGCAGCTCCGACGGAAACGGCCGGCCACCGAAGCCGCGGCTTCGCAAGCTTCGGTTCTTCTCGATCCTGATCGGGCTCATGGCGCTGGCCATCGTTTCGACGGTCTTCGGGATGATGATGGCCGTCGCATCCGACGTCCCCTTGATCGAGAACGAGCAGCAGTACCGGCACGAGCTGCATAACTCGCTCCTCTACGACGACCACTGGCGCCCGATTGGGCTGTTCGCTCCGCCCAACCACGTGGTCATCGACTCGTACGGCGACATCTCCCGGTACATGCGGGACGGGATCGTGGCGGTCGAGGACAAGCGTTTTTGGACGGATCCCGGCGTCGATATTCGCGGCATAGCGCGGGCCTTCATCGCCGACGTCACCGGCGGATCTCGACAGGGCGCCTCGACCATCTCCCAGCAGTTCGTCAAGAACGCCCTGTCCGAGCAGAGCAACCGCACGATCTTCGAGAAGCTCCGCGAGGCCGCGCTCGCCTACCACCTCACGCGCAAGTGGTCCAAGGAGAAGATCCTCACCCAATACCTCAACTCGATCTACTTCGGCAACGGCGCGTATGGCGTGGAATCCGCGGCTCGGGTCTATTTCGGCTGGGCCCATGGCTTCAACACCCAGCCGAACGCGGTCGACGCCTCGAGTACGAGCACCACTGGGTGTGGAGACGGCACCACGGGCTCGCCACCGGTCCAGCGACCGAAATGTGCCTCCGTGCTCGCGCCATGGGAAGCGGCGCTCCTCGCGGGCATGGTCGCGGCTCCGTCCGCCTTGGATCCGGTCGCCCATCGCCAGGCTGCCCAGGAGCGGCGGGACTTGGTGCTCAAGGACATGCTCGAGCAGCACTACATCACCCGCGCCCAGTACGAGTACGCGATCAAGCAGCCGTTGCCGACGGCCAACGAGATTCAGCAGCCGAGCGAGCCCGGCGCGGCCCCCTACTTCACGAGCTGGCTGCGCCCGCAGATCCTCGCGGCGATGGGCCTCGGCCGTGGCGTCCCCGCCAGCGTGGCCGAATATCGGGCCTATTACGGTGGCCTGAGGATCCGCACCACGCTCGATCTCCAGCTTGAACAAGCGGCCCAGCAGGCGATCTCGCAAGACCTGCCGACAATCCCGGGACAGCAGCCTGCGGCCTCGCTCGTGGCGATCGACAACGGCACGGGCGAGGTTCGCGCGATGGTCGGCGGGCAAATCGTGGGTGGCCACGAGGACTTCAGCCGCAGCCAGTTCAACCTTGCGACCGAGGGACACCGTCAGCCGGGATCGGCGTTCAAGCCGTTCACGCTCGCGGTCGCGCTCGAGTCGGGATTCGGGCCAGACTCTCTGTTCACCTCGGCGCCGGCGGACTTCATCGTCCCCAACAGCGGAGGCAAGGAGCACTTCATCGTCCACAACTTCGGCAATTCGTATTCGGGGACGGCCACGCTCGCGCAGGCGACGGACGTCTCGGATAACTCCGTGTACGCGAGGCTCGGGCTCGAAGGTCTCGGGCCCACCGGAACGAGGAGGGTCGCGCGCCTGGCCAGCCGGATGGGCATCCGCTCCCCGGTCTCCCACAACCCCGCGATGATCCTCGGCGGGCTCAGCATCGGCGTTTCGCCGCTCGATATGGCCCACGCCTACGAGACCTTCGCCACGGGCGGGGTCCGGGTCTACAACCCGCAACTCGGCGATCCCGACCAAGGACCGACAGGAATCGCGCAGATCAACTGCCCCCTGTGCAGGACCAAGGTGATGCTCGACCATCCCACCTATCAGCGCGTCCTTCCGCAGCCGATCGCCCAGGAGGTCCACGACATGCTGACCGGCGTCGTTCAGTCCGGCACCGGCACGGGCGCGGCAATCTCAGGCGTGGACGTCGCGGGAAAGACCGGCACGACCACGAACTACGGTGATGCCTGGTTCGTGGGGTGGACCCCGGCGATGACGGTCGCGGTTTGGATGGGCGTGCCGGACCGGCTCGTGTCGATGGCGACCGACTACAACGGCGGGCCGGTGGAGGGCGGGACCTATCCCGCGACCATCTGGCACGATTTCATGGTCCAAGCGCTCCCGATTCTCGCGGCCGAGGCTCAGGCACAGGGCGGGCACGCCAATACGAACACGACCTCCACCGCGACCGACACGGCCGGGTTGGGCTCCGCGGTGTCAACCGACACGGGGTCAACGGCGATCCCGACGCCACTGTCCACAACGCCTCAGGTCGGGACAGCGAACGGACCGACGGGCGCGACCGGCGCCGGCAATGGCGCGGTGGGTGGCGGCGCCACCGGCGGCGGCGCCGGTGGCGCGGGCGGCGGCACGGCCGGGGGGACCGTCGGCGACGGCGGTACCGGCGGAGGAACCGGGGGTGGCGGCGGCGGCACGACAGGGGGAGGCGGCGGCACGA
>JAFASF010000196.1 GCA_019244745.1 Solirubrobacterales bacterium | reverse complement strand
GGTGGGTTCTCCGGCCGGGAGAGCACGGTCAGCGTGGCCTGGCTGGCGTCAGAGGTCAAGTCGGGGCGGATGCGTTGGGTGCTCGTTGACCAGGCCCAACGAATCAGCCTCCCGGGGGACACCCGGACCGGCAGCGAGGCGGCACTCTCGGCCGTCGAGCGGGCGTGTCCAGCGGTGACGATCTCGACCGGCAGTGGCACTCAGGTGACGATGTACGATTGCTCAGGTCGGGCGGCGGCGATCCTGAAGGCCGGCGGGTGACGGCCGGCGCATTCAAGTTTTCGTCGCTTGCGACCGACCACAAGTTAGGTGCGTTTCCGGCTCGTCTTCATTCTGATCATCGCCTGCGCGTCGGTCGTCGCGCCGGCCGCGCTCGCGCCGGCCGCCCTGGCCGACTCCACGAGCAGCTCGAACTGGGCCGGATACGCCGCGCACCGCGCCGGCGTCTCATTCCGCACCGTGTTCGCCTCGTGGACGCAGCCCACCGCGACGTGTGCCCGCGGTCGACAAACGTACTCGGCCTACTGGGTCGGGCTGGGCGGCTACAGTCCGAGCTCGGACGCACTCGAGCAGGCCGGCACGGAGGTCGATTGCAGCCCTGCGGGGAGGATCGACTCGAGTGCCTGGTACGAGCTGGTGCCCGCCGGATCGGTGTCGATCAGGCTCGCGGTCCGGCCCGGTGATCGGATCCGGGCCTCGGTCACCGTAGTCGATCATCGGGTGACGGTCGCCCTCTCGGACGTCTCCCGTCACAGCGGCTTCGTCAAGACACTGCGCGCAGGCAGCGTCGACGTGTCTTCGGCCGAATGGATCGTGGAAGCGCCGTCGGAGTGCTCGGGCGATACCTCGTGCCAGACGCTTCCGCTCGCCGACTTCGCCTCGACCACGTTCAGCTCGGCGGGAGCGCGGACCACCTCGGGCCAGGAGGGCTCCATCTCCAATCCCGCCTGGCACACGACGAAGATCACGCTGACTCCCGAGGGTCGCCAGTTCGTCGTGTACGACGGCCCCGGGCCGTCGGTCGGCGCGGCCTTGCCATCGGTACTGAAGGCGAGGGGAACCTCGTTCAACGTGACGTACTCGCGGGTGTCGGCTCCCGGCAATCCGTTGTTCTCGCGCGACCGCTCGGCGCGGCGTTCGGGACACCTGGCGCACTAGGCGAGCGCGGAGCGGTGACCGGAACCGAGCAGCTCCATCCTTGCAATACTCGCGGCGTGCACCCCCGACACATCCTCAGCTGCCTGCTCGCCGTCGTCCTTCTTTCGCTGGTGGGCCCGGCCGTAGCCGTGGCCTCCGGCGGCGGTGGGGGGTCGTCTGCCGGCGACCAGCAGTACATCGATCCGCTCGCCGGAGGCTCGCCGCCGTCCTCGGGCTCCTCGACGCCCTCCTCGGGGTCCTCGACGCCTCCCTCGACGGGCGCCTCGTCCGCTCCAACGTCGACGCCCGCCGCCCCTACTGCGAGCTCGACGTCTCCTTCGGCGCCGTCGACCGCCACCACGGGCGCCACGACATCGACGCCGGCGGCGACGTCGACGACGCCGTCCACAGCGGCGAGCGCCACAACGAACCAGTCGCCCGCGAAGACCGATCCGGGAACGCTGCCGTTCACCGGACTCGATCTGTGGCCGATCCTGGGCGTGGGCGCGGGGCTCCTCGGAGCCGGCCTCCTCATGCGCCGGGCCGCCCGCGAGAGCTAACCCCCCGTGAGCCAACGGGCCGTGGCCCCGGCAGCGCCCGTGGCGATCAACGCCCGGGCGGCGGTCCGTGGCCAGATCGGCGGAGTCGAGCGCCTCGCGCGTGAGATGGCGCTTCGGCTTCCGGCGTTGCGCCCCGATCGCTACCAGGTGATCGCGCCCCCTCCCGGCCTCGCCCACCGCGTCGGCCACGCCTGGGAGCAGACCGTCCTGCCGCTGCGGGCGCGGCGCTGCGCCCTGGTGTACTCCCCCGCCAACCTGGCGCCGGTCGCATGGCGCCGGAACGTCGTCGTCATCCACGACGTCGCCGCGCTTCGCCATTCCGACGCCTACTCGCCCCCGTACGTCGCCTACCAGCGGCGGCAGCTGCCGTTGCTGGCCCGGCGGGCGCGGCGCGTGATCACGGTCTCGGAGTTCTCGCGCGCGGAGCTCATCGAGGCCCTGGGCGTAGCCCCGGAACGGGTGACGGTCATCCCGGAGGGCGTCGACGAGCGCTTCTCACCCCACGCGGACCCGGCACCCGCGGCGCGTTACGGCCTCGCCCGATCCTACGTGCTGGTGGTTGGCACAGCGTCGAGGCGCAAGAACCTGAGCGTCCTCGAGCGGGCGGCCCGGACTCTCGCCGAGCGCGAGATCGACCTCGTCCTGGCCGGCGCGGACCGCTCCTACCTACGACGTGACGCTGCGGTACCCCTGCGGCGCCTCGGCTACGTCGCCGAAGATGATCTTCCCGGGCTCTACGCCGGCGCGCGCGCACTTGCCATGCCCTCGAAGTACGAAGGCTTCGGGCTCCCGTGCCTCGAGGCGATGGCTTCCGGGATTCCAGTCGTCGCCGCGCGACGCGGAGCGCTCCCCGAGACGTGCGCCGGCGCGGCCCTGCTCGTCGACTCCGACGATCCGGATCAATTCGCCGAGGCGCTCCTCATGGTGGTCCGAGACGCCGGGGTCCGCGAGCGCCTGATCGATGCCGGGCGACGCCGGGCGGCGTCCTTTTCGTGGAGCAGGACCGCGGCGCTGACCGACGGGCTGATCGGCGAGCTTCTGGCGGAGAGCTGATTCACTCGGGCGCGCGCCCGGCTACACTCGCCGCGCAATGGATCGCCGCGGCCTGGGCATCTGGAAGCCCGCAATGTTCATCGTAGTTGCGCTCCTCGTCGTGCCTGCGATGGCTCTGGGCCGCGCCAGGACGCCGACGCGACCGACCCCGGTTCCTCCCGGCTTCGTCGGCATGGTGCTGGACGGCCCGGTGTGGCCGACCACGGAGCCGGGAATCGATCTCGGCACCCAGCTCGACCAGATGGTGGGAGACGGCGTCGAGAGCCTGCGGATGACCTTCGATTGGGCCGCGGCTCAGCCGTACGGCAGCTGGACGGAGCTGGAGCGAGCAGCGCCCGCGAACGCCGGCGCGTTTACCAACGTGGGTGGTGTGCCCACGAACTTCGCTCCCCTCGACGACGTCGTCGGGTCGGCCGCGCAGCGAGGGCTGACGATGCTCCCGGTGATCCTCGATGCCCCGGCCTGGGATGCCAACCATCCACCCGGAGTCATCGTGGGCATTCCGGCGCGCGACGGTCCGTACGCGAGCTTCGTGAAGGCCCTCGTCCAGCGGTACGGCCCTAACGGCACGTTCTGGTCGGCCAATCCCCGGATTCCGAAGGTCCCGATCCGCATGTGGCAGATCTGGAACGAGCCGAACATCCCGGCGTTCTGGTTCATGCAGCCGTTTGCTCGCAGCTACGTCGCTCTGCTCCGCGCGGCCCATGCCGCGATCAAGGCGGCCGATCCGGGTGCCAAGGTCGTCCTGGCGGGGTTGCCCAACTACTCCTGGCGCGCCCTGCGCACGATCTACGCGATCCGCGGCGCGCGGAACCTGTTCGACGTCGTCGCCGTCCATCCGTATACGAAGCTGCCCGAGGGCGTGATCACGATCCTCACCAGGGTCAGGAAGGCGATGGATCAGAACGGCGACGGCCGCATGCCGATGCTCGCGGACGAGGTCAGCTGGCCCTCCTCGAAGGGCAAGACCTTCCACAACGTCGGCTACGACTTCGCGACGACCGAGGCCGGGCAAGCCCGTAATCTGGCCGTGCTCCTCCCGATGCTCGGCAGGGACCGCAAACAGCTCGGGCTGGTCGGCTTCTACTACTACACGTGGGCCACAACCGAGATCCGGAACGCCCTGGCCTTCGACTTCGCGGGGCTTCTGCGCTACAGCTCGGGCAAGCTCGTCGCCAAACCCGCGCTGGCGGCCTTCCGCCGCAGCGCGCTGGCGCTCGAGTCCTGCCGCCAGAAGGCGTCGATCGCCACCCATTGCACGAGACCCGGCTGATCATCCCGGCGGGCAGAGGGAGATGCGCGCCCCGGGCGAGGTGGCATCGTGCAGGCCCGCGGCGAACGCGGCGGTGTCGGCGCTGCCCCCGCCCGCCGGCGGATTGATCCCGAACCAATCCTGGGCGTTGGCGAGATCGCGCTCCGGCGTCACCCACGTGTACAGGATCGCCATCGCGAGCCCGCAGTCGAGGTGCCCGAGCGCGGCGGTCGTCCTCGAGATGTAACCCGTCCGCAGGCGCGCTGGAGCCCAGTCGAGCGCTCCGGTGGGATGCGTCGTCCACCCGAACTCGGTCACGTACAGCGGAACGGCTCCAAGTCCGAGAGAGGTGAGCGCGCCGCGTGCGGTATGGACCCGGGCGAGCACCGTCTCGGGTGTGGGGCCGTAGGGATGAATCGCGACCCCGTCGAGATGTCCGCGCATGTCGGGCCGCGCGGCGAGCATCGCGGGGAGAAAAAGGGCCGGCTTCGTCAGCCCGCCGACGATGACCCGGGCCCCCGGTTGTGCGGCGGTGATCGCATCGCGGGCGAGCAGGTACAGCTCGTCGTACGCGCTCGGGTCGGGCGCCGGCGACCAGAACGCGGGATTGTCCGGCTCGTTCCAGATCTCGAAGGTGTCGACGGGCTCGGCGGTCAGGTTCGGATGCTCGCGCCAGAACCCGCCGCCCGGGCCGTAACGCGCGGCGAGAGCTCCGGCATAGGCGGCGTAGTCCCCCGGCACGCTCGGCGGCGAGTGGTCGTGCCCGGCCACCGACTGCGCCCACGCCGGCGAGTAGTCGATGATCGGCAGCCAGCGGAGCCCGTGCGCCGCGAGCGATCCCGCGATCAAGTCGTCAAAGCTCCAGTCGTAGTGGTGGACGCCGTCTACGGGAGCGGTCGGCTCGGTGGCCTCCCACAGGGCGTCGCTGCGGGCGACCGCCGCGCCTGTCTGCTGAAGCTCCCGGAGTTGCGAATCGATTTGCGCCGGGCCGTAGGTGCGGTCGTTGAACAGGCGGTTGACGCTCGCTCCGAACTGCTCCGCGCCGGAGGGGGCCGGCTGAACCGGGGGCCCGGGCGGCGCGGTGGCGGTCGACGCCCCCCGACGCGGGGTGCCCCCGGCCGTGACGAGCAGTACAACCGCGGCCGCGGCCAACGCCGCCGCCCCCGCCGCGGCGAGAGCGATCGCTCGCCGGCGGCGCAGGACCGGGTCAGCTCCGTCCATTGGCGCGGTGCACGTGCCACAGCGCCGCAAGCTGCCGGCGCTCGCGAACCGTCGAGCGGCCGATTAGCCCCTTGGCGAGGATCCGCGAACCGAAGGTGAGGGCCTGGGTGAGGTCGTCCCGGCGAGCCGCCGTCGGGCCGAGGCGCCGGAGAACGACTTCGTGGCGAGCCTGAGCCAGCCGCTCGAACGGCTCGCCGCCGAACTCCGGCCCCGTCGAATGAGCCCGGTGATGGATGAGGCGCGCCGAGGGCCAGAACCACGTCGGCACGCCTGACTGCCCCGCCCGCAACCCGAGCTCGAGGTCCTCGCCGTACATGAAGATCCGCTCGTCGAACGGCCCGAGTCGCTTGAGCGTCTCGGTACGAGCGATGATCGCGCAACCGACCGCCCACCCCACCTGCCGGGGTGCTCTCGCGTCCCAAGGCGCGAGCGGCAACCGGACCCGGCGCGGCAGGAGCGCCGGCGGAACGAGCGCGCGGGCGAGGTCCGGCGACGAGGCCGGCAGCGGATGCACGGAATCCTGGCGCGAGCCATCGCCGTAGAGCACGAGCGGTGCGAGGAGCCGCTCGGGCCGATCGGCGCGCATCGCCTCGGCGCATAACGCCGCGAGCGAGCCGTCGATCACCTCGACGTCGGGATTGATGAGCGCGGTGACTGGCTCGTGCACCTCCGCGAGGCCCCGGTTACAAGCGCGGCCAAAGCCGGCGTTGTCGGCGAGTGCTACGACCTCGACGAAGTCAAACCTGGAAGCGACGTCGAGCGTCTGGTCCCGGGATGCGCAATCGACGATTACGACTCGGGATCCACGGGCGAATCGATCGACCGAGGCCAGCAGCGCCGAGAGCTCGTTCTCCGAGTTGTGGGTGACGGTCACGAGCGCGAGCTCGCTTACGCCGGCGCGCCGGTCGTGGCGAGTCAACGGAGCGAGGGCGGCCAGGTACCGCGAGCGGGCCGACCCGACCTCGAACCGAGCTCGCGCCCGCGCCCGCCCGGCCGCTCCGATCGCCGCCGCGCGCTCAGGTTCGGACACCAGCGACACGATCGCCTGAGCGGCGGCGTCCACGTCCCCCGGCGGATACCGTACGCCGCAGGATTCATCGACGATCTCGGCCGGTCCGAACGCATCGGGCACGACCGCGGGTCGCCCGGCGGCCAGCGCCTCCAACACCGCGATCCCGAACGGCTCACGCTCGGCGCAGTGCAGCAGACACGTGGCGCGTACCAGGTCGGAGGCCGGTTCGGCGACGCCTCCCGTAAACTCGACCGCGCCCGCGAGATCGGGTTGCGCGGCGCGCTCCCGAAGGCTCTCCAACAACGCGGGGCCGTCGTTCGCGAACGGCGCGCCGACCAGCCGCAGGCGCACCTCGGGCCGCGTGCGCCGGACCACGGCGGCCACCTCGAGCGCGAGGTCGGGCCGCTTCCACCCCGTGATCGCCCCGAGCACGATCACCTCGGGCGGGCGCACGGGCGAGGCATGGCCGTCGAACCGGTCGAGGTCGACGCCCGGGTACACGACCTTGAGCCGAGCGCCGAGACGACCGGAGGGATCGAGGTCGACCGCCGTCGCCCGCGACAGCGCGGTCACGAGATCCGCCCGACCGGCCGCCGCGCGCACCACCCTCGCGATCGTCGGCCCCGGCAGGAGGTCGTTGTGCTGGAAGGCGACCGGGCGGCGCAGCGGAGGCCCGGTCAAGCACGCGATCGCCGATCGCATCCCCCACGCCACCACGAGCTCGGGCTCGAGTGAGCGAGCCAGTCCGCGCACCTCCGCCGCGTGCCCCGCGAGCCTCGCGCCGGCGAGTGCGCGGTCTCGGACGCGTGTCCGCAGGTTCGCCCGCCGCGACCGCAGGGCGAACACGCGCAGTCCCTCGGCGCGCGCCGCGTCGGCCAGCGCCCCCTGGGGGCACGCCACAGCGCACTCCTGTCCCAGCGCGCCCGAGAACTGGAGAAGCAGCCGCTCCGCGCCGCCGAGCTCGCCCGAGTAGCTAACGAACAAGACCACGCGGGGAGGCTATAACCGGCGCGTCGCACGGCTGCCTGCGCTTACACTGCCGGTGGGTGCGGCAGGCAAACCACAGTGAGAACGGCGCTCCTCGGGTGGCCCTCGTGCACGACTTCCTCCTCGACATCCGGGGCGGAGAGCGCGTGTTCATGGAGCTCTGCAGGATGTGGCCGCGAGCCGACATCTACACGGCGGTGTACGACGAGGAGGGCACCGAGGGCCACTTCGCGGGCCGCACGATCTTCAGCTCGTTCCTCCAGCGGCTGCGGCCGTCCGCGCGGACGTTCCGCGCGCTGCTGCCGCTCTACCCCGCGGCGATCGAGTCGTTCGACCTCTCGGGCTACGACCTCGTGATCTCGAGCTCCTCGGCGTGGGCGCACGCGGTCCTGTGCGACGAGGGGACCGTCCACGTCAGCTACTGCCACAACCCGTTCAGGTACGCGTGGAACGATCGCGATGCGACCCTGGCGGCCAGGCGCGATCCGCTGACGCGGGCGTTCCTGCGCGATGTCTTCCGCCGCTGGCGCCAGTGGGACTGGATCGCCGCCCAGCGAACCGATCGCTATGTGGCAAATTCACACACCACCCGCGCTCGCATCGGCACGTACTTCGCCCGCGATGCCGCCGTCGTCTACCCGCCGGTGCAGACCGACCGCTTCGCGCCCGGCCGCGTCGGCGATCACTACGTGGTGGTGTCCGAGCTCATGCCACACAAGCAGATCGACGTCGCGATCGAAGCCTTCAACCGCCTGCGGCGACCTCTGATAGTGATCGGCGATGGTCCCGATGAGCGCCGGCTCAAACGGCTCGCGCGATCGACGGTTCTCCTGACCGGTCGGCTTCCCGACGCCGAGGTGGCCGAGCTCCTGCAAGGAGCCAGAGCGCTCATCCTGCCGGCGATCGAGGAGTTCGGAATCGCCGCCGTCGAGTCACAGGCGGCGGGACGTCCGGTGATCGCGAGGAGGGGTGGCGGGGCACTCGAGACCGTCGTCGAGGGCCTCACTGGATGTTTCTGGTCGGGTGGGCCGGACGAGTTGGCCGACGCGGTCGTCGAGTTCGATGACCCTGCCGTCGATCCGCAAGCATGTGTCCGCAATGCCGCGAGGTTCGATGCCGTCCAGTTTCGCGAGGGGATGCGGGCGGAGGTATCCGCGGCGTGCTCCAACGGATCGCGGGCGCTGGCCCGCGACCGCCGGCCCCTGCCCCCCACTCGCCTGGTGCGGCGCGCCGTGATGGAAGCCCACCGGTAGCGAATGCGCATCGCTACGCTCACCACGGGGCGCGTGGCGCTGCTGGCTGGACCAACCGCGCTCGCCTTCTTCAGCGGCGGCTACTTCGACGAGCCTCGCGCGTGGGCCGGCCTGGGGGCTTGGGTCCTGGTTGTGATCGCGCTGCTTGCCGCGCCGCGCGCGCTCCCACGCGGACGCGCCACCTGGCTGGCGCTCGGGGGTCTGGGCCTGTTCGCAGCGTGGACGCTGCTGTCGATCACCTGGGCGCCGATCGCCGGCAACGCTTACCACGCGGGGCAGCTCGTCGTGCTGTACCTGGGCGCGTTGCTGGCGGCGACGATGCTCTTGCGCGGGCGCGAGACCCAGCGGGCGGTCGAGCCGGCGCTCGCGGCGGGGGCTTTGATCGTGATCGGTTACGGGATCTCGGAGCGGCTGCTGCCGGGCGCGCTCCATTTCGCGCGCTCGGCCAGCGCGCAGGGCCGACTCGAGCAGCCCCTGACGTACTGGAACGCGATGGGCGAGCTCGCGGCGCTCGGGTTTGTGCTCTGCGCCCGGATCGCGGGCGACGGCACGCGGCCGGCCATCCTTCGGTCGGCGGCCGGGGCCGCGGCGGCGCCGCTCGGCCTGGGGCTGTACCTGAGCTTCTCGCGGGGGGCGCTGTTCGCGGGCGCGGCTGGGCTGGTGGCGCTCGTGGTCCTCGCGCCGCGTCTCGAGCAGCTCATCGCGATGGCGAGCACCATCGTCGCGGGGGGTCTCGCGGCGGCGGCCGCCGCGCCCTTCGGCGGGGTCACGGCACTGCTGGGCAGCCCGGCCACGCGCGAGCGCCAGGGCGCGATCGTGCTCGGCCTTCTGGTTCTGATCACCGCCGCTGCGGGGGTGTCGCAGTGGTACCTGACGCGGCGCCGACCGCGGGAGATCCGGCTGCCACGGCAGGCGCCGTGGATCGCGGTGGGCGTGATCTGCGCCGGGCTCGCCCTCGCGATCGTCGCCGGCGCCAAGGAGCAAACCAAACAGCCTCTCGGTGCGGGGGCGAGCCGCTACTTCACGCTTCAGAGCAACCGTTACGCGTATTGGCGCGTTGCGATGCGCGCGTTCGATACCGAGCCGCTGCGAGGCGTCGGCGCTGGCGGTTGGTCGGTCTGGTGGCTGCGCTACCGGACCATCCCCGAATTCGCCCAGGATGCCCATTCCCTGCCGCTACAGACGCTCGCCGAGCTGGGCGTGGTGGGGCTGGCGCTGCTGGCCGCGTTTCTGGCCGGGATCGGGGTCGCTGCCCGCGCGGCGCAGACCGCCGCACCCGCGCTGGCGGCCGGGCCGATCGCGGGGTTCGTGGTCTACGTAACCCACGCCCCGCTCGACTGGGATTGGCAGATGCCGGCGGTGACTCTGGTCGCGATGGTGCTCGCTGGCGCCTTGCTGGCGCTGGCCGAAGACCGCAGGCGCGGCAACGGACTTCGTCAACCGGCAATCACCTACGCTCCCGTCACCGCGGACGGGCCTATCGATGATCGCGTTCGGATCGGCAATCACCAAGCCTGAGCTGTACCACCGCTTCGCCGAGGTGGGGATCCGCCGAGCGGCCGAACCGGACTCGGAGGTGTTCGCGCTCCCGTCCGTGGGCTCGATCTTCGCCAGCTACAACGCGCTCATCGAGAAGGCCGAGGCGTGCGATGGCCTCGAGGCGCTGGTGCTCGCGCACCAGGACGCGGAGATCGTCGATCACGACTTCTGCGCCCGGGTCCGGCGAGCCCTGGCGGATCCTGACGTCGGTCTGGTGGGCTGCGTCGGCGCGATCGACGTCCGCAGCATCGCCTGGTGGGAAGGTTCGGTGACGCTGGCGTCGTTCGTTCACCGCTACGACGACCATGGTGGTGGCGATCTGCCGGCGTTCTCCTGGGCCTGGGAGGAGGCTCCTCCTTACGCTCGGCTCGGCGAGGTGGACACGCTCGACGGATTCGTGCTCGTGCTCTCCCCGTGGACCGTCCGGAACCTCCGCTTCGACGAGTCACTCGGCCAGTTCCACGGTTACGACTTCGACTTCTGCCTTCAGGTTCGAGCCGCGGGCCGCAAGGTCGTCACCGCGGACTTCCGCGCCGTGCATCACCACCCGCTCGAGCCGTTCAGCGATCCCGAGCCATGGATCACAGCGCACATGAAGGTGGCCGAGAAGTGGGAAGGCCGGGCGGGCGCTGTCGGCACGGCCCCGGGGAGCTGGGAAGAACGGGCATTTCGGGCGGCGGCCGGCCGGGACGCCGCCCGGGTTATCGACCACAACAATACGCTCGACTTCGAGGCTCACGCTCGGGAGCTTGAGCGGGCGCTGGCCGAGTTGGCCGACAGCATCTCCTGGCGGATCACCGCTCCCCTGCGCCGGTTCAACGGCTCGCATCCGCCTTCAGATAACGGCCGGCCGCGGTGGTCACTGCGAGCTCGGAGCAATCAAGTTGACCCTACGGAACCATGATCGCGTTCGGCTGTTCAATCAGCGAGCCCGATCCATACCTCCGCTACGCGCGGCCGGGAATCCAGCTCGCCGCCGAGCCAGATGCCGCGATCTTTCCGTTTGCCACGGTCGGGACCGTGGGCCGAAGCTACAACCTCCTCCTCGACGCCGCGGCGGCCCACGCCGACCTCGAAGCGCTGGTGATCGTCCACCCCCACCTCGAGATCGCCGACCCAGATCTGTGCGCGAAGCTGCGGGCCGCGTTCAGCGACCCGGATGTCGCGGTCGTGGGGTGCGCCGGCGCCACCGGCGTGAGGACGATCGCCTGGTGGGAGGGGGAGGTGAGCTGTGGCCAGGTGACCCATCGCTATCTCGAGCATCACGGCGGCGAGCTTCCGGCGTACTCGTTCACGACGCGGAAGCCGCCCGGATTCGAGGTGGACACGGTCGATGGATTCTTCTTGGCGCTGTCGCCGTGGGCGGTGCGCAATGTTCGCTTCGACGAAGGCCTGGTCTTTGGTCACGGATTCGAGCTCGACTTCTGTCTGCAGGTCAGGCGGGCCGGGCACAAGGTGATGACCGTGGACCTGCACGTGATCACGCACCGCTCGCTGAAGGTGGTGACAGATCTCGAGTGGTGGGAGCAGGCGCATATTCAGCTGGCTCGGAAGTGGGAAGGACAGGCGCCCTACAGTGAGGCACCCACCGTCGATTGGAAGGCCCGCGCGCGCCGCGCCGAAGCCGAACGCGAGGCTGCTCGTGCGATCGCCTACTCGCGCAGGCTTGGGCTGGATGCACGGATTGAGGAGCTGGAGCGGCAGCTAAGAGCACGCACCAACACGGCGTCGTGGCGGATCACCGCGCCGTTGCGCCGTGCCAACCAGCTGGTCCGTCAAGCCCGCAGCCGGCGCTCGGCGGCAGCTGGATGAGTAGCCGCAAACCGCAGCTACTCGCGCAGCGCGCGGTGTACTTCCTCGCGCGAGATGACCGACTGACCGGGCGCGATTCCAGCGCGCACCCGCAGGCGCGACAGCCACTCGGCGACCGCGAACGCGTTTGACTCGAGCAGCCGCCTGAGCAGCTTCTCCTGCCGCGCCAAGCGCTCCTGCGCCTTCCACAGGTCAACGCGGAGGGCATGCTCCCGGGCGATGTGCAAT
>JAFASF010000117.1 GCA_019244745.1 Solirubrobacterales bacterium | reverse complement strand
AGGAGCGGGATCGCGACGAGGACGAGGAGCAGCTTGCGCGTCGGCCACAGGATCGCGGCGGCCAGCGGCCCGGCGACGAGGGGGCCGAGCCGGGCGACGTTGCTGCCCACCGGCGTCGCGACCTTGTAGGAGAGGATACAGCCGGCGATGTACAGCACGATGCCCGCGCGCAGCGTCGGCTCCCTGCCCGGCAACACGACCAGGACGAAGAGCGAGATCAGGACAATCGGCCACAGGGTGGCGAACGTGAACGGCTCGCTTCCACCCTCCGGGAACGCGACCGCGAGCGCGCCCACGGGCGCCAGGGCCGCGATCGCAACCGCGACACCGGGGAGAGCGGGCCGGATTCGCCGCGCCGAGGCGTAGCTGCCCACGGCGTACGCCCCTCCGGCGAGCGCGGCGAACAGCGCCGCCACCGGACTGGCCAACGCGGTGAGGACCGCCAGCAGCGTGGCCGCCCACGGGCGGCCACGCTGGAGCGCGACCGCGCTGGCGATGGCGGGAAGCAGGCCGAAGGCAAATGTGAGGCGCCCCGTGTAGAGGCTCGTCGCGGTCGCGGCGCCGAACCACAGCGCACCGAGCCACGCGTCCTCCCCGAAGTGGTCGCGCAGGAGCACCTCGAACAGCGCCGCGCTCCCGACGGCCGCGATTCCGGCCGCGACCTGCGGGGTCAGCAACGCCGCGACCGCGGGAAACAGGACGCTGTAGCCGGGGACGTTGTGCCCCGCGTACCACCAGTTGTTCCACAGCCCGAACCCCTCGCTCGTGAACAGCTTCGCCCGCAGCAGGTGAGCGGCGAGGTCGAGGCTCGGCGGAGAGATGATCACGTACGCGATCGCGAACGCAGCGGCCACGATCGTCGGAGCGGCCCGGCGGGGGTCGACGCGACCGGGGACCGCGAGCCCCCGTATCGCACGAGGACGGAGAAGGGCAGCGTTGTCGGTGGTCACGATCCACCCTCCACGAACGCCGCGACGCGATCAACGGTGACCGGCCGGTCGAGCCACGGCCAGTGTCCGGCGTCGGCGACGCGCTCCGCGGTGGCCCGGGGCAGCGTTGCCGCGTACGCGTCGGCAAACGATGCCGGCAGCCAAGGATCCCTTTCTCCCCACAGCACCAGCGCCGGCGCGTCGATCGACGCGAGGCCCTCGCCCGCCGCCGCCAGGCCGCGTTCGTCGGCGGAACGGTGCAGGCGCAGGATCGCGCGCTGGGTTCCCTGGTCGAACTGCTCCCAGACCGCCGCGACCCGCGTGTCGGGCCAGGCATCGGGATTGACGCAGCCGGAGCGCAGCGCTCGCGCGAGCAACCGCCGGCTGATCGAGCCCATGAGGATCTCGCCGACCCCGGGAACCCGCCACAGCCGGGCAGGCCGGTGCCAGCGGAAGCCATCGAGCAGCGGGATCGCGTTGCACACGACGAGCCGCTCGATCCGCTCCGGCCGGCGCTGCGCGAACACGAGACCCACCGCCGCGCCCCAGTCGTGGCCGACGAGCGTCACCCGCCCGATGCCGAGCCGGGTGAGGAGCCGCTCGACGAAGCCGGCGAGCCCGTCGAGTGAATAGTCGAGGTGACCCGACTTGCCCGAGCGGCCAAAGCCGATCAGGTCCGGGGCGATTCCGCCGGTACGTTCGAGAAACGGGGTCCAGTCGTCGGAGCTCGTTGGCACGCCGTGTAGGTAGAGGGGGGAGTGGGACGTGATCTCGGCGGCCGATGGAGAGGCTCGCCGGTAGAAGGCGGGTGAGCCGTCGAGGTCGATCGTGTGCTCGTCGACGTGCACCCGGTAGCGAGGATAACGTCCCCGCCCGTGAACCCGACCACGGGCGAGCCCGCCCCGGGGCGAATCCTGTGCCTCGGCGAAGCGCTGGTCGATCTGATCTGCGAGCGCCACGTGGACGACGTCGCCCGGGCGGGCTCGTTCGTCCCCCACTTCGGCGGGGCGGTCTCGAACGTCGCCGTGGTCGCGGCGCGCTACGGGGCGCCCACCGCTCTTGCCGGGGGTGCCGGCAAGGACGCGTGGGGCCGGTGGCTGCTCGATCGTCTCGGTCGGGAAGGGGTCGACGTGTCGTTGTTTACCCTGATCCCCGGCGCGCGGACTCCGCTCGCGGTTGTCGCGGTGGACCATCACGGCGAGCCCTCATACGTGATCTACGGAGACGCGCTCGCGACGGTGGTGCCGGCGCTCGCGAACCGGATCGAGCAGGCAGTGCGTGCATCGGCGGCGCTGTTCATCAGCTCGAATACCCTCGTCCGCGCCGAGGAGCGAGCGGTGACCATGCGCGCCCGGGAACTCGCGCTCGAGCTCCGCCGGCCCGTCCTGTTCGATCCAAACCTCCGTCTTCACCGCTGGCGCTCGCCCGCCGACGCCGCCGATGCCGCAAGCGCGTGCGTCCCCGGCGCGCTGCTCGTTCGCGCCAATGTGGGCGAAGCGACGCTTTTGAGCGGCGAGGAAGAACCCGAGCGGGCCGCGGCCGCGCTTCTGGAGGCGGGGGCCCGGCTCGTCGTGATCACGCTCGGCCAGGACGGAGCGATCCTCCGCGGTGAGGCGGGCGCCGACGTGCCCGGGGTCCCCGCGGACGTTGTGAGCACGATGGGCGCCGGCGACGTCCTCACCGGGATCCTCATCGCGCGGCTCGCCCTCGCCGAGTTCGGGGCGGACGCCGTCGCGACCGCGCTGCCCGAGGCTGTGGCAGAGTCGGCGCGAGCATGCGAGAGATGGGGCGCGCTTGAGTAGGGACGCCGTCGGCGAATGGCGCAAGCCGCCCCCACGACGGGTCCGCGCCATCCGCGACCGCCTCCGCCTGGTGTACGGCATCCCGCTGGCCAAGCCCCACCGCCACCCGATCGCGGAGTTGATCCTGACCGTCCTCTCGCAGTCGACGAACGACCGCAACCGCGACGTGGCGTACCTCGCGCTCCGCGAGCGGTTCCCCGGCGACACCTGGGTGCGGATCCGCGACGCCCCGGTCGACGAGATCGAGGAGGCCATCCGCCCCGGCGGGATCTCGAGGATCAAGTCGGCGAGGATCAAGTCGATCCTGCGGGCGATCACCGATACCCCGCGCCCCGGCTCGTCCTCGCCACCCGGCGATCTCTCGCTCGACTGGCTAGCCGGCCATTCCGTCCCCGAGGCCCAGCGCTACCTGACCCAGCTTCCCGGCGTCGGGCGCAAGACCGCGGCGTGCGTGCTGCTGTTCGCGCTCGGGATGCGCGACGTTCCGGTGGACACCCACGTGTCGCGGGTCGCGACCCGACTCGGCCTGTTCCGGCCGCGGGCACCGTTCGAGGAGCTCCACGACACGATGCTCGCCATCACCCCGCCCGGCGAGGAGCTCGAGCTACACCTCAACCTTCTGCGCCATGGCCGGCGCACCTGCTACGCGCGCCGGCCCAACTGCGCCGGCTGCGCCCTAACCCGTATGTGCCCGAAGGTGGGCGTCGCGGCTCCTCCAGGCCGCTGACGGCCCGGTGGCCCGAACTGTCCGCTTTTGGCGACGAATGAGAGCCGCCAAAGGACGTGGTTGACCTTTTGACGAACATAGGCGCGTTAAGTCACGCACGTGCCCGCTCCCGGCGATTTAGCCCGGCGGCTCATTGTGGCGCGGTTCGTTTTTTGCAACAACGACTATCCGGCGCGAAAAGCGGACGCCCCGATCGGGTACGGCTATCACGGGCTCCGGGCGACGTTGGGACGCGGCCCATGCACCAATGGCACAACCGAGACGAGAGCCGATACCCAAATTCAAATCTGCTACGATCTCGCTTAGATTTTTGTGATCGCAGAGGAGTAGAACTAAATGGGAAAAACGATTGGAATTGACCTCGGTACGACCAACTCGTGCATGGCGGTGCTCGAGGGCGGCGAGCCGACGGTCATCGAAAACGCCGAGGGCGGTCGTACCACGCCGTCCGTCGTCGCGTTCACGCAGTCTGGCGAGCGGCTGGTGGGCACGGTCGCCAAGCGCCAGGCGGTGACCAACCCGCAGAACACCGTCTTCTCCATCAAGCGCTTCATGGGCCGCAAGGAGGCCGAGGTGCGCGAGGAGGAGGCAATCGTGCCCTACAAGGTGGTCTCCGGACCGGGTGGCGACGCGCGCGTCGAGGCCGGCGGCAAGCAGTACTCGCCGCCCGAGATCAGCGCGATGATCCTCCAGAAGCTGAAGACCGACGCCGAGGCGTACCTGGGCGAGACCGTCGACAGCGCGGTGATCACCGTTCCCGCGTACTTCAAC
>JAFASF010000039.1 GCA_019244745.1 Solirubrobacterales bacterium | reverse complement strand
CGTTTCCGCGGAGCTGGCTGTCCATTTCCGTCCCCTGCCTGTGCTCGGGGCGATTGGGCGTGCGCGGGTGAACGCGGCCGACCCCGGATTTGTGAGGAGATGCCAACGGCGAATACCTGCGGGGTCATCCCGGGGTGACCTGGTCGCTTTAGTACGTCATATACGCCGTACTCGAGCGTCCAGATCTGTGGCTCCCCGTTCCCAGGCGCGCGAGCTTGTGATCCACCCACTGCTTCCGGGGGCAGCAACGAGGCGGATGGCGGCCGGCCCGCGTCCGCGCGAGGCTCCCCACCATCGGCGAATCCCAGAATCACCGGCTGGCTCGCGATCGAGGGAGCGAAATGGATAGCCAGGTCCCGGGATACGTGCGGCACGCCGACGTAGCTCGGGCGCCCGCGAGTGGCCGCGCATGTCGCCTCAAAGCCCCCACGCCCCTCGCGGGGCCCCCTCGTCAAACCCCCGATGCCGCGCGGGGGCCTCCTCGTCAAATCCCGGACGCCCCTGCGGGCGACCGGTTGCCGTCAACCACGTGCCTCCGCTCTTGACAATCACTGCCTTAACCGCTTCACTGAAACGGTTCATGAACCGCTTCAGTTGTACGCGCGGAGGGCGGGGCGCGCTTGCGGGCGCGCCGGCGCCGCATCCCGCCACGCCGGCGCCGCAGCCCGCCATCGACATCCACCAGCACCTGTGGCCCGAAACCTTGGTGACGGCCCTGCGGGGCCGCCAAACACCGCCCCGCCTGCGCGGTTGGACGCTCGAGGTCGACGGGGTCCCCGACTACGAGGTCGACCCGCGCGACCACGACGTCACCGTGCGCCTCGCCGAGGCCGCCGCCGACGGGCTGGACCTCGCGCTCGTCTCGCTCTCGGCTCCGCTCGGCATCGAGTCTTTGCCGCCCTACGAGGCGCAGGAGCTGCTGGACGCCTACCACGAGGGTTCGCTCGCGTTGCCGGCGCCGTTCGGGGCCTGGGCCGCGGCCTGCCTGACCGAAATCGACGCGCCAGCGCTCGAGCGCCGGCTGGACCAGGGGTGCGTGGGGTTGCAACTCCCGGCGACCACGCTCCTCGGCCTCGAGGGCTACGAACGCGTGAAACCGCTGCTCGACACCCTCGAGGCGCGCCGACGACCGCTGTTCATCCACCCGGGTCCGGCGGTGACCGCCGGCGACTCCCCGGCGTGGTGGCCGGCGATCGTCTCCTACCCACAGCAGATGCACGCCGCCTGGTTTGCGTTCCGGGCTTACGGGCGGCCGCGTCACCCGGGGCTCCGGGCGTGCTTCGCGATGCTCGCGGGGCTCGCCCCGCTCCACGGGGAACGAGCGGCGTCGCGCGCCGGCCTGCGCACGGTGATCGACGAAGACGCGTTCCTCGAGATCTCTTCCTACGGAACCCGCGCGATCGACGCGACCGTGCGCGTGCTCGGCATCGACGTGCTCGTCAATGGCTCGGACCGGCCATACGCGGGGCCGGTTCCGCCCGATCTGGGCGAGGCCGCGAGCCGGGCGCTGCGCAGCACCAATCCACTCCGTCTCCTGGACCCGATAAAGGAGGTGTCCGATGAGCTGGCAATCGCTTCCGGCACGCAATCTCGAGCGTGACGAGCTCGAGGCGCTCGTCAACGCGCTCGCCCGGCAGCCCGAGCGCTGGCTCGGGCACATCGCGTTCTCCGACCAGGAGCGCCACTTCGTATCGCTGTACCGCGACGACTACCTCGACGTGTGGCTGCTGTGCTGGACGCCCATCAACGACACGGGCTTCCACGACCACGACATCTCCTCCGGCGCGGTGCGGGTGATCGAGGGAGCGCTCAGTGAATCGAGCCCCCGCATCGGGGGCGAGCCGGCGAACCGGCTGGTGCCGGCCGGGCAGTCGTTCTCGTTCGGCCCGGACCACATCCACCGACTCGCCGGCGCGAGCGAGCGGTCGGTGTCGCTGCACGCTTACTCCCCGCCGCTGTGGCGCCTGGGCCAGTACACCATCGACGGCGGCGGCGTGATGCGCCGCAGCTCGGTCAGCTACGCGGACGAGCTGCGCCCACTCGAGGCTCCATTGGCGGCGTGATCCCGGCGGCGACGCTCGCCGGCGCCCTCGCCGGCTGGGTCAGCCGCGCCACGATCTCCTCGAACGCGCGCTCGGCGTGGGCGTGCAGCTCCTCGAGCGTCAAGAGCTGCACCGGGTGGGGTATGAACACCATCCGGTAGTCGGGCATCCCGAGGGCGCGCGCCTGCTCCAGCGCCTCGTCGACGAACGGCTCGGTGGCGACGGCGGCGGTGGGGATCCCCAAGCGCTCGAGGCGCACCATGTCGCGCACACTGCACGACGTGCAGGAGCCTCAATCGGCGAGACCCTCGACCGCCAGGTCGCCCCGGTCGGCGATGCGGCGGATGATCTCGGGTCCGGCCGGCTTGGAGAAGGTCTCCTTCACAAGCCGGAACGTATGTGCGCCGTGATCACCGAGTAGCGCCTCGACCCGGTCCAGGAACTGATCCCCGCAGCGCTTGTTGATGTCGAGCAGCGCCACGCGAGCGCCGCGCAGCTCGTCGGGCCTGGGGGCGAGCGGCTCGGGCGTCCGCCGCCGTTCGTCGAATGGGCTCACGTAGTCCATCGGACCTCCCTGGAGATGATCTCATCGTTCATACCGAGGCATGGGCCGAACACGGCCGAGAAACGCCCGGCCTCGCCGCCGGCGACGATCAGCACGATGTCATCGGGGCTCGTCCACTTGGTGACCGGCTCCTCGTCGCGGGCACGTTCGACGTGCGGAGTGGTCTCCCCCCAGCGCAGCTCTCCCGCGGGGCGGCGCACGGCGGTGAACATGGCCTCGCGAAGGCGGCGCTTGTCCCAGCGGTGTTTGCGGAACAGCTCGGCGTGCTCGGGGCAGATCACGAACACCGACCTCGTCCCGAGCGGCCACCAGTTCGTGCTCCAGGCGCCGGCGGCCGCCCAGCCGAGCACGGCCGCTAGCTCCTCGGGCGAGCGGCTGCGGTGGTCGGAGATCGAGAGCGGCGCGTCGCAGGCAACTAGCGTCACCACCGACTGTTCACGATCAAAGCCGCGCTCGACATGGAGCGGTTCCCAAGGGCTTCGCTCCTCGTCCTCCGCGACGCACACCCCGACCTTGCCCGGCTGGCCGAGCGCGGCGCGGTCGAGCCGACCCGGGAAGCCGCCGCCGGTGAGGCTCACCAACAGCCGCACGGCGCGCCCGATCGTCATGTTCGCCCGCCAGCCCGGTCCGAGGGCGCCCATCGCGCCGTTCAGCCCGATCGTGTCGCGCACCGGTCCGTTGACGATCACGAGCTGTCCGACCGGCTGCGTGGTGACCGCCTGGCCGCCCAAGTTGAACGCCGGCTCGAGGGCCGCCTCCGCGGCCGCCAGCACGACCGGGAAGTAGTCCGGCCTGCACCCCGCGAGCACGGCGCACGCCGCGACGCGCTCGAGCGTGGCCTCGCCCATGCCCGGTGGAACCTCCCCGAGCGACGCCGCGGGGTCGCGGCCGCCGAGCATCGCCTCCACGCGCTCGCGCGTGGGCGGGATCACCGGGAGCCCGTCGGTCCAGCCCCGCTCGAACATCTCCTCGAGCTCATCTTGGCCGGAGCCCGCGTCGAGGAGCCGCAGCGTCTGTGCGTCGTACGTGCTCTTGGCCGCGCAGCCCGGCTTGCGCATCGGGCTCTCCTGTGTCACGGCAACCGGCGCCCCGCAGGCCTCCTCGATCAGCTCCTCGAGCGCCCCGGCGTCCCAGCCGACGACTCGGCCGATCAGGTTTCCGTCGCGTCCGACGAGCACCGTCGTCGGGACGCTCGAGAGCTCGTATGCCCGCGAGACGTCGTACGGCGGCGGCTCGGCCAGCAGGGTGGCGGCGAAGCCGGCCCTCCGCGCCGTCCGCGCCGCGACCTCCAGCGGGTCCTCGAACACCGCCGCCACCGTGACGCCGGCCGCCGCCAGCGATGGCACGAGCCGCCCGAGCCGGCGCAGCGTCAGGGCGCTGGTCGGACACTCTTCGGCAACGAACAGCACGAGCACGGGACCGTCGCTCCGCAGGTCCGAGAGCCGCATCGCACCGCCGGCGACGCTCTCGAGCTCGAACTCGGGTGCGGCGGTGACGACCTCGTCGCTCACGCGTCCATTGTCCCCGATCCTCGTCCACGACCGGCGACGACGCGCCCGTCCCTGACCACGAGCCACATCCGCTCGGGGCCGCGCAGCACCTCGACGTCGTCCAACGGGTCCCCGTCGACGACGAGGACGTCGGCAGTGGCGCCCGGTCTGATCGCGCCGACGTCGTCGAGGCCGAGCGCACGTGCCGACCCCTGCGTGGCCGCGACGATCCCCTCCATCGCCGACAGGCCGCCCGCCACCATCCGCACCAGCTCGAGCGCGTTGTCCCCGGGTGGCCCGCTGTCGTGTCCCATCGCCAGCGTGACTCCCGCGGCGCGGGCGGCCAGCAACGTGGCGTACGCCTCCTCGCGCTGTCGCTTGGCCTGCTCCACGAGGACCGGCGCGAACGCGTCCGTGAAGCGCTCGGCGAGGTCATGGAACGTGCTCAGGGTCGGGACGAGCACCATCCCGCGCTCGGCCATGGCCTCGAGCAGCGCCGGATCCCGATGGAGCGAGAGACCGTGTTCGATCGTGTCGACGCCCTCGGCGACAGCCAGCCGGGCGCCCCCCAGGCCCTCGACGTGGGCCGCCACGCGCACGCCCAGGCGGTGGGCCTCGTCGACCACGGCGTGTAGCTCCTCGGTCGTCATCTGCGCCGGCTCCGGGTCCTCGGCCACGACCGAGCGGGCCCCCGTCGCCATCAGCTTGATGAAGTCGGCGCCGCGGCGGAGCTGCTCGCGCACCGCTCGGCGCATCTCGTCCGCGCCGTCGGCTTCGCGGTACATCGTCTTGAAGATCGCCCCTCCGGGAGAGGTGGCCGAGATGATCCGCGCGCAGGAGAGGATCCGCGGACCGTCGAGCAGCCCCAGGCGAGTTGCCTCGCGCAATACGATGGCCTCGTCGTCGTAGCTGCCCACGTCTCGCACCGAGGTTATGCCTGCCTCGAGCAGCGCGCGCGCAGACTTGGCGAGAACGAAGTAGCCGATCTCGCGCCGGCGCGGAGCTTCTCCATGCAGCGGCGGAGGCGGGCCGAACCCGGGACTGCGGCTCACGTCGCTCGAGACATGAGCATGGGCGTCAATCAGTCCCGGGAGCAGCGTCCTGCCCCCGACGTCGATCGCCTCCTCGGGCGCCGGTCCTCCGGTCTCGCCAACCTCGGCGATTCGCCGCTCGTCGATGCGCACCACCGCGCGCTCCCGGGGCGGCCGGCCGGTGCCGTCGATCACGCGAGCATTCCAGAGGAGCATCGGCGGCACAGCTTCGCAGCACCGACCGCGAGCTTCCACGCGGTGGGTCGCCCACTCGTCTGATATATAACACCGATCGGCGCGCAAGCTGATCAAGTCGTCCCTGAGCAGGATCTGGAGGATCTGTCGCGATCGGCCCCCGCCGAAATCGCGTTCCGGAGCGTCGTCAAACGCTATCCGGGCCGCCCCCAAGCGGCTGTTCAGGGCCTCTCCTTCGAAGTGGCGCCCGGTGAGATCTGTGTCCTGATCGGACCTTCTGGGTGTGGCAAGACGACCGCGCTGAAGATGGTCAACCGCTTGATCTCGATCACCGAAGGCGACATCACCATCGACGGACGGAGCGTTCGGCAGCTCGAGCTGACCCAGCTGCGTCGTGGCATCGGATACGTCTTTCAGCAGATCGGACTGTTTCCACACATGACGATCGAGAGCAACATCGGGTCCGTGCCGCGACTGCTGGGCTGGTCCAAGTCACGCATTCGTGAGCGCGCACGCGAGCTTCTGGAGCTCGTGGGCCTGGATCCCGAAGGCGACCTGCGGCGGTATCCCGGTGAATTCTCGGGCGGTCAGCAGCAGCGGATTGGGGTCGCTCGGGCGATGGCCGCAGATCCGTCGATCATGTTGATGGACGAACCGTTCGGCGCTATCGACCCGATCGCCCGAGAGCGCCTTCAGAATGACTTTCTGCGCCTTCACCGCCAGGTACGCAAGACGGTGATCTTCGTCACCCACGACATCGACGAGGCGATCAAGATGGGGGACAAGATTGCGATCATGCGCGACGGCCGTCTGATCCAGCTCGCGACCTCGGACCAGCTTCTGGCCTCGCCCGCCGACGAGTTCGTCGCCAGCTTTGTGGGCGAGGACCGCGGGCTCAAGCGCCTGCGCGTGCGAATGCTGCGCGACATCGAGCTCGATCCACCCTCTGCCAACGCGACGCCTGCCCCGCAGGTCCGGGACACGACCAGCCTCCACTACGCGCTGTCCCGGATGCTCACCGAGGGAGTCAACCGACTCGATGTGATTGACGAGGAGCAGCGGCACGTCGGCAGCGCGCGCCTGCAGACGATCATGGACTCGATCGCCCCGGCCTCCGCTCCGAAGCCGGGTGAGTCGCACACCGCCGCCGCGTGAGCCTCCCGGTTCACCCAATTCTGGCCGCCGGCGGGGGACCGGTGATCCCGAACTTCGGGGGCGCCTCGAAGTGCGTGGTGGAGAACCATCAGTTCTGCATGAGCTGGTTCCTGCACAACTTCAACACCGTCTTTGGCCCGCGGCTGGTCCAACACATCGTGCTCACCGCGATCGCAGTCGGTGTCGGCATGGTCATCGCGTTCACCGCGGCGATCATCGCCTACAAGGAGAACTGGTTTGAGACGCCGTTCTCGCTCCTCGCGGCGTTCCTGTACGGGATCCCCGCCATCGCGTTGTTCGAGTTGCTCGTGCAGCTGACGGGCATCAACGTGTTCACGGCCGAAATCGGCCTCGTCTCCTACACCCTGCTGATTCTGTTCCGCAATACGCTGACTGGGCTTCGCGGGGTATCCGACGCCACGATCGAGGCCGCGCGCGCGATGGGCCTCAGCTCTCGTCAGAGGCTGATCCGCGTCGAGATTCCGATCGCCGTGCCGGCGATCATGGCCGGCATCCGCATCGCCGCCGTGACCACCATCAGCCTGGCGACCGTCGCCGCCTACATCGGCGCCGGTGGGCTCGGCGAGCCGATCTTCGAAGCGATCCAAACCGGCTTCAAGACCGAATTCATCGCCGCGGGCGCACTCGCGATCGCGCTGGCCATCGTTGTCGATGGGCTGCTGGTGCTGCTCGAGCGGCTCGTCACGCCCTGGCGCAGGCGGACATTGCAAGGCGCCTGAGCATGCAGACCAGCGACCCGTTCAGCTTCTTCATCCACAACCTGAGCCTGTTTGCGTCAAAGACTGCTGCCCACCTTGAGCTCTCGTTCGTCGCGATCGGAGTCGCGATCGTGCTCGCGATCCCGCTCGGAGTGTGGCTCGGCCACGTGCACCGCGGGTCGTTCCTCGCCATCACGGTCTCGAACATCGGGCGTGCGCTTCCCAGCCTCGCGGTGATCTCGATCGGGATCGGGATCCTGGGGATCGGGTTCCTCAATGTGATGGTGGCGCTGGTGATCCTCGCCGGACCGGTGATCCTGACGAACGCATATGTGGCGGTGGAGGGAGTCGATGCAGACGCAGTGCAGGCGGCGCGCGCGATGGGGATGACGCCGTTGCAGGTGCTGCTCAGAGTGGAGCTGCCCCTTGGGTTACCGTTGATCTTCGCCGGAGTGCGGACCGCGACCGTGTACGTGGTCGCCACTGCGACACTGGCCACGTTCGCCGGCGGGGGCGGGCTCGGAGACATCATCGTGAACGAGCCCACGTACGGGACCGGTGGCGTGATCGCCGGATCGCTGTGGATTGTCGTCCTCATCTTCGCCGTCGATGGATTGTTCGGCCTCGTGCAGCGTCTCGTCACCCCATACCCGCTACGAAGACTCGGCCGCAAGGCAAGAACCGACGCGCTGATAGAAGCCAGCTGGGAGCCCAGCAGTCACAGCTAATAGATCGAGGAGGTCACACCATGTCCTTAGTACCGATGCGCTCCCGGGGATCTGGGTCCCGGCGGCCGCCCCGCAGGTTTGCCTGGGCTGTCCTCGGGCTCTTGACCCTCTTATTGATCGCCGCCTGCGGCAGCAGCAAATCGAGCTCGAGCACGGCCTCGTCTGCCGCGACTGGTTCGAGCAGCTCGAGCACATCGAGCGCGGCCTCGTCGTCCTCCGGCGGCACGCTGACGCTCGGCACGAAGAACTTCACCGAGGAATTCATCGTCGGCCAGCTGTACCGGCAAGCGCTCGAGGCCAAGGGCTGCAAGATCAACTACAAAGAGGACATCGGCGCCACCGAAGTCACCGATAAGGCGCTGACGAGCGGGCAGATCGACGCCTATCCCGAATACACGGGCGAGTCCGTGGCAACCGTCGGAGGGATCAACACGGCCGTCACAAGCCCGCAGGACGAGTACAACCTGGCCTCTCAGTTCTACGCCAAGCGCGGGCAGGTCATGAGCCAGATGACCCCGTTCTTCGATACCGACGCGATTGCGGTAACGAACGCATACGCGAAGAAGTACGGGCTGGTCACGACGGCCGATTTGAAGAAGGTCCCGCACTTCACCCTCGGAGCGCGACCCGAGTTTCTCAACCGCGAGGAAGGCGCGCTCGGCATGAAGAAGGTCTACGGGATCAACAACTTCACGTTCAAGTCACTCGCGCTGGGGCTCCAGTATCAGGCTCTGGACAGCGGTGCGGTCCAGGCGATCGACGTGTTCACGACCGACCCGCAGCTCGCCAGCGGCAAGTACACGGTGCTCAAGGATCCAAAGAACATCTTCGGCTTCCAGAACATCGCGCTCGTTGTCAACAAGAACAAGGTCAATGCGTGCCCGAGCCTCATGAGCACCGTCAACAGCATCAATGCGCTCCTGACCACTCCGGCGATCATCGCGATGAACAAGGCGGTCGCGATCGATCACCAGCAGCCGGCGACGGTGGCAGCCGCATTCCTGAAAGCGAACCGCCTCACGTAGCGGCACGGAACATTCAGACCACAAACCGACGGTGCTAAGAGCGATCTGGTAGCTCGCCGTCTCGGCGTCGATCATCCGTCTCGGGAGTGAGCGCCGAGCCGGCGGGCTGACAGGTGAAAGACAGTCACCGCCGTCGGTTACGCTGCGGGCCGTGATGCAGGAGGATCGCGAGCTGGATGAAGTCGAGAGAGCCGTCGTCGAACGCGTGGCGCAGCGCGAGCACGATCTGCTCGAGTTGCTGCGCCGACTGATCGCCTTCGACACGGTCACGCATACACCGGGGGCCCCCCCGCGACAGGAGGCTCAGCTCCAGCACTACCTGGGCGAGCGGCTTGCCGCACGGGGTGCCGCCGTCACGGTCGAGGAGCCGGACGCCGCGCTGATCGCCGGCCATCCGTCCGTCCCGAATGGATTCTCGTTCGCAGGGCGCCCGCAGCTCGTGGCCCGCTTCCGCGGCGTCGGCGAAGGACGGACACTGCTGCTCAACGGTCACGTCGACGTCGTCGACGTGAGTCCGCGGGCACAATGGTCGTGCGACCCGTTCGCTGGACTCGTCCACGACGGCGCGGTGTGGGGCCGGGGAGCCTGCGATATGAAGGGCGGCGTTGCGAGCATGGTGCTCGCGGCCGAGACGCTCGCCGAGCTCGGGGTGACGCTTGCTGGTGACCTGCTCGTCAATACCGTGACCGAGGAGGAGTCGACCGGCGCGGGCGGGCTCATCGCCGCGCGCACCCTAAAGGCGGACGCGGCGATCGTGCCCGAACCAAGCAGCCTCGAGATCTCGGTCGCGTGTCGCGGCTCACTGCTCGCGGCGATCACGGTCGAGGGGCGCGCGGGGCATGCCGGGACGCCGCCGCAGCACCCGGACAGCGGCGGCTCGGTCAGCGCGATCGAAAAGGCGGCTTACCTGCTGGACGCGCTGCGCCGGTTACGCGAGGAATGGACGCTGCGACCCCGGCATTTGTACCTCCCGGCCGCCGACTGCGTCGTCACGAGGATCAGCGGAGGCGAATGGATTGTCAGCTATCCAGCGCGATGTCGCCTGGACTGTCACATCGAGTACCTGCCGTCGGCGAATGGCGGTGATCCGGCGCCCGCCGTACGGCGCGAGTTCCAGGATTGGATTACGCGCGCCGCGAACGCCGATAACTGGCTGCGCGCACACCCACCGCTGGTCGAGTGGACCTACGGGGCCGTGCCGCCGGCAGAGATCTCTGCCGAGGAACCGGTGGTACGCACGATCGTGGGGGTAGAGCGCGCCCTCGGGCGCGCCGGGCGCATCGGCGGCTTTGACAACTGGCACGACGGCGCGTCGCTGATCAGGGAGGGCGGGATCCCCACCGTCTGCTTCGGACCCCGGGCGTTGAGCGTGGCGCACACCATCGACGAGTGCGTGCCGATCGCCGATCTCGTCGGCTGTGCCCAGGCGATCGCGGTCAGCGCGATGCGCTTCTGCGGCGTGCGAGCGCGATGAGCG
>JAFASF010000444.1 GCA_019244745.1 Solirubrobacterales bacterium | reverse complement strand
AGCCTCTGGCGCCGCCAGACCGTCCTCGACCGCCGACCGACGATCAAGAAGAGCCGGAAAACAAAGCATCCACCCCTATCGGCCCCGCATCCACCCTCCCGTGCCCCGACCTTTCACGCAGGAGATCACCGGTTCGAATCCGGTTGGGGGTACTTAGAAAATGCCTGCACAGACGCCCAGTTTCTGAACGATATGGTCGACCTCAATGCCTCACCGCCCTGCCGGGCAACGGTTACGAGCAACGCTCCTCAGTTGTCCATGATCGCTCTGTGGAGACCAGGGAGTCGCTGGTCGCAGTGCGCAACGCGTGGAATCACGAGAGCCGGCCCGGCGATGGCGCCACCGTCAGAGCAGCTGTCCGTACCTACGCAGAGGCTGGACATCGACGAGTGGCCGAGCGCTCCTCCTGCTCAGGGCATGAAATCCTGAGCCTGGAGGCTCTGTCCGACCCCGAGCGTACGGTCGGGTGATCTGGGACAGGGGCCGTGAGGGAGAACGCAGGCGGGCAGGCCGTTTTGGACGGTGACACTGTGAGCGCGGGCTTTGCCTTTTGGCCGCCCTGCGACCTGCCCGATTGTGCCGTGAGCACGTATCGGTCGTTGTCGTTTGCCCGCTCGTTCTCTTATTCGCTCACCACTGTGGGAGGTGATTGGTCGTGCCGCAGGTGCAGCAGGTGGGTCGGTCGTGCGATCCGTCTGGGACTTGCATCACGATTCTGCGAGATCGCGATCTGCGAGGACCGCGTCGTGCGTTCGGCTGGTCGGGTGGTGATGACGCCGGAGGGGCTCGAGGCGCTGGCGGCTAGTTTGGAGTCGACGGACCCGGTGGCGCTGGAGGTCTCGGGCGGGCGTGGGGAGGTCGTGCAGATCCTCGAGCCGCGTGTGGAGCGGGTCATTGTCGTTCGACGGGCAGCTCGGGCACTTCCATCGTACGAGAGCAACGGGACTGTGGCGATCGCCACGGCGCGCCAAGCCCGAGCTGGGCGACTCTTGATGTCCACTGCGCGCGCCCCGACTGCTGGACGATCGGAGCCAGATGAGCTGAGAGGCCCACGTCCGGTTCTGCGAGCGCCGGGGGAGAAACTCCCCACGCGACTCACCCGAGATGGTGCGTGCGGCCGCGTAGATGCCCGTGCGGCTACGGATGCAGGACCCGCCGGTCCGGGCGTCTATCGGTCACGGGCTGCTGCTCCACGCCTCACGGGGTCACGGCGGCCTGGTGGCCGCTTCGCTGCAAGTTCGGGAGCGCAGCCGCCGCCGCTCACTCGGCCGATCAGCCGCTTGCAGCTAGCGCCGGGCCGGTGAGCACTGCGCGCCTCGCGCCGGCTCGGTCTGGCGATCTACGCTGACCTGGGCCGAGCGCAGAGATGCGCGCTTGTGGCGACGAGCGGGCCCGCGTCGGTTCCGGGGCCGGCCTGCATTCGCGTTGGCGTGGGTCCGCGGCGAGGTCTTCGTATAGCCCCCGTGAGCGCGAAAACTGTGCGAAGACTCTATGTGCGGTGAGGCCCGACGGTCCGCGCTGATAATCGCGTCCAGCGCGCCTGCTGGCGGCGGCGTCCGCTCGTCAGTCGGCTTGCGGAACAGCCCATGGCGGCGGCGATCAACGCCGTGGTCGGTGGGTCTACTGCGCGGTCACGGAGGCGGTTGGGCGGGAGCGGGCAAACGCGGTGGCGCCGCCCGCGGCGAGCCCGGCAGCCACGGCCCAGGCGATGGCGGGTCGGGCGGTGTCGGCGGCGGGCGCGCCCGTGGTCGCGGTGGCGACGAGGACCAGGACGGCGATTCCGATGGCGGTGCCGAGCTGGGCGGTGGTGTTGATGACGCCGGAGGCAGTTCCCCTGAACTGGATTGCGACGCTGGTGCCGAGAGTGGTGGTAGCAACTGAGGACATTCCGATCCCGAGGCCGGCGGCTGCCATACAGGCCGACAGGGCCGCGACGTGAGAAGCCACGAGGATCAGGACGGCGTCTCCGCCGGCGATGATGGCGAGTCCGGCGGCGGCCACCCGCTGCGGAGGAGCGCGGCGTAACAAGGGTGCGGCCAGTCTCGATCCGACGATCACGGCCAGGCTGAACGGCAGCAGCGCGGCCGCCGCGGTTAGCGAACTGCGGTGCAAGGTGTTCTGGAGATACAAGGTGGCCAGGGTTGCGACGGAGCTGGTGGCGGCCGTGTTGAGCAGAGCTCCGAGCGCTCCCTGCTGGACTGTCGGTTGCCACAGCAGCGCGCCCGGCAGCAACGGGGAAGCGGAGCGGCGGTCGACAACACCGAATGCCAACCCCAGCGCGATCGCCAGCCCGAGCAGCACGGTGCCGAGCAGCCGGTCGCCAGGCCGGGCGACGACCGAGGTGCCAACCACAATCGCCATGACCGCCGCGGTAAGCAGGGCAGCGCTGATCAGGTTCAGTGATCGAGTGGAGTCGCCGTCGCCGTCGGACGGTACCGAGCGCAAGACGGCGGCCGCTAGCAGGGCTGACAGCGGCAGGTAGGCCCAGAAGATGACCCGCCAACTGGTCAGGTCGGTGACCACTCCGCCGACGACGAAGCCGCTGGCGCCGGCCGCCGCGCCGGCCGCGCTCCAGGCCGCCACGGCCCGTTGCCGCTCGGTGCCCTCGGCGGTGACCGTGGTCACCAGCCGCAATGCCGACGGGACCGCGGTGGCCGCTGCCCCGCCTTGGACGCAACGCGCCGCCGTGAGCACCAGGACCGATGCTGAAGCCGCGGCCAGTACGGCGCCGCTGGCGGACACGACCAAGCTCAGGAGGATCACGCGACGGTGACCGATGCGATCGCCGAGCCGCGCTCCGAACATCAGCAGACCGCCGAAGAACATCGCATATCCGGTCGCAACCAGACTGGCCGACGACGACGATGCCTTCACGCTCTCCAACATCTTCGGCAAAGCGCTCACCACCACCGTCACGCCTAGAACGTCGAGGAACTGCACGGCGCACAGGACAATCACGGCTCGACCATCTGCTGCCGCCGCGAGTTCGTCGCTGGTATGTTTCTTCATCGATGAAGTAATGCATCATGTTTACCCGCATGACGACCCGTATCACCCTCCAGCTGGTCGCAGATCACCTCGGATGCTCAGCCAAGACGGTCTCTAACGCGTTCAACCGACCGGACCAGTTATCATCCGCCACCCGGCAGCGAGTCCTAGCCGCCGCCGCGCGCTTGGGCTACCCGGGCCCCGATCCGCTCGCGGCTAGCCTGCGACGCGGCCGAGTCGGCGCGCTCGGCTTCGCGTACGCCAATAGCCTGACCTACGCGTTCGATGACCCGGTGAGCGTGCAGCTGCTCGCCGGCATCAGCTCGGTAGCGGAGGACGCTCGCGCGGGCCTGCTGCTACTCCCGGGCTCCGCAACCGCCAGCCGCAATTCCGCCGCCGTCAGCGGAGCCGTGATCGACGGGCTGCTGATCAACTCGCTCGCCGACGACGACCCCCTCGTCGACGCTGCCCTGACGCGCCGTCTGCCCACAGTCGTGATCGACCAGCCCGATCCCGAGCAACTCGAGCGACGAGCCAGCGGCCCGCCCCCAGCGTGGATCGGGATCGACGACCGCGCGGCTGCCAGGCAGGCCGCCGAGCATGTCCTGGCTCTAGGCCATCACGAACTCGCCGTCATCACCTTTGGGCTGCACCGCGGTCCCGTGCGCGGGTTTGCCGACGAGCGAGCGCAGGCAGCCGCAACCTACTCCGTTACCCGGCACCGGCTGCAGGGCTACCGCGAGGCGGTGATCAAAGCCGGACTCGACTGGTCGACCGTCCCCGTCGCCGCGGGAACCGACAGCACAATCGCCGAGGGCGCCGCTGCGGCTGCCGCGCTGCTCGAGCGTACACCGAGCCCGACCGCGATCCTCTGCCTATCTGACCGCCTCGCAGACGGGGCGATGCAGACAGCTGGCGCCCGCGGACTCGATATTCCCCGCGACCTCTCGATCGTCGGCTTTGACGACGGACCGCCCGCCGCCGACCTCGGGCTGACGACGATCAGACAGCCCCATCGACTCAAAGGGGAACTCGCGGCCCACGCCCTCCTCGCCCTGATCGACGACCAAGACACCAAGCCGCCGCAGCAACTGCCCACGGAGCTTCTAGTTCGCTCAAGCACCCAGCCCCCGCCACCCTGAGGGAAGTGACGATCAGAAACGGCGCCCCAGACCTACTGTAATCCACGACCGCGTGCAGCAACGGTCTCGCGAACGACGAAACGTGGAGTCCAGAGCGCCGGCTCCGGACGCGCCGCGCAGCGACCCCAGCCCGATGCCGCGCCTGTGCTGCTCCAGACGCCGCGGAACCGATGGTCGTTGGCAGCGACGCCACCAAAACCCCACCCTGATTTCAACTGACCTGCTCTCGTCTTGGCGCGCGTAACCCCCGTTCCGCGCCGGCACCCCTGGGTTTCAGTGGAACTCCCGCACAACCGACGGCGTGGCTCGCCGCCGGATCGAGGTCTGTCCGGCGACCAGAATCAGCCGTGGCAAAAGCCAGGATCGGCCTCGGCTGTTAGCACCGCAGGCGGCCGCGCCAGACGATGACGACGCTCGTCCACGACTGAAAGGAGTCACGATCAAGATGTCAGGAGCGCGGTCAACGGCTACCGGTGTCGGACACGACCGGCAGTGCCAGCCTGGCCGGCGACGACGTCGATCATCGACTCGGGTCACGCCGCCGGAGGCGCTACTCCTCGATGCCTGAAGCGATCACGCCTGGGCGGTTGCTGCTTCGATGAAGGAGCAGACACGCCGGCCGACCGCCGGTACGCGCGAACGTGTGGGCGATTGCAGAAGGCCGCGTCGTCGCCTAATGCCTATGCAAAGGGTTCGGTCGCCGAAACGGTCTCGCTGCTCGGTTGCGACGGAGCGGAAGCGTGCTCGGCACGGCCAGCGGTCGACTCGCGCTGCCGCAACATTCGATTGTTGAGCCTATTGTTTCCTCGCCGCACGGGTCCACCCGCACCCTGCCTGCACCCACGCAGCGCTTGGCGTTCCGTGCACTGCGTGGCGGTTCTGCGTCTCGTCCGGAGCGGACAGATTTTCGGGGCTGGCTCGTCACGTCCGCTCGCCGCTTCCCCGCGATCTGCCTCGCCCCTGGCGGAGTCTGGCTGCCGGTGCGTCGGCTCGCATCCGCAGCGCCGGCGGACACCGCCGAGGCCCCGCCTGAATGCTCGCCTCGCGGCCGAGAACGAGCACTGGATGAGCTCGCACCGGGACCTTCGGGCCGTTGTCCCTTCAGCATCGGGATCGCCGCCGGCGACCAGGTTCCGTGGCCGCAGCGCAGAAGAAGCGCTTACATCCTCCAAGCTTTGTCCTGCTTGAATCCGTGGAACATGCCACCACGGTCGTGGGCGGCATGAGGAGAGCGGCGGATGCGTGAAGAATGTGCGGGCGGCTATTTGAGACACCCGGGTGGCCACATGATTCTCGCGCCTGGGTTGGTCGCTCGGAGGGTGCGCCTCAGCTGCCGAGTGGATCGTCACCTCAAAGGCGCCGCGGTCGTGAGTACGACCGTGACGATCGGCTTGCCTATCCGATCCAGTCGCTCATAGTGCAACTCGGTACCCACCTTGTCACCGGACTTGGAGTCGAACACGCCAAAGAGGAAGAGCGCCACGCTATGGCTCAGGTACGCGGCCCCGCCCCCGTTCTGAAGCAGAACGCCGATCGCGCGCCCTGCGCTTCGCGCCTTGGCCAAGGAGACCGCCTGAGGAGTTGGCGTTGTCGCCTTGCCGGCCAGCGCTTCGAAGTGGCCAGCAGCAGACGCCGCATTGAGGGGAGTCTTTGCGGCCAGCTCGAGAACCGCCTTAGCGGCGTGCGAAAATGCAAATCTCTGCTCCTGATCTTGCGCCTGTCCGGCGACGAGGCTCGCGATCGTCTCCTCCTGCGCAGTCAACAGGCCCACCGGGCCAGGAACAAATGTCTCGCTGAATTGGAGCGGGGGATCGACGGTTCCGTCGTACACCGTCCCGCTCACTTCGTCCTCCTCGGGCAACTGCCCAGGCTCAAGCTCAATATCGACTCTCACGGTGCCGTTATGCCAGGACCCAGTCCAGTCCTCAAGAGTTGCATCGGCCAATACGCTGTGAGTAGGCGGTTCTGACTGTCCGAACAACTCAGGGGGGGACACCGGCGGTGCTTGGACTGCGTCAACGAGCTCGAGCTCGAGGACGGGGTTCTCGTCGATGCCAAGGACGCCGAGCAACTCTCCTAACCCACCGTCTGGCCCTGTCCCATAGACCACCAGGTCACCCGGCTGAGTTATGTCGCCACCAGCATCAAGGCCATGAGCATAGGACATGAAGTTGATAGTGAAATCGAGTGACACCTTGGTGGAGAACATCGAACCGCCATTGGACGGTCCGGAGTAGTCGCAATCCGGAGGTACATCGACTGCGTCAGTGGCATAGCGAAACTGGGTTACGCCCAAGAACGGATTGTCCCAGTAAGCGTAGATCATGCCGTGCTTGCCGTCTGGGCCGTTTACGTCGTACTTCACGTACCCTTCGGTGCCCGTAGCGAATCCGTCGCTCTCCGCCTGGACCCCTCCGACGCTCCCAGGAGCGATCGTTACCGGAGGTAGCCAGCCGCTGGTGTAGACGCCGCCGCATAGATGGTTGAACGACTGATTCAGGCTCAGGTAGCTGCTGTCATTTCGGATCAGGATGCGAAAGCTTCGTTCTGGCATCGGAACCTCTCGGTACAGTAAGTGGCTGGAGCGGGGCTGCCATCCTCGCGTTTTCGACCCTTACGGCGCGAGGGTGATCGTTCCGTGTGGCGCGGCGGTGTCTTGCACGGGGTAGGCGGTGTCATTACCTCGCCCGTGCGCCGCGGCGAAGATGCCGGTGCTGGCCGTGCCGTCGACTGCCCACACGGCGTCGACGCGGGGACCGACTCCGGG
>JAFASF010000440.1 GCA_019244745.1 Solirubrobacterales bacterium | reverse complement strand
CACATCGGCGGCGAGAACATGGTGTTCGCGCCCGTCTACGGATGCCCGTTCATTCGCGAGGGCGACACGCGCCGCGACGCCAAGATGGCGGACTTCGAGAACCTCGTCCGCCTCGCGCAGGCCTTTCCCGAACTCGACTCGCCCGGGGGCACGATCTGCGAGCCCGAGGACCGACCGCTCGACTCGCGTCACCTCGACATGGTGTTCGCGCTCCAGACGCTGTCGGACAAGCCCTACATGGGATCGGTCACGAGCGGCCCCAACGCCGCGGACACCATCCGGATGGGCGAGATCCTGTTCGGCGGTCGCGAGGCGATCGAGCGGGCGCCGGCGTCGATCTCCCTGATCAACGTCAATTCGCCTCTGCGCTACGACGATCGCATGCTCGCCGCGATGTTCGAGTACGTCAAGGCGGGTCAGGCCGTCGTGATCACCCCGTTCCTGCTCATGGGCGCGATGTCGCCGGTCTCACTGCCCGCCACGCTCGTCCAGCAGATGGCCGAGGGACTGGCCGGCATCGCCCTGGCCCAGCTGATCCGTCCCGGGTCGCCGGTCGTGTTCGGCTCGTTCCTCTCGAACACCGACATGCAATCGGGCTCGCCGTCGTTCGGGACGCCCGAGTCGGGTATCGGCGTGCTCTGCACGGGCCAGATCGCGCGCCATTTCGGACTTCCGTGGCGCGGCGGCGGGGCGCTCAACGCTTCGCAGACGGTCGACGCTCAGGCGGCGTACGAGTCGCTGATGACGTTCCTGCCGACGTTCCTCGCGGGCGCGAACTTCGTGATGCACTCGGCGGGCTGGCTCGAGGGCGGGCTCGTGTCCTGCTATGAAAAGTTCATCGTCGACATCGAGCTCCTGCGCGAGCTTCGCTACGAGTTCTCGCCCCTCGAGATCAACGAGGCCGCGCTCGCCTTCGACGCCCACGAAGAGGTTGGCGCCGGCGGTCACTTCCTCGGTGCGGCCCACACTCTCGAGCGGTTCCGCGAGTGCTTCTACCGCCCGCTGCTCTCTTCGACCGAGAACTTCGACCGCTGGACCAAGCGCGGCAGCCGCGACGCGACCGCGCGGGCCGCGGAGGTGTGGCACAAGACACTCGAGGACTACGAGCAGCCCCCGATGGACGAAGCCGTGCGCGCCGAGCTCGAGGAGTTCGTGGCTCGCCGGCGCGCCGAACTCGGCGACTAGCGCACCGTTAGTCTCGGGCTCCGTGACCACGCGATCCGAGCCGACAAGCGCGAGCCTGAGGCCGCTGTTCATCGCGGTCGGCGCGGTCGTGTTCGTCGACACGATGTTCTACGCCGCGGTCGCGCCACTGCTGCCCGCCCTCTCGCGCGAGTTCCATCTCTCGAAGCTCTCGGCCGGCGTGCTGACCGCCGCCTATCCCATTGGAACCCTGCTCGGCTCCCTTCCCTCGGGGAGACTTGCCGAGCGCGCCGGTCCCCGCGCCACGCTATATGCCGGGCTCAGCCTGCTCGCGTGCTCGAGCCTCGCGTTCGGGTTCGTCAACGAGATCGCGCTACTCGACTTGGCGCGGTTCGCGCAAGGGGTCGGGGGGGCCTGTTCGTGGGCCGGCGGTCTGGCTTGGCTGATCGCCGTGGTCTCGCCCGACCGCCGGGGCGGCGCGATCGGAGGGTCGCTCGGCGCTGCGATCGGCGGAGCGCTGTTCGGACCGGTGGTGGGGACGCTGGCGCAGGCCCTCGGCCGCGCCGCCGTGTTCTCCGCGGTCGTCGTCATCGCCGGCGCCCTGATGATTTGGGTGAGCCGGTTGCCGGCCGCCGGCGGCTCGGGCGAGGACCGCAGCCCCGTGCGGCTGCGCGACGCGCTCCGCCGGCCGGCGCTCGCGCTCGCGATGTGGCTGGTGGCGCTCCCGGCGATCGCGTCGGGGTCGGTCAACGTGCTCGGACCGCTCCGCCTCGGTCACCTCGGTGCCAGCGCGGCGGGAATCGGCGCGACGTTCCTGGTGGCCGCGGCCGCCGAGGCGCTGATCAGCCCGGTCGTCGGTCACGTGTCGGACCGCCGCGGGCGGATGCTCCCGCTGCGGATCGGCCTCGCCGCCGCCATGGTCGTGCTGCTGTGTTTCACGCTGCCCGCCACCGCGCCGGGACAGGCGGTCATCCTCGTGGTGACGACGATCGCCCTGGGGGTGTTCTGGGCGCCGTCCATGGCGATGCTCTCGGACGCGGCCGACCGCCACGGTATCGGGCAGGGGTACGCGCTGGGACTCATCAACCTGGCCTGGGCCGCAGGTGTGATCGTCGGCTCGGGAGGGGGCGGCGCGCTCGCGAAGGCGACCGGCGACGAGGCTCCCTTCGCGGTCTGGGCCTTTCTCTGCGCCGGGACGCTGGCCCTGGTGCTCGCCCACCCGTTCAGAGAGAAGCTCGGCTTCGGCGTGCTCTCTCGTCAGCGCGAGTAGGAGACTCCCGGGCCCTTCGGGCGCCTTCGGGAATGAAACCGGCTGGCAGTGGTCTACCGTACTTAAGAGCGAAAAGAGATCCCCCAGATGACAGCCAGCGACGACGAACGGATTTCCTACCTCGCGGGTGAGGCTGTCGAGTCCCTGAGCGCGTCCGAGCGCGCCGAGCTCGACGAGCTGCGTGCACTGCTGGCGACCGCGCCCGCCTGGGCCGAGCCCGACCCCGGTCTCGAGGACCGGGTGGTCGAAGCCATCGCGCAGGAGGCCGGCGCCCGAGCCACCCCTCGTCAGGCCGGTGCCCCGGCTACCCAAGAGGGCGGCACCCCTGCGTCCGGCGCCCAGCCGGCGGGCGCCCCAGGCGCCGGCGCCCCGACCCGGCGGCCACGGTTTCGCGTGCCTCGGCTGGCGCTGCGCCGCCCCGCGTGGGCACTCGCGGGCGTAGCCGCGCTGGCCGCGGCGGCGTTCATCGTGGCGTTCGTGGTGAGCAGCACCTCGCCGGCGCAGGAGCAGCTGGCGATGGTGGTCTCCGGCACCCCCCTGGCCCCGAACGCGCACGGCTCGGCAACGCTGACTAAGACCGAGTCGGGTTGGCGAGTACATCTGACCGCCACCGGCCTGCCCCACCTGACGGGCGGCCTCTACTACCAGGCGTGGCTTAGGAACGCAACCGGGGTTCTCGTGCCGATCGGCACCTTCAACGATGCCGTCGACGTGACGCTGTGGGCGGGCGTTCCCGCCACGCAGTACCGAACGCTGACGGTCACAGTGCAGCGCGCCAACGGTAGCCCCGTCTCATCGGGCAGGCGCGTGCTCGTCGGCGTCACGCACGCCAAGCACTGAGCTTCGCCGGCCGCGCACCCATAACCGAGCGAGCGCGAACCGTTCCAGGGTTCCCGCCCGTACCGCTATGTGAGGACGCCGTTCCAGCCACGAGGGCACGACAAGCCGGGGCGCAGGCAGGGACGCACTGACATAGGGGGCAGATCCGGGCCCCGTCCGCGAGCGCGCGGACGGGGCCCGCTGTACGGGTCAGCCGTTCACCGAGAAGCTCGAGTTCGGGTTGACCTCGCGTAGGCGGGAATAGAAGCCGGCGTCGAGCTCGGCGCCGGTGTGGACGGTCTTGACCTTCAGCGGATCGTGGTCGTGGTCGTGACCGTGCTCGACCTTGTCGATCAGCTCGGCCATGAGATGACCGACGACGGGCGCGTTCTTGAACTGGTTGCCGCTCGTGCCAATGGCCATGTAGAAACCGGGGAGATCGGAGCGGTCGTAGATCGGGATCCAGTCGTCCGAGACGTCGTAGAGATCCACCACGCCCTTGCGCTCGTGCGGGATCCGCAGCGTTGGGATCCGCCGCGCCAGCCGATACACCTGGGCCTCCCACTGCGCCTCGGTCACATGTCGGTCATAGCGATCCGGGTCATCCACCCACACCCGAGGATCGCAGTCGGGATCCTCAGAGCCGATCAGGATGTGGTTGCCCGACTCGGGGCGGAAGTAGATCCCGGTGTCGCCGTCGGAGGTGTGAAAGCCATCGGCCTCGAAGTCGAAGTCCGGCGGCGCCGGCACGTGGTGCACCTCGTGGCGCAGCGCGCGCGTCTTGACCTTCATCGTGTCCTCGACCCCGGCCATGCGGTTGATCACAAACGAGTGCGGCCCCGCCACGTTGACCACGATCGGCGCGTCGATCTCGTGGCCGGTGGTGAGCGTCACGCCGCGCACGCGCTCGCGGTCGCGGCGGACTTCTCCAACCTGCGCGCGGAACATGAAACTCCCGCCCTTGGATTCGGCGGCGCGCTGCAGGTTGTGGGTGGCAAGCTGCGGATCGTTGACGTAGCCCGAGCCCGGAGTGAAGATCGCCCCGTCGATCTCGGCCTCCGGCTGGTCCCAGAAATGCGGGTCGGTCGGCCGCTTGGGCGGCCAGAACGCGCCCATGTCGTAGATCGGGATGTGCCGCTGAAGCTCGCCGTTGTCCCATTCCTCGTACTCCACGCCGAGATCCCGGTAGTGCGTCAGGACCTTCTCGTGGTGTCCGGTCCCGCTCTTGAGCAGGATCGTCCCCGACTGCATGTACCTCGCCAGGCCTCCCTCATCACTGACGCCCAGGTAACGCTCCCAGTCCTGCCAGTAGAAGAACCCCTCGTAGGCCATCGCGACGCCCTCGCGGGAGGAGTAGTGGGCGCGGACGATGGCGCAGGAGTTGCTCGTCGGCCCGTACCCCGCCGCGGGCAGCTTCTCGATGTTGAGCGTGCGGTACCCGCGTTTGCCCAGCTCGAACGCCGTCGCCGCGCCGATCACTCCGGCGCCGATGATGATTGCGTCGAAGTCGCTCCTCATCGATCCTCCCCGTCTGTGCTCGACCCCTCGTCCAGGCGCCGTACCGAGTACCCGGCGGCCTCCAGCGAAGCGACGATCGACCTCGAGTGCTCCGCCCCGCGGGTCTCGAGCGCGATCTCGACTCCGGTCTCCCGCACGTGGAGCGGAACCGCCTCGCGCACGTGGTCGGCGTGAACTACGTTGCCGCCGGCCTGCGCGATCTCGGTCAACAGACGCGCCAGGCCGCCGGGACGATCCGAGATTCGCGTGAACAGCCGCAGGCGCCGGCCCGCGGTCGTCTCGTGGCGATGAGCGATCGCGGCGAGCAGGCCCGCGTCGACGTTGCCGCCGGACAGGACGATCACGGTCGACCCGCGCTCGGCGGGGACCACCTCGCCGGCGTGCAAGGCGGCGACCCCAACCGCGCCGCCGCCTTCGACGACGAGCTTCGACCGCTCGAGCAGCCAGACCATCGCCTCGGCGACATCGTCCTCGCGCACGACCACGAGCTCGTCCACCCATCGCTCCACGAGCGGCAGCGTGATGTCGCCGGGACGCTTGATCGCGATCCCGTCCGCGATCGTCGCCCGCGCCTGGAACGTCGTCGGGCCTCCTTCGCGCAGCGATTGCTCGAACGCCGCGCACGCCTCGACCTGAACCCCGACCACCCGCACCTCAGGGCGCTCGGTCTTCACCACGCCGGCGATGCCGGAGATCAAGCCGCCGCCGCCGACGGGGACGATCACCATCGCCAGATCGGGCACGTCCTCCAAGAGCTCGAGCCCGAGCGTGGCCTGGCCCAGGATCACATCGAGGTCGTCGAACGGGTGGACGAAGGCCGCCCCCGTGTCGCGCGCGCGCCGGCGCGCCTCATCGACGCATGCATCGACGGACTCGCCGGCGACATGAACCACTCCACCGAACGCCTCGACGGCCGCGACCTTCGCGACGGCGGCTTCGCTCGGCATGAACACCTCGCACGGCACGCCCTGCGCCCGGGCCGCGTAAGCGACCGCCTGCCCGTGGTTTCCGGCGCTCCCGGCGACCACCCCGGGCGGTTTCTCGAGGCGCGAGATCTTGTGCGTCGCGCCCCGCAGCTTGAAGGACCCGGTGCGCTGCAGGTTCTCCGCCTTCAGCATGACGTTCCCGCCGCTCTGTTCCGACAGGCTGCGGGAGCTCAGCACCGGCGTGCGGCGCGCGAGCCCTGCCACGACGTCCCGCGCGGCCTGCGCCTCGCCGGCGCCGATCTTCGCGACCACCAGGTCGGCCGCGTTCGTGCGTGTGGTCGTTCCCATGAGGCGTGAGACGGTGTCGGTAAGCAACTTGGCGGCGGCGCTAGCCACCGGTAGACTTCTAGTCTATGACTGATATATCAGGCGCGCTGGCGGGACGTCAACCGGCGCGCAGGCGGAGGACGACGCCGCCGCCGGTTCGGGGAACGCGAGAGCTGCTGGCTGACCGCGCCTACGCCCAGCTCCGCGACCGGATCGTCACCCTGCGGATCCCGCCCGGCGCTCCGATCGACGAGGATCGGCTCGGCGAGGAGCTCGGGATGGGCCGGACGCCGGTGCGCGAGGCGATAAAGCGGCTGGCGCTGGAGAACCTCGTGACGGTGTTCCCGCGCCGCGGCACGTTTGCCTCCGAGATAAACATCACCGATCTCTCTCAGATCGCCGACGTCCGGGGGGTGCTCGAGGGGCACGCCGCATACCGGGCGGCGCAGCGGATCACCGACGCGCAGCGGACCGAGCTCGCGGAGCTGCTCCAGGACCTCTCCCACAGCGAGGGCAGCGACGATGCCGAAGCCCTCATGACACTTGACGCGCGCGTGCACCGATTGATCTTCCGTTGTGCCGGTAACCCCTATCTCGAGCAGACGCTCGGGCGCTACTTCAACCTCTCGCTCCGCATCTGGCACCTCGTGATCGATCGCCTACCGCACATGTTCGCGCGCGTGCACGAGCACGAAGAAGTGCTGCGCGCCATCGCCAACGGCGAGGCGGATCGAGCGCGCGACGTCCTGATCGAACACATCGGGACGTTCGAACGCGAGATCCGGACCGTGCTTTAAGGGCGTTCGCTCTCGGGGTCGCCGGCCCACATGGCCGGCGACCCCGGCCTGTGAGCTGTCACGACCGCCGGCCGTGGGGGGTCAGGACGACCGTCTGGAGCTCGGTGAACGAGTGCATGACGTGCGGCCCACCCACCCTGCCGATGCCGCTGTCGCTACCGGAACGACCCCCGAACGGAAGATGCGCCTCCCAGTAGTTGCTCGACTCGTTGATGTTGACCCAGCCGGTTCGAACCCGGTCGGCGAACTGAAGCCCGGCCTCGAGGTTGGCCGTAAAGATGGCGGCGAGCAGTCCGTAGGGTGAGGCGTTGGTCAGCGCGATCGCGTCGTCGAGCGAATCGACCGCGACCACCGGGGCCACCGGCCCGAACGTCTCCTCGACCGCGACCCGCGCGTCGGCGGGCACGTGCGCGAGCACGGTCGGCTGCCAGTAGAGCGCCGTGGGGAAGCCTTCCGCTCGCGACCCCCCGCTGACCACGCTCGCGCCGCGCTGCACCGCGTCATCGACGTGCTCGTCCATCTTTTGCGCCACCGGCTCGTTGTTGAGCGGACCCATGGTCGTAGCGTCGTCGAACGGGTCACCGAGCAGAATCCGCTCAGTGACGCGGCGCGCCAGCAGCTCGACGAATTCGTCCTGCACGGCGCGGTGGACGAGGAGGCGCTCGCCCGCGGTGCAGCTCTGGCCGGCGCACAGGTAGCAGGCGGTCAGCGTCGCGTCGGCCGCCGCCTCGAGATCCGCGTCGTCCATCACCACCAGGGGCCCGTTCCCGCCCATCTCGAGCAGCACCGCCTTGCCGGCGGCGGCTTGCCCCACCAGCCGGCCCGTCGCCGTCGAGCCGATGAACGCGATCCCGTCGGTACCGGGATTGCGGGCGATCTCGTCGCCCACCACGGGACCCGGGCCAGTGACCAGGTTGAAAACGCCGGGCGGCAGGTCGGCGTCGGCGATGCAGTGGGCCAGGGCGATCGCGCAGATCGCGGTGGAGGGCGCGGGCGTCCACACTACGGCGTTGCCGCAGGCGAGCGCCGGCGCGATCAGCTCCGCCGGCATCGTGTAGGGCCAGTTCCAGGGACTGATCACGCCGACCACGCCACGGGCTCGCCGCACCAGAAGCACGCGCTTACCGGGCGAGAACGAATTGGGAAGGTCCCCCCCCAGGCGCTTACAGTCCTCGGCCGCCATGTGCCAGTACTCGATGAGCTCGTCGACCTCGCCGTAGGCCTCCGCGCGCAGGGGCTTGCCCTGATCCGTGGTCAGCGTCCGCGCGAGCTCCTCGCGACGCGAGTGGATGATCTCGGCGACAGCGCTCATCTTGGCCGCGCGCTCGAACGCGGTCAGCCTCGCCCACCCGTCCGCGGCCTCGCGCGCGGCGGCGATCGCGCGCCGCGCATCGTCGCGGTCGCCCTGCGGAACCGTCCCGATCACCTCGCCGGTGGCTGGGCTCGTAGCCTCGGCCGCGTCGCCGCTGGCGCTCGGTTGCCAGGCTCCGCCAAGGAACATCTCCTGAACGGTGGTCATCGCCATTGCTCCGCCCTCCCATCGAGGTCGCGAGCACGCTCCCGCCCCGAACGCGTTGACACAGTTAGACAACTGATATATAACAGCCCGATCAGCAGTGGGTCAATGGCTTTAAGGAGAGTGGCCAGCACGCCGGGGGCGTGGTTCTGGTCTTGGTGTTCGACGAGCCGCGCCGACTGGGCGCGGAGCCGGGGAGGTTGATTGATGGCAACCACAGAGTCTCCGTCGCCCGCCGCTACGAGTGCTGACAGCAGCGAGCTCGCCGGCTTCGGATACAAACAGGAGCTGGATCGCTCGCTCGGGAGCTTCTCCTCGTTCGCGGCCGGCTTCAGCTACATCTCGATCCTGACCGGGGTCACCGCCCTGTTCGGGCTCGCGTACAGCTTCGCGGGACCCGGCGTGTGGTGGACCTGGCCGGTCGTCATCGGCGGTCAGGCCCTGGTCGCGCTGTGCTTCATGGAGATGGCCGGCCAGTACCCGATCGCCGGCTCGGTCTACCAGTGGGGAAAGCAGATCTCCGGCCCGCTGGCATCGTGGATGACCGGCTGGATCTACATCGTGGGCGCGATCGTGACGATCACCGCCGTCGCCATCGACTGGCAGGTGGTTATCCCCCAGATCACGACAAAGCTCCAGTTCTTCGGCAGCGCCGCGGATGCCGGCGCCACCGCCACCAAGGGCGGGGCCCAGAACGCGCTGCTGCTGGGTGGAATCCTCATGGTGATTACGACGATCATCAACATGCTCGGCGTCAAGCTGATGGCGCGGATCAACAACATTGGGGTGACCTGCGAGCTGGTCGGCTCGAGCGTGTTGATCATCCTGCTGCTGTTCCACCTCCACCATCCGCCGTCGGTGATCTTCCACTC
>JAFASF010000434.1 GCA_019244745.1 Solirubrobacterales bacterium | reverse complement strand
GCGGCGCGAACCGCCGCCGCCCACCGGCCTGCGCGGCGAGCCGGCGCAGCTCGCCCCGGGCGGCTGTCGCTGAGCAGCCGTGTCCTCGGGTCGCGCCGGCGAGGATGCACAACAGCGGACCGATCGGCAGCTCTGTGCGGTGCTCGGTCCAGCGAGCGACGTGCTCCCAGCCCCAGTCGTCCATCCCGACCATCCGGCGCTTGCCGCCCTTCCCTGAGCGGACTAGCACCGACCCCGACTTCGGGTCCAGGTCTGTCTCGGTGAGCGCGAGCGCTTCGCTGATCCGCAACCCAGCCCGCCACAGGATCGCGATCAGCGCCCGGAGGCTGTCGGCATACGGCCCCGGCCCCGCCTGGCGCATCACGAGAATGATCTCCTCGACCGTCGGCGGATCGGCCGGGAAGCGCACCCCCGTGTTCGACGGCGCGCACCCCACCCAGTGCCCAGGCATCGCGGCCGGCGACCGCAGCCGGCCGGTGATGTCCACCAACCTCTGCTCGGACATGATGTCCTCCAATCTGATCGACCCGGCTCACGGCGGCGCCCACGCACCCGGGCGCTTGCGTAACAGCGCGAGCCTCCCACCTCCCCGCCCGCAGAACCCACGACCACCGCAACCCATCACCGCCTCATGCAGTCACCGCACTGTCGCGACTCCGTCTCGATCAACGGGGAAGGCAGCGACCCTCGATGGCGGTGTGCTTTACGTGGTAAGCAGGAGCTGTGGGTCCGCGCGGCGCAAATCTGTCAACGATGAGTTCGCGGGCGTGGTCAGGTCAGGATCAGCAGACACCCACCGAGAGGAGCAGCGATGAGCGAGCCGACCACCCACACCCTGGACGTCCCTGGCGCTGTGCTGACGTATGACGTGCGCGAGCCGGAGGAACCCGGCGACTACCGGCCCTTGTTCATCTTCGGCTCGCCGATGGGGGCGTCCGGCTTCGAGCAGCTGGCGAGCCACTTCGGTGACCGTACCGTGATCACCTACGACCCGCGGGGCATGGAGCGGAGCACCCGCACCCCCGGGGGCGAGCTCACAGCCGAGACCCACGCCGAGGACTACCACCGCGTCATCGAGGCGGCGGGTCTCGGCCCGGTGGACGCCTTTGGGTCGAGCGGGGGCGGGATGTGCGCGCTGCACTGGGTCGTCGCTCACCCGGAGGACATCCACACGCTCGTCCCCCACGAGCCCCCATTGGTGACCCTGCTCGAGGATCGCGAGATGGCGATCAAGGTGAATGCCGACATCGTCGACACCTATCAGCGCGATGGCTTCGGTCCGGCGATGGCGAAGTTCATGCAGCTCGTGATGCGCCAGAGCCCGCTGCCCGCCGACTACCTGGACCACCCCGCAGCCGACCCCGCGCAGTTCGGGCTGCCGACCGAGGACGATGGGTCGCGCGATGACCTGCTGCTCAGCGGGAACCTGGCCATGCCCCCCTTCGAGCCTGACGCGGAGGCGCTGCGCGGCTCGTCCGTGCGCATCGTGCCCGCGGTCGGGGAGGCGGGGGAGGGTAGTCTCGCCCGTCGCGGTGGCGAGGCGCTCGCCGCGCTCCTGGGCGTCACGCCGGTGGTCTTTCCCGGCGACCACGGCGGCTTCGCCGCCAGCCAGTGGTCGCCGAACAACGACCCCGGCGCGTTCGCCCAGAAGTTGCGCGGGGTATTGGAGTAAACCGCGAGGCGGGCTTCCGCTCCCCCCAACAGCGGGCATGTCAACTGCCCGGTCGAGACGCTCGGATTGGGCTAACAGCATCAAGGAGCCCGCGGCACGAATCCGGCTCTGGGACTGCTGCTCGCCGACACGACAGGTCACGCCCGGGTTGTCCAGCGGCGTCGACCGCAACGTCGACAGCCAGCGCTACTGACTGACGCCTATCCCGGTCACGGCGGTGCCGGGACTGCTTTCGCGCGATAGCGATCGCGCCGGGGTGGCCCGCACGAGCTGCGCGCGTTGCCTAGGTAGCGGGCTGCTTTGCGAGCCGTGCTTGAAAGTTCCGAGTTTGCGTGATTGCGGAAGTCTCGCCGAGCCGGGTCCTGACGGCTGCGACCAGCCCAAAGGAGCAGCGGGCCTTGCGGCGGTAGCGCGCTCAATTGTCTCGCTGCCTAGAACGTGTCGATTGTCGGGAAGGCGGCTTCGGTGTCGATGCACGCCCTGAGGTATAGAGCGACTCCGATATCGCCGGTCCAGAGGGTGTATCGGCCACGACCGACCTTGCGGCGCTCACGCTCGACCTGCTGGATCGCATGCATCGCAAAATGTCGTGCGCGATCAAGCCACCGCTCGTCGCCGGTGCGCTGATGAAGCTTCAAGAAGGCGAATCCGTTGCCGGCGGTGCCATGACAGAGGCCCGGTCCCTTGCGCAGAGGACCGGCCCGCCAGATCAACTCTCCCGCGCCGAGACACAGCGCCTCTGGGATCAGGTCGGCGAGCGTGCTGATCATGCCCGGGGCTCCGTGGCACCACTGCACCCGGACCTTCGACACAGGCTCGTTCAGCGAGGGCAGCCAGTTAATCAACCCGTTCTCGCGTCGGGCTGTCCGCTTCAGCAGCCTCGTCACACGATCCCGGAGAACGTCCTCGCTCACGTATCCGCGCAGCGCGCGCGCGTTTCCAGCGGCCCCGTGAGCGGGCCCGAGATACTGCTTGACCTGGCCATACAGGTGTTGGGTCCAGAGGTCCGACTCGTCATCCCACGCCGCCCAGAGCGCCCGAGCGCTGTCCTCCCCCACATCCTGCAAGTCGCAAGCACGCGCCGCGAGCGTCGTCCCAGCCGAGCCCCACATCAACTCCCAGGTGGGATGCTCGCGATTCTGATGCACCAGGTCGCGTAACCGCTCGCGATCCGCCGCGGCCGAGCCAACCTTGGCCGCGACCACCAGCAGGCCCGTCTCGCCCATCCACAGACTCGGCGCGTGCGCCTGGTCCCCGTAATCTGGCGAAGCCCTGTATCGCTCGATCGCTGCACCGATGGCCGCTGATGCGTCAAGCGAGGAACCGAGTTTCCAGAGCGCCCAAATCATCCCGGCGCTTCCGAGATACAGCGAGCAGACGCATTCGTGCTCGGCAACGTCGTCGCGAGGATGTCCCGGCCAGAGGCCATCCCGCTCCCGGGCCTCCGCATCGGACACGATCGCCCCGATCGCATCACGAGCGTCACGCTCATTCCAGGGCCGTTCCGTCACCTCCTCATGCTCAGCCGTGCGCCACAACACCAACCCCATCATCGCCGCCAGATCGGTTTGGAGGTGCCGACGCAGAACCCCAGCCGGGGGCTGCTGCTCCCGGCGGCAGGAAACCAGGGAGCAGAAGTCGCAAAAGACCAGAGCCGGCCCCGCCAGAAGGCTCAGGCTTTGTCGGTGCGACGGTCTGCGTTGGTCCGGCGGGAAGTGCGCTGGAGAGAAGGCGCTCGCCGGCGCGGGCGGACGTTCGACCGCAAGCGCGACGCTCAGGACTTCATCGCATGGATGCGCCGGCGACGCCAGCTCGGCCAGGCCGCCGTCCCCGAAGACGTGGTGCTTAGCGAGTTCGTCGAGACCTACTGGCGCATCCACGCCCTGCCAAATCTGGCGCCGTCCACCCGCGACTTCTATGCCCGCGCATGGGCCAACCACATCATGCCTCGGCTCGGCGATTACGGAGTCCGTGAGCTGACACCGAAGCGGCTGGCACGGTTCCGCGAGGAGCTCGAGCGCGCCGGCGTCGGCACCGCCACGGTGCGTAAGTCGATGGCAATCCTCCAGTCGATCCTGTCGTTCGCGGTCGCTGAGGAGCTGGTGGAGTTCAACGCCGCCGCGCCCGTCCGCAAGCCGCGCTACGAGCGGGCCCGAGAACCGCACGTATTCTTGCCGAGCGAGGTAGAGCGAATCCGGCGCGATCTACCACGCCAGCGCGACCGGATGCTCGTCGCGGTGCTCGCGTATTCGGGACCGCGGCCCGAGGAGGTCGTCTTCCGGCTTGCGTGGGAAGACATCGGCGAGAGGGCAATCCGCTATCGCGACACGAAGCGACACCGGGTGCGGTTCACGCCGCTGCTCGCCCCGTTGGCCGAGGATCTGCGCGAGTGGTTCCTGGCCTCGGGCCGTCCGAGCGGCAAGCAGCCGGTCTTCCCCGCCCATGATGGCGACTTTTGGAGTAACGACGACTGGCGCAACTGGCGCTCACGGATTTGGCGCGGCGAGGAGCGGCCGGCGAATCGGCGAAATGTCCCCACCTACCCAGGTGTGGCGCCACCTGACACCCGGCCGCGCGACCTCAGATCGAGCTTCATCACGCTCCAGATCTACGCCGGCGTGCCTCTCACGACGATCGCGAAGCAGTGCGGCACGAGCGTGCCGATGATCGAGCGGCACTACGCCGGCGTGATCGAAAACTGGGATGGGATTCAGGTCCCGCCTGACGACCAGATCCGCGCGGCGCGCGCAGCTACTGGACGCGTAATGGACGCGGATGGCCGCGGACCACGGGAACTGCCTGACTCGAAATCCCTGCAAATACGATGAAAGCCGACGCGGGGACTCGAACCCCGGACCCCTTCATTACGAGTGCCTCATTTGCAGGACATTTCCGTAAATACGGGCGTTTGAGTTCGTGCCAGTGCAGTTAGAGCAGGTCAGAATTGCTGAGTTCGGGACACGCTGGGGACACGGTCCGTGTGGGCGCCGGTTCAACACTTGGTCGCGGCATCGAGGGCGACGCAGACGGCGGCCATCTTCTCCGGACCGAGGCTGTTGATCCGCTCGGTCAGATGGCCCGTCGGAAGCATGACGAGGTTGTCGAGGTTTGCAACGCAGGGCTCGGAGATTCCGTCGTCGTGATCGACGGGAACCTCGGTCGGGATGCCGCGGATCGTCCTCGTCAACGGGCAGACGAGGATCTCCGCCAGGACGCCGATCGCAGCGTTGCGGTGCAGAACTAGGTACGGTCGCCGCCCGTGCTTGGGCGTCTCGCCCCACCACACCTCGCCTCGGCTCACCAAGGCTTGTGTCCGGCAGCGCGCTCCTCGGTGTCAAGCCGCTCCAGCACCGCGTCCCGTGACGCCTCGTTGACCGACCGCAGATCCGCCCACCCATCGGGTTTGTGCTGCGGCGTTCGCCGATAAGCCGACGCGATACCTTCGTCGAGATCGCGTTCGCGGAGCAGACGCGCGTACTCAGCCTCCAGCTCGGGCTCGGAGAGCTGGTCCAACAGCGCATCGACTTTCTCGCGTGTCGTCATCCAAGCCCAAATCTATCGCCCCGATGGTCGAACGCCCCCACGCTCGCAACTGCGATCAACCAGGACGCCGGACGGAGCAACGAGGCCGTCGTTCCAGTGAGGAGCACTCCAGCATTGCGGAGGTCACGCGCCTGCTCCTTATCCTTCTCGTCAGCGACGCGGCCGCCGGGTGGACGCCTGCATCTGCGGGCGAGCGACACTCAGGGCGTTAGCGGAGGATCGGCTGAGGCTGAATCGAGCAAGCGCAGCGCCCGCGGCCGGGCCACAGAACTGGTATCAGCGAGGTGCCGCGATGTGGCGTGGCTCGTCCACGCCACACGCAGTCACGTCACCGCGGTTGCCGCTCCTCGCGAAGGGCGGCAGTCTGGCTGAGACTGCCGCGTGGGCGACTGACTCGCAGTCTGCTAGGCGGAGCCTGGCCGGCTATGGATTCGCGGTCAGGGCTTCCTTGTAGCTGGCGTCGGGCGTTATGGCGGATCCCTCGCAGACTGAGGACGCGTGTTCGACCGCCGCCTGTACAACGCGGTCTCTCCGGTTGTAGGCGGCTAGGAGCTCTAGCTCGTGGCCCAGATCATGAATCCTCATTTGCTCGGCCATGCATCGACCGAAGCGGGCGTGTTGGTCATTGAGCGGCTTGGCGGACGGATTGACGTGGACGTCGGCGGGCACCGACCCGAGCACCTCATCGATGGTTCCGAGGTTTGTGTTGGCCGCGGTCAGGCCGGATCCGGCTCGCGCGATCAGACCGGCGGTGATCTTCGGCGCGGGCGTCGCTGGCTGCCAGGTGAGTCGAGGATCCGCTCGTTGAGGCCGGCGTTTTCGCTGTAACCGTCTTTGTCGCGCCATCACCGCATCCGGATAGGACGAGCCCGTGGACGGCTCCCGCCGCCCCGCCAAAGAAAGGTTTCGGTTACGCATCCTGTGGCCTGTGCTGCTCGCGCTGGCCACGCTGCTGAGCCGCAAGGCACCGGAAGCTCGAGCCATCGCGTCCCTTGAGCGACCGCTCCCGAAGCGCGCTCGTTTTTGGGTGAGCTGGCACCTCGGGAGCGGGGGGTTGGTGTTCTGCGGTCGTCGCCTGGTGGTGCTCGCGCCAGGCGATGCAAATTGGTTTGCGGTCAGCGCCTCATGACGCGAGGGTGATCGTTCCGTGTGGCGCGGCGGTGTCTTGCACGGGGTAGGCGGTGTCATTACCTCGCCCGTGCGCCGCGGCGAAGATGCCGGTGCTGGCCGTGCCGTCGACTGCCCACACGGCGTCGACGCGGGGACCGACTCCGGG
>JAFASF010000311.1 GCA_019244745.1 Solirubrobacterales bacterium | reverse complement strand
GCCGGCGCCCTCGATCCGGAGACGTTCTTGGACCCGGATCCGGCGGCGCTCGCGCGGCTTTTGGCGGCCGGCGCCGGCAGCGTCCGCGTGATGACTTTCGCGCCGGAGCTGCCCGGAGCGCCCGAGCTCATCGATTCACTCCTTCGTAGTGGCGTCGTGGCGTCACTCGGACACACCGATGCCACGTACGCTCAGGCCCGTGCCGCGGTGGAGCGGGGCGCACGCGCCGCGACGCACCTGTTCAACGCGATGCGCCCCCTCCACCACCGCGAGCCCGGCGTGGTCGGCGCCGCCCTCGACCTCCCCGAGGTCAGCTGCGAGCTGATCTGCGACGGCATCCACGTGGACCCTGCCGCGCTGCGGCTCGTGCTCAGGGTCAAGGGGGCGGGAGGAGCGAGGCTCGTGACCGATGCGATGGAGGCCGCGGGCATGCCGGACGGCCGCTACCGCCTCGGCCGGGCCGAGGTCATCGTCACCGGGGGCCGCGCGAGGCTCGCCGGCGGCGGGCCGATAGCGGGCAGCACGCTGACCATGGACGTCGCGGTGCGGAACGCCATCCGCTTCCTCGACCTGAGCATGGACGAAGCATCCGCGCTGGCATCGGCCAATCCCGCCCGCTTGCTCGGTTTGGGCGGCCGCAAAGGGGCGATTTCGCCCGGCCTGGACGCTGACCTGGTTGTGCTCGACGAGGAGCTGCGAGTCTGCGGCACCCTCATCGCGGGCGTCTGGGCCTTGGGTCCACCGTGAGCACTCGCGAGCCGCACTAGATCACGCCTCCGAGCACAAGGGCGCCGATCCCGAGCAGCACGAGCGCCGTGATCGCGTTCCCCCATCGGTCGAACCATTGGCCGCGGATCTCATAGCCACCCTTCGCAGCTGTCAGCGTCAGGGTGACGATCGTCCCGATCGTGACCGCTGCGAAGACCACCACCGACCCGACCGCGGTTGCCGCCCCCACGGTCGTCGCGGCCAGAAAGACGGGGAGGATCGTGAGGTCCGGGGACGCCGCGGCGCCGAAGGGGACCATGACCGAGGCCAGGCTTCGCAGTCGATGCCGCTCGGGCGGGTGCCCGTCTGGTGCCTGTGCGTGGGCCGAGCGTCGATCGCGCAACCGGCCATCGGCGCCGGGGTCATGCCCTTGATCGTGGTGGTGGGCATGTCCGAGCCCGGCCAACTCGAACGCAGTGAAACCAACGCCGGTGGCGATCAGCAGGCAGCCGATGATCGTGTTCTGCGCCGTCTCGACCGTCGAGGAGAACTGCAGTCCGATCACGATGATCAGGGCCCCGAGCACGATCGAGAGCAGGACGTGCGCAACGCCGGCCAACCCCGAGAGACGAGCGACCTGGGAGAGCGGATAGCGGCGTGCTCGTCCGATGAGCGCGAGCGGCACCCAGTGGTCGGGCATGATCGCGTGACCGAAGCCGACCCCGGCGGCGGCGGCCAGCAATGCGGGCGTCGTGCCCGTCATGCCGTGAGCGCCGCGACGGTGGGGCTGATCGCCAGCCCCAAGCGGAGATGCTCGGTGTGCGAGACCGCCTCGGCGAGCAGCGCGCGCACGTGATCGTCGTAGAGCGCGTAGATGACCTGCCGCCCGTCGCGCTCACCGACGACGAGGCCAAGATGCCGCAGCACCCGCAGCTGCTGAGAGACGGCGGACTGCTCCATGCGGACGTCGCGGGCGAGCTCCGTCACCGGGCAGGCCCCGACCGCGAGGCGGCTGAGGATCCGCACCCGACTCGGGGCGGCGAGAGCCTGCATGGTTTGCGCGACCGACCGCGCCACCTCGGCCGTCAGGAAACCGAGTTCAGGGTCAAGTCCATGTCCCATGCTCGCATTATTGCATGAACAATTGTGCGGGTATTTGACCGCGACGCGAAACGACGAATAGCTCCTGGTCATCGCGGGCCGCGCCTGCGGCGCAACGGCCAGTTCAGGATTTGGTCCCGGTTATGAGCCGCTCGCGATCGAACATCGGTGACACGAACCTCCAGCCCTGGACGTCGACGAACAGCAGCCCCGCGCCGAGCCCGAGCGCGAGGCCGAGCGTGGGGCGGATTACCCCGAACGCGATCAATGCGGTGACGACGACCGCGGGGAGACTCCCCAGAACGCTGAGCTGCTGCGCGACCCGCGTGTCGTTCGATCGGGCGGAGATGGCCACACCCACCCAGATCGACAGTCCCGCCAGGAGCGGCGTGAACACCAACTGGGCGACGAGCTCCGGGGCACGTAAGACTGCGGACGCCACCGCGGACTGCGCGAACAGAGCGATGCTGGCGATGGCGGCGCCGAAGACCAAGTAGGAAAGAGCGAGTCCCGGGGCGAGTACCGCCAGCGCCTTGCCGAGGAGGAACTCCTCGCGGCGGATCGGGGTCGTGAGCACCGGCTCGAGCGTGCCCTGCTGGCGCTCGGAGACCACCGAATAGGCGGCCAGCGCAGCCGGCAGGAGTGTGGGGATGCCGAGCATGTAGAGCAGCGGAGCTTTGTGCAGCAGCGTGCCTGCGGACGCCGCAGGCAGGCTGAATATCTGGATGAGCGGCTCGATGAGGAAGATCAGCGGCAGGATCGCCATCGTCGCCACGATCGAGCCGTTGCGCCGGTATTCCCGGAGCTCCTTGAGGACGATTGCCCGGACGCGCGTGGCGCTCATCCTGGCCCCGTCTGCAGTTCCGCGTCTTCGTCGATCAGCTCCAGGTAGACGTCCTCGAGCGAGTGGCGCGACTCGCCGATCGACAGGACGTCCGCGCCCGCGTCCACAAGAGCCCGGGTGATGGCGGGCGCGGCGACGGTCGAATCGGAGACTGCGATCGCGTAGCCGCCGGAGCCGTCCGCGTGCCAGCCGTCTACGCCCGCGACCCCGCCGAAGACACCGTCGGGATCGGGGAGGGGCTTCAGCGTCCGCGCCGTGATCGTTTTGGCGAACAGCTGATCGCGAAGGTCGTCGGGTCGCCCGATCATGCGCAGGGTCGTGTTCAGGATCGCGACGCGGTCGCACAGGCGCTCGGCCTCTTCGAGGCGGTGCGTGGTGAGGAAGATCGTCACGCCGCGCTGGCGGAGCTCGTCGATCAGCTCATGGACGTCGCGAGCGGCGACCGGGTCCAGGCCGGAGGTCGGTTCGTCGAGGAACAGCACCTGCGGATCGCCGAGCAGCGCTCGGGCGAGGGCGACGCGCTGGCGGAGCCCCTTGGACAGCGCGCCGCAGGGGTCGCCGGCCCGGTCGGCGAGGTTGACTGCCCCCAGTGCGGCATCGATGCGTTCGCGCGGGTCGGGTGACTCGTAGAGACCCGCGAAGCATTCGAGGTTCTCGGTTACGGTCAGGCGGAGGTAGAGGCCCGGCAACTCGGGCATGATCGCGATCCGACGCCGGATCTCCACCCCGTTCTCCGGCGTGAGCGGCACGCCCGCGACGGTCGCGGAGCCCGAGGTGGGGCCGATCAGCGTGCCGAGTGTTCGCACGGTCGTCGTCTTCCCGGCGCCGTTCGGACCCAGGAAACCGAACACCTCACCGTAACCAACCTCGAAGGAGACATCCCGGAAGGCCACGCGTTCGCCGAAGCTCTTGGACAGGTGCTCGACGGCAAGCGCCGCGGTATTCGTCTTGCCGCCAGGAGCCGAAGACGGGTCAGGATTCACCGCAGCCGCCTCGGCTCCGGCGATCGACCGCAAGCGCCCTGCTTGCCGGCATTGCGCTCACCGCGCTGGCGAGCAGTTGTACGCCGCGCTCGATCGCCGGTTCGGCGAGGCAGGCATGCCCGAGCACCAGACCGGGCGGACAGTCTCCGGTGTAGCTGTGTAGCGATAGGCCCTCGACGCCGACGCCGCGGCGCGCGGCCGCGGTCAGCAGAGCGGCCTCGTCGGTGTGGTCGGGCAGGACGACCGTCAGATGCAGCCCGCCGCGATCCGCGGACGGCTGCCAGTCCGGGAGCTCGCGCGCGAGGGCGGCCAGCAGCACCTCGCGGCGCTGGGCATAGCGCAGGCGCATGCGCCGAAGATGACGCTCGAGCTCGCCCCGGGCAATGAAGTCGGCCAGCGCGAGCTGGCCGGCGATCTCCGAGCCCGCGTCCTCGATCGCCTTGGCGGAGATCAGCGCCCAGGACAGCCACGATGGCGGGAGCATCCAACCGAGGCGCATCCCGGGTGTCAGTCGCTTGCTCGCCGAGCCGATATAGAGGACGCGGTCGGGAGCGAGCCCCTGGAGCGCGCCGACGCGCTCGCGGGAAAGCTCGGCATCGTAGTCGTCCTCGATGATCAGCCGATCACCGCGCTCGGCCCACTCGATCAGCGCGGCGCGCCGCCGGGCGCTGAGCACCACACCCGTGGGGAACTGGTGCGCCGGGGTCACGACGACCGCCTCGGCGCCGCTGCTCTTCAGCGCGTCGACGTTGATCCCGTCCTCGTCGACTGCGATCGGCGCGACGATCAGGCCGGCCTCCTCGACGATCAGCCGCTGGGCGTGCCAACCGGGATCTTCCAATGCGACTTGTTCGATGCCGTTGGCGCGCAACCAGCGGCACGTGAGTGATAGCCCCTGGCGAAAACCGGTGCAGACCAGCAGGTGCTCGGGGTCGGCTGCCGCGCCGCGTGCGCGGGCGAGGTAATCGGCGAGCGCTTCACGCAGTTCGGGAACCCCGCGCGGGTCGCCATAGCCAACCGCATCCAGCGCGGTTTCTCGCCACGCGCTGCGGATGGAGCGCAGCCAACGATCCCGTGGGAACCCCGCGAGGTCCGGAAGGCCGGGAGTGAAGTCGTAGGCGAACTTCCCGAGCAGGGACGGGGTCGGCGGGCGGGGCGGTTGCGCGCGTACCCCGCGCGCGACACGGACGTGCGCGCCCTGCCTGGTCTCCAGGTATCCCTCGGCGGCGAGCTGGTCGTACGCCGAGGTCACGACGCCGCGGGAAATGCCGAGTTCCGCCGCCAGCCCCCGACTCGAGGGCAGGCGAGTGCTGGCATGAAGGCGCCCGTGGCGGATCGCATCGCGCAACGTGCGCTCGAGCTGCTCGTACAGCGGGACATCGCCGTCACGCTCGAGCTCCACGAGCAGGTCAACTGGACCTTTGGGAGGACCCACAACTGGAACTGTACGTTAGGCCAGCAGCGGCGTACGGTCCATCCATGAACGAGATCACGGTCACTGGAGGCGGGGTCGCGGGTCTGACCGCGGCGATCACGTGCGCTGAGGGGGGCGCCGGCGTGCGTCTCTTCGAGGCCCACGAGACGCTCGGCGGCCGCGCCCGCAGCACCGACGGGTCCTACAAGGCGAATCTCGGTCCGCACGCGATCTACCGGGGCGGCGTGCTCTGGGACTGGCTGAGCGCCCGCGGCCTCATGCCGCCGCTCGTCCGGCCGCTGCTGACCGGCGTTCGCTTCCACTACGAGGGAGCGATTCACCGTACGCCGCCGCTCAGCCTGATCCCGCCCGGCCTGCGCCTGCGCGGGCGAATGGCGCCGGTCGACCAGGCGTTTCGCTCCTGGGCCGCCGACCACAGCGACGAGCGCACTGCCGACCTCCTCTCGTCGCTGGCGGGCGTCTACACCTTCTACCACGACCCGGGCGAGCTCTCGGCCGCGTTCGTGTGGGAGCGAACCCAGCGGCTCCTGCTCAGCGCGCGGCCGCCGGCACGGTTCGTCGTCGGCGGCTGGACGATGCTGGTGGCCGCCCTCGAGCACCGTGCGCGCGCGCTCGGCGTGGACATCGTGACCAGCGAGAGAGTCGACTCTCTGCCCGGCCGCCCCGTGATCGTCGCGGTCGAGTTGCCCGACGCCCGGCGGCTCCTGAGCGACGACACACTCCAGTGGCTCAGCGGCAACACGGTCTGCCTTGACCTCGGGTTGGGCGAGCGCCCCGGCGACCCCTGGATCGTGTCCGACCTCGAGACCTCGGGCTGGATCGAGCGCTACTCCTCGCAGGACTCCTCGCTCGCTCCCGACGGCGAGCAGCTCGTACAGGCGCAGATGCCGATCCGCCCAGGGGAGAGCGCCGACGACGCCGCGAACCGCCTGGAGGGGCTGCTCGACGCGTCGTTCGAGGACTGGCGGGCGCGCGTCACGTGGCGCCGGCGCCAGGTGATGGACGGACGCAGCGGCGCCCTCGATCTCCCCGGGACCACCTGGCGCGACCGGCCGCGGATCGATCGCGGCGAGGGCACGTTCCTGTGTGGCGACCAGGTCGCGGCCCCCGGTTGCCTGTCCGAGGTCTCGTTCGCGAGCGCGATCGACGCCGGCAAGCTGGCACTGCAGTACTCGCGACGCGACGCACTCCGCCAGGTCGCCTGACGCCCGGATGGCGACCGCGTAACCGCGGGCGCCTGGGCGCAAGGCGGTGAGGCGTTAGATTTGGCCCATGCGGTTCGAGCGCGCGGCGGTGCCGGTTGGGTTCGCGTGGAGCTCGCCGTTCGCTCGCTGGCAGGGACCGTTCGCCGAGCT
>JAFASF010000101.1 GCA_019244745.1 Solirubrobacterales bacterium | reverse complement strand
CACGGACCGAATCGGATCCGGTTCGTCCCCGAAGCGCCTGTGCACCATCTCGTCCCCGCGACCCGGGTCTCGTGGCGGCTGTTGATGCGCCGCTCGCTCAGCGAAGGCTTGGCCAAGGGTCGTCTGGAGCGACTTTACGCGGCATCCGCGTTGGGGGCCGAGCGCAGCTATGTGCGGCTGCTCATCGCGGACGCCGTCCCTCGGCTCCTGCTTGATGGCGTACGCCGGCGGGATCGTGACTCCGCCCTCGGCGCCGTCGCGATCATCGCCTCTCTGACCGTTACCGGTGCGGCCTTCCTCGCTGGGATCGCGCGCGAAGGACAGAACGCAGAGCCACCATCGGAAAACAGCAGCACGGAAGCTGGTGAGCCAATTGCGACCCGCTGACGTGCTTCTTCCGAGGCTGTCGAACACGCCGCGGTCCGCCGTCGACCTGCGGCGCCGCCTGCTCGAGCACGTGCGGCTGCCGCTTCACCGCGACGCGTACGCTCTGGCCGTCAACCAGGCGTTCACCGCAGCGACGGGGCTTCTGTATTGGGTCCTGGCCGCGAGGACCTACAGCGCTCACTACGTCGGGCTGAACTCGGCGCTGATATCGGCCATGATGTTCCTCTCCGGGGTCGCCAGTCTGAACCTGCCGAACATCCTGGTGCGGTTCCTGCCGGAGAGCGGAGACCGCATCCGCACTCGCGTCATCTGGGCCTATGGCGCCTCGGCGGCGGCGGCCGCGTGTGCTGCGGTGGTATTCATCGTTGGAGTCGGGTCGTGGACCCCCCGCCTGAGCTTCCTGCACTCCGATCGAGGCCTCGAGGCATGGTTCGTGTTCTCGACGATCGCCTGGTGCGTGTTCGCCATTCAGGACAGCGTGCTTACCGCCCTCGGGCGAGCGATCTGGGTGCCGGTCGAAAACGCCGTGTTCTCGTTCGTCAAGCTGGCGCTTCTCGCCGCGGCGGCTGCCGCGCTTCCACGCTACGGGATTTTCATCTCGTGGACGATCGCGATGCTGGTGTCGGTTGCCGGCGTGAACCTCCTCATCTTCACGCGGCTGCTGCGGAGGGCGGATCGGCGAACCCGGGGAACCGGGCTCGACGTCCGCAACCGGGCGTTCGCCCGCTACTTCGCGGCTGACTACACCTGCTCGGTCGCCTGGCTCTCCACGGTCAACCTGATGCCGGTGATCGTGACCGCGGTCGCCGGTGCGACCACGAACGCGTACTGGGCGCTCGCCTACGCAGTCGCGATGCCGCTTTACGGAGTCTCGCAGAGCATCGGAACCTCGTTGATGCTCCACGGCACCACCGATCGGGCGGCGCTGCCGGTGCTGGCTCGGAAGGCCGCGATCCAAGGTGCCCGGGTTCTGGTCCCATCGGTCGTGCTGCTCCTGTTGCTTGCGCCGTACCTGTTATCGCTCTTCGGCACCGACTACGCGGAGCGGAGCACCACGGTTCTGCGGTTGCTTGCCGTAGGAGTCCTCCCGAACTGCGTGCTCGTACTCGCGGTTCACATCGCGCGGGTCCAGCGCCGCCTGAGGCGCGCGATGATCGCACTCGCAGTGGAGGCCTCGATCGCGCTCGGGCTCGCCACGCCGCTGATCCATGCGATGGGGGTGACGGGTGTTGCGCTCGGATGGGCAGTCGCACAATCCGTCGTCGCCCTGGGCCTGCTATTCACGTGGAAGCGTTCGTTCAGGGCCGACACCGAGCATCCGGCCGCAGCTGGAGCGCCGCGCGCCGCGCCGCGCGAGCACGATGCCAACGCACCTCGTTCGCCCCGGCCGCCAGACCTACCAGCCTCCGATCTCAGCATCGTGCATCCCGTGCTCAGTGCTCTCTTTGCGGCGCTGGAACGCAAGGGCGTGCGCTGGATGATGCTGCGCATACCGTCAAACGCGGCGGCGCCAACCGGCGACGTTGATCTCCTCGTGGCGCCGGAGGACTCCGCGGCGCTCCGAGCAGCGGCATACGAAATCGGTTTCGTTTCCCTCCCCGGGTGGGAGTCCGCACCGGACGTGATCCTCATGCGATACGACCGGACGTCGGACCAGTGGTTGCTGCTCGATGTCTCCACCAGCGTTTCGTTCCGCTCCCCCCACTCGTGGCAACTTCCGGGGGCGACCGAATACGTCCTGCGACGGAGGGCGATTACTGAGGGCATCGCGTTGCCGTCCGATGCGGATGCGTTCTGGCTGCTGCTGCTCCACTGTCTGCTCGACAAGGACCGCGTGGCCGTCCACCACCTGGCGACGCTGCGCAGGCTCGCATCCGGAGCGATGGGATCCGCGCTGGGAGCCTCGCTGTGCTCGGCCGCCGGGCCGGCATTTTCGGCGAGCGACTTCGTCGACGCCGCAAGGTCCGGTGACGCTGAGGCGCTCAGGGAGCTCGGCGTCCGACTCGCCGCCGAGCTGAAGCGGCGGAGGCCGCTGGGCGAGCGGCTGAAGGTGATGCTGAGCCGGGCC
>JAFASF010000030.1 GCA_019244745.1 Solirubrobacterales bacterium | reverse complement strand
AGATGGCTGAGGAGTTCGAGGCGCACGGGATGGGCCAGCGCGTCCAGCGCCTCGGGTTCGGTGATCCGACGTCGTATCTCGCGTGGCATGGTGGTGCTTCGCTCCCAGATCTGAAAGACTCTTTCAGAATATCCTACCAGGTCGGCGCGGACCGTTCGCGACCTCGGACACGGACTGCTCGCGGGCACGGACTGCTCGCGAAATCGGGCACGGACTGCTCGCGACCACGGGCACGGACTGCTCGCCACCACGGGCACAGACTGCTCGCGACCACGCCCATGTCACCCTTACGCCTTCGTCGATCTCTTCGAGAGGGTTTGTGGCGGTTACCGAGGCCATACGCGCCGTGGTGCGCGGGGATGTGAATGGCGCGGACTTCCGGGACGCGATCGTCAAGCGGAGTCGTCAGCTAACACTGATGGGCTGGGTGCGCAACGACGAAGACGGCGTCTTGCGGATTCACGCCGAGGGTGAACGGCGGGCTGTCGCCGAGCTGGTGGCCTTCCTGCGCGATCCCCCGAGCCTCGCTCGAGTCACCGGGGTCGAGCTCTCCCAGGTCAAGGTCGAGGGTCACGAGCAGTTTGTCGCTCGCGGGGTCAGCGCCGGCGCGTTCGTGGTTCAGGAGCACGCGGCGACCGCACACCATTTCGATCTGCGCCTGGAGGTCGAGGGCGTGATGCGCTCGTGGGCGGTTCCCAAGGGTCCCTCGCTCGATCCAGCGGTCAAGCGGCTCGCGGTCGAGGTCGAGGATCACTCGAAGGAGCACAATTCATTCGAAGGCCGAACCGATGGCGGCGGTGTGATCGTCTGGGATCGAGGCACGTACGAGCAGGGCGGCCGCGTGCCGTGGCCGGAGGCGCTCACACGCGGCCATGCCGTGTTCGTTCTGCACGGGGAAAAGCTGCACGGGGGCTTCGCCCTCCAGCGAACCCGCGCGGGAGACAAAGCGCAATGGCTGTTGATCAAGCGCCAGGACGATGAGGCACGGCCGGGTTCGGACGTCGTGGTCGAGCGCCCCGAGTCCGTTGTTAGTGGCCGCACGCTCGACGAGATCCTCGGGGGATGAGCGCGCGCTTCGCCGGTGAGGAGAAAAACCCTCACCCCTCGCCCGGCAGGCTCCTCAGTATCTCTTCCGTCGGGCGGGAAGACTTCCGCTAGCACTGGGTCGTAGGTCAGACCTCAAACTCCTCTCACCCGTCCACCGGCACTCCGCGCACGTTGGAAAGCCCCTGGGGGGCAAGGGAAATGGGGGCACACACAAGGGGGGCACGGAATAAGGTGGGGTGGCCAACGGACTGGCCACCCCACCCGCGCAGAGGATCCGGCCCCGGTTCGGGTTGGCGGGACGGTTAGCGGCCGAACTGCTAGGCGCCCGGCGCCTTGGCTCTCCCCGGCCGCGAGTGAGGGCGAGGGCGACCATCGCCAGCAGCGCGTAGGCTTGACCACGCGGTGGCAGCACCCGTCGACACACCGGCATCTCCGCGCAAGCGTCACGCGCTCGAGTTGTTCGAGAACCTCCCGAGCAAGTACGACCGAATGGGCGCCGCGCTCTCCTTTGGCCAGGATCCACGCTGGCGTCGTGCGATGGTGCAGGCCATCGACCCCCGTCCCGATCAGCTCGTGCTCGATGTGGCGACCGGAACGGGGTTGGTGGCTTCCGAGCTCGTCCGGCGAGGCGGCTGCAAGGTGGTCGCGCTCGACCAGAGCGAGGCGATGCTCGCCCGCGGCCGCGCTCGGCTGGCACGCCGCCCCGCGCTCGCTCAGCGGATCACGTTACTCAAAGGCGAGGCCGAGCGACTCCCCTTCGCCGATAACGAATTCGACGCGCTGACGTTCACCTACCTCCTTCGCTATGTCGACGACCGCCCGGCGACGATGCGCGAGCTCGTCCGCGTGCTCAAGCCCGGGGGCATGATCGGGATGGTGGAGTTCGGGGTTCCTGACGGCGGCCCGCTGCGGGAAATGTGGCGCCTGTACACGCGCGCGGGATTGCCTGTGCTCGGCCGGCTCGTCTCGCCGGCCTGGGTGGAGGTCGGGCACTTCCTCGGCCCGAGCATCGAGCAATTTCACGCTGCTGAACCCGACCTTCCCGCTCTGTGGCGCTCGGTCGGGCTAAGCCAGGTGGCCCTGCGGCGGATGAGCTTCGGCGCCGGCTTGGTGATGTGGGGAACGAAGGGTGGCGAACGCGCCACGTGACTGAGCTTGACCGCCCCGCGTTCTACGCGCTGTCGTCCGGCGGCTGGCGCGATCTCATCACGCTCCTTCACCCGCCCTACACGGCCTGGCACCTGAGCTACGTCGCCCTCGGCGCGGCGGCCGCCCCGACGCTCCACGCCAACCGGCTGGGCGCCGCTCTGGCCGCCTTCTTTCTCGCGGTGGGGGTGAGCGCGCACGCCCTCGACGAGCTCCGCGGTCGTCCCCTGAAGACCAGGTTGTCCCGTACCACCCTGATCTCCCTCGCCGTCGCCGGCCTGGCCGGCGCGGTCGCGATCGGCGTCATTGGAATCGTCGTCGTCTCCCCGCTGCTCGCGCCGCTGGTTTTGGCCGGCGCCGCGATCGTCCCCCTGTACAACATGGAGCTGTTTGGGGGGCGGTTCCACAACGACACCTGGTTCGCAATCGCGTGGGGCGGGTTTCCGGCCTTCACCGGTTACTTCTCGAACGCACTGGCGATCAGGCCGGCGGGCATTCTGGTGGCGGCGGCCTGCTGCATGTTGAGCGCCGCCCAGCGCCGTCTTTCGACGCCGGTGCGCGAGCTGCGCCGGCGTACCGCGGACGTCCATGGCGAGCAGCGGCTGACCGATGGTCGCGTCGTCGAGCTCGACCGAACCCGGCTGGCTGAGCCCCTCGAGGGCGCGCTGTCCGCGCTGTGGCTCGCGCTCGTGCTCCTCGCGGCCGGGCTCGTGGCCGTTCGCGTTTAGCGCGACGACAGGCGGCCGCCGCTCTCGCGTCGTGGCCGCCGGCGCACACGCCAGTGCGCCGGCGGCCCAACAAGCCCTCAGTGCCTAGGACGCCGGCGCACGCGAGCGTGGCCGCCGGCGCAGGAACTCTCCTGACCGCCTTCCCGCTATGTAAAGCTTCCCCCGCTTTGGCCAATGTCGTGGGACAACGGGTCCGCCGGCGGCGCCATCATTTGTGTGAGCTCGACGGCGGGCGCGAAGGGAATCGGCGACTCCGGGACGATCGGCGCGACCCCGGCAGTCCGCGGCGCGGTGATCGATGCGCTGGCGCCCTTCGGGGTCCGCAAGCCCGGGAGGAGGCCCGGGCGGGGGCGGGCCTCGGTGCCATGCCGCTGGACGGATGACCGGCGAGATTCTCTGGACCCCCCCGGCGGACCTAGGAGAGACAACCGAGGTCGGCCGCTACATGGAGTGGCTGCGGACGCAGCGCGGCCGCCACACAGAGAGCTACGACCAGCTCTGGCGCTGGTCGGTGGACGATCTGGAAGGGTTCTGGGCTTCGATCTGGGACTTCTTCGCCCTGCGGGCCCACTCCCCGTACGAGCGGGTGCTGGCCAAGCGCACGATGCCGGGCGCGGAGTGGTTTCCCGGGGCCCGGCTCAACTACGCTGAGCACCTCGTGGGACGTGAGGAGGACCGCGACCGGGTTGCGGTCCTGGCCCGCTCCCAGGGTCGTCCGCCGCTCGAGCTCACGTTCGGTGAGCTGCGCGAGCAGGTCGCCCGCGCGCGGGCCGGACTTCAGCGGCTGGGTGTCGGTCCCGGCGATCGTGTCGTCGCATACCTGCCCAACGTGCCCGAGACCCTCATCGCGTTCATCGCGACGGCCAGTCTTGGCGCCATCTGGGCGACGTGCGCACCAGAGTTCGGCGCGCGCAGCGTGATCAATCGATTCGCTCAGATCGAGCCGCGCGTCCTGCTCACCGTCGGCGGTTACGGCCACCGTGACCGCTACGTCGACCGCCGCGCCGAGGTCCAAGAGATCCGGGCAAAACTGCCGACGCTCCAGCACGTCGTCCACGTGCCCTACGGCGAAGCAACCATCGGCGTCGCGACCGGATGGAACGAGCTGCTCGCCGAGTCCGGCCCGCTCGAGTTCGAGCCGGTTGCCTTCGATCATCCGCTCTACGTGCTGTTCTCGTCTGGAACGACCGGGCTGCCCAAGGCGATCGTCCACGGCCATGGTGGCCAGCTCATCGAACACCACAAGAACCAGGGGCTGGGTTGGGACCTGAAGCCGGGCGGACGCCTGATGTGGTTCTCGACCACGGCATGGATGATGTGGAACGCGCTGGTGTCGGCGTTGCTCCTGCGCGCCTCGATCGTGATGCTCGACGGCGACCCGGCGTGGCCCGATCTGATGCAGCAGTGGCGGCTCGCCGAGGAGACCAAGCCGACGGTGATGGGCGTGAGCCCTCCTTACTTGATGGCGTGTAGGAGGGCGGGACTGAACCCGGCGCGCGATTGCGATCTGAGCAGCATCCGCGCGCTGTGCACCGCGGGTTCGCCCCTGCCGGCGGAGGGTTACCGCTACGGCTACGAGCAGTTCGGCCCGGAGATGGTGCTGATCAACGGTTCGGGCGGCACCGACGTGTGCACGGGAATCGTGTCGGGGTCATTCGCCCAGCCCGTGTACGAGGGGGAGATCTCGGGCCCGTGCCTCGGAGTCGACGTGCACGCTTTCGACGAGGACGGCAACGACGTCGTCGGCGAGCTCGGCGAGCTTGTGATCACGCAGCCCATGCCCTCGATGCCGGTCGAGTTCTGGGGCGACCCCGGCGGCGAGCGCTACCGCGCGGCTTATTTCGATCGATATCCGGGCGTGTGGCGCCAAGGCGATTGGATCAGGTTCACCGAACGCGGTAGCTGCGTGATCACCGGGCGCTCGGACGCAACCCTCAACCGGGGCGGCGTTCGGCTCGGCACGGGCGAGTTCTACTCCGTCGTCGAGGAGCTTCCGGAGATCGTCGACGCGCTCGTGGTCCATCTGGAGGATTCTGGGGGCGGCATGGGCGAGCTGATCCTGTTCGTGGTCACGGCCGACGGCTTCCGGTTCGACGAGCCGCTACGCGACCGGATCGCCGCGGCGTTGCGCGACCAGCTCTCGCCGCGACACGTTCCCGACACGATCGTCGCCGTCGCGGCCATCCCCCGCACGCTCACGGGCAAGAAGCTCGAGACGCCCGTTAAGAGAATTCTGCTCGGCGCTCAGCCCGGGAACGTCGCGAGCCGCGATGCGCTCGCCCAGCCCGAGGCCCTCGACTCGTTCATTGATTACGCAGCCGCCCGCGCCCGCTCAGGCACACCCCGGTGAGCTCGGCGGCCAGGCCAGGAACCGCGACTTCGGCACCGAACTAATAGCTTTCTAACGCTCCGAAGCCGCGTCGCAACCGCCAACCGGGCATACTCAAGCGGTTGGGTTGAGGAAGGGCGCGCACAGCTCCTTACTTCCTGCGACCCTTTCTCCACCGCTCCGAACTGCTCTCGCCGGGTAAACACGCTCCGATGTCAGTCGAAAGCTTCCCTGCGCCCGATGCACTTCAGGCCCCGCCCGAGGTCACCAAGCCGGCGCCCGAGCCACTCACCACGCGCACCGTCATCCACCGAGAGGGCGCACGGCTGTCGCGTTGGGCAACCGCTGGAGCGATCGCGGTTCTGGTGCTCATCTCGCTCTGGCTGCGAACCCGCGCGCTCCATGTCCATTACTGGGTGGACGAGGCTCTGTCGGTCGGAATCTCCTCCCACCCGCTCAGCCAGCTCCCCGGGCTACTGCGCCAGGACGGCTCACCGCCGCTGTACTACGTGCTGCTGCACGGGTGGATCGCGCTTCGTGGCAACGGCGAAGTCGCAACCCACGAACTGTCGCTGATCTTTGCGCTGCTGACGATTCCGGTCGCCTACTGGGCCGGCGCGAGCCTGTTCGACCGCCGCGCCGGTTTGATCGGTGCCGTGCTCGCCGCCGGCGCTCCGTATCTCACCGCTTACGGGCAGGAGACAAGGATGTATGCGCTCCTCGCCCTGCTCTCGCTGTTGGTCGCCGCGTCGTTCCTGCACGTGTTCGTGAAGCGAAACCGGCGCTACCTGCCGCTGTTCGTCGTCTCGTTGGCAGCTTCGATGTACACGCACAACTGGGCGTTGTTCCTCGCCGTGATGTGTGGGATCGGGTTCCTGTTCTGCGTGCGGGAGTTCCCGAACGAGCGCCGCGCCCTGTGGCGGGACGGCCTCCTCGGGTTCGGGGGGGTGTTGGTGCTCTACGCCCCGTGGGTTCCGACCGTGATCTATCAGGCGCGGCACACCGGCGCACCGTGGGACCTTCCGCCGGTCGTCTGGTCGCTGACCCAAGGGCTGTATTCGCTTGTGGGCGGCCGGGGCGCCGCCGTTGCGCTGCTGCTGGCCGGGGGGTCGGGGCTTTTGGCGATCAGGCGGTTCCCGAAGGCAGGGTCCCGACTGGGCCTGGCGATCGAGGTCCTGCTGGTGCTCGGCATCGGCACGCTGCTGCTCGCGTGGCTCTATTCCAAGACGACCCCGGCCTGGGCGAACCGCTACCTGGCCGTGATCGTGGGGCCGCTCATCCTTCTGTTCGCGCTCGGGCTCGCCCGCGCCGCCCGGTTGGGTCTGGTGGCGCTGGTGCTCGTAGCCTGTTTTTGGGTGCTCGATCCGGTGCCCACGGCCCTGGACTCCAAGAGCAACGTCGCGGCCGCCGTTGCTCACGTGCGGCGACACATCGGCTCGGACGCGCTCGTACTCTCGACGCAGCCCGAGCAGGTCCCCACCCTCGCCTACTACCTGCCCCACGTGAAGCATTTCGGCACACCGCTCGGACCGGTCCCCGACCCCCGGGTCATGGACTGGCGCAGCGCGCTCGAACGTTTCCGCCATGCCTCGCCTCGGCGAGGGCTCGCCTCGATGCTCCGATCCGTGACTCCGGGCGAACGGGTGGTCCTCGTCACGCCGGTCTTCACCCAGAAGTCGCCGGTTTGGTTCACGCTGATCAGTCGCTACACGACGAGGTGGTCCGCGGCGCTCTACCATAACCCGGGCTTGCGTCTGATCGCCGTAAGCGCCCCGCACATCTACTCCACCGGGCTTGCCGTACGCGTGGCGGTGTACGTAAAGCGCTGACGGCCGACGCCGGCTTGCGTCCAGCCGGCACATAATGTATTCATTCCAGGCGACATGACCTTGCGTGGGTATACGGCCCCTCTGTCGCCCGACGGACGGGCCGCGATCGTGCCGCATCCGCCGTGGCATTACTCGGGTGACTTCCTCATCGCGGAATACCGCACCGACCCCGACGCGGTCGCGGCGCTGCTGCCCGCCGAACTCGAGCCGGCCGAGGATCCCGGGGCGGTGGCGGCGATCTTCGCCGACTGGCAATCCACGTCGGAGGACCTGCACGAGCTCGTCGACCCGATCCAATCGCAGTACCACGAGTTCTTCCTGGTGGTCGGCGCGCGCTTCGAAGGCACACCGGTTAGCCGCTGCGTCTACATCTGGGTCGACAAGGACTTCGCGATGTATCGAGGTTGGATCCAGGGATTCCCCAAGAAGCTAGGCTCGATCCACATCACGCGCTTGTTCGCCGCCGGCAAGGCCACGCCGAAGCTACACGCCGGCGCGCGCTTTGGTGCGACTTGCACGGCCAACGACCGGCAGATCGCCCGGCTGGTGGTGACGCTCGAGCACGTGAGCGAGTCCGGACCGACCGTGAACGACCCACCAATGCACAACACCAGGCACTTCCCGGCAGCCTCGGGCGACCGCCCGGACGTGTTCGAACTCGTCCGCGCGGGAGGACGCGACCGAGATCTGGGCGTGATCTGGGAAGGCACCGCCGAGCTGCGCCTGTACGAGCACACGCTCGAGGATCTGCAGGCGATCGCCCCTCGCGAGATGTTGCGCGGCTACCGCTTCTCGTTCGGTTACACGGTCGACGGCGTTGACGTGGTCGCCCAGCACGACCGGGAGGCACAGACATGATGCACGTGCGCATACGACACGAGGGCCGCGTGGTGGAGGGGGTCCTGGAAAAGGGTTCAGTCGTCGCCGACGGCATGGCGATTGCCGTCGGCGACGTCGAGGGGTGGCTCGCGCCCGTCACGCCCGGGAAGATCATCGCGACCCACCTGACGTATCGCTCGCGGGCGGAGGAGTACCGGATGCCTCGGTTCCCCACGGCGCCTTCGTACTTCATGAAGCCACCGTCATCGCTTTCGGCTCACCTCGCGCCGGTGGTGCGTCCGCGCGGCTGCCGCTTTCTCAATTACGAGGGCGAGATCGCGGTGGTCATCGGACGCCGCTGCCGCCAGGTCACGGTGGATGAAGCGCTCGACTTCGTGGCCGGATATACCGTCGCGAACGACTGGGGTGTGCACGACTTCCGCCACGCCGACCGCGGCTCGATGCTTCGAGTCAAGGGACAGGATGGTTTCTGTCCACTCGGCCCGGCGATGGCCGACGCGGGCGACGTCGATCCCGAGAATCTGACGCTTCGGACGTTCGTCAACGACGAGCAGGTCCAGCGCGGTCACACGGGCACCGACCTGCTGTTCTCGTTCGCCTACCAGATCGCTGACCTGGCCCGGCTGATCACGCTCGAGCCAGGAGATGTGCTGCTCACCGGAACCCCGGCAAATTCCCGCCCGGTACAGCCCGGGGACACGGTCGCGGTCGAGGTCGATGGGATCGGCCGGCTCGAGAACCGCGTGATCCAGTCCGACGCACCGCTGCCCGAGGTCGGCGAGCAGCCCGCCGTGACCCCGCAGACCCTGCACGTAGCGCTTGCAATCCCCGAGGAAGAAGCCGAAAGAGAGCTGGAGGTAGCCCGATGACCGTCCCGAAGGTGCTTCATCCATTCGCCGTGCCCGCGCGTCCCGCCGATGATTTCCTCGAGATTGTTCGTGCCGAGGGGTGCCGGGTGTGGGACTCGGAGGGGCGAAGCTATCTCGACGGCACCGCGTCGCTCTGGTACTGCGCCGCCGGGCACGGCCGGCGTGAGATCGCCGAGGCCGTGGCCGCGCAGATGGCCGAGCTCGAGGCCTACCACACGTTTTCTCGCTTCACCAACCGTCCGGAGCAACGGCTGGCCGAGCTGCTGCTCGAGCTCAAGCCGATTCCGGACGCGCGCGTGCTGTGGACGTGCGGTGGTTCGGAGGCGATCGACACGGCGCTGAAGCTGGCCCGGGCCGGCCACAAGGCCGCCGGTGACGCGGGCCGCACGGTGTTCCTCAGCCGCTACTACGCCTACCACGGGGTGATGCTCGGCGGCACGTCGGCCGGGGGCCTGCCGACCAACCGGGATCCGTACGGACCGCTGCTGCCCGACTTCTTCCAGGTGTCGCGCGACAGCCTCGCGGCGATGCGCGAAGCGGTCACCTATCACGGTTCCGAGCGGATCGCGGCGATCATCGCCGAGCCCGTGGTCGGCGCAGGCGGGGTGTTCCCGCCGCCCCCCGGGTACCTCGAGGGCCTGCGCGAGCTGTGCGACGAATCAGGGGCGCTGCTGGTCTTCGATGAGGTGATCACGGCCTTCGGGCGCCTCGGATCCTGGTTTGGCTCACACCACTACGGCGTGACGCCCGACCTGATGACGTTCGCCAAGGCGATTACGAGCGGCTATCAGCCGCTCGGCGGGGTCGTGGTGGGCCCGCGGGTGCGGGCGTGGCTCGAGGCCGACGAGCAGTACATGCTGACCCACGGGAGCACGTACGCCGGTCATCCCGCCTGCTGCGCGGCTGGAGTCGCGAACCTCGAGATTCTGCGCTCCGAAGGACTCTTTGAACGCGCACGCGAGGTCGGCCCGCGCCTGCGGGACGGACTGGAGGCCTTGCTCGACCGCCCCGGGGTGGTCGAGGTCCGTGGTGAGGGGCTGATGCAGGCCGTGGCGTTCGAGCACCCGGTCGCCGCGGCGGCGGTCGCGGACGCGCTACCGGCCCACGGCGTCATCGGCCGAGCGCTTCCGTACGCCAACACGCTGGCGTTCTCGCCGCCGCTGGTCGTGAGCGACGCCGAGATCGAGGAGATGGTCGCCGCTACGGCCGCCGCGCTGGCGGACGTGGCGGCCATGGTTTGAGCGCCGATGGAGAGCGCGACCCCGCTCGTTGCCGACGGCGAACGCGGAGAGTCCGAGCGACTCCAGATCGCGAGCGTGGTCGACCAGGTCTACGTCGCGATCCGCGAGCGCATCACCACCGGGGCGCTCGCTCGCGGCGCGCGGGTGCACCAGGAGGACCTGGCCGATGAGCTCGGAGTGTCGCGGACACCGGTGCGCGAGGCGCTGCGCCGGCTCGCGGCCGAGGGGCTCGTCGAGATGCGCACGAACCGCGGCGCGCGCGTGGCCGACGTTCGGCGAGGCGATATGCGGGCCGCGTACGAGGCGCGACTCGTCGTCGAGCCAGGGGCCGCGCGACTGGCGGCCGCGCGTGCGCTTCCGGAGCCGCGCGCGCGGATGCGCCGCGCCCTGGCGGCGCAGCGCCGCGCGATCCCGAATGTGGCGCGCAGCTTCGACGCCAACCGCGAATTCCATATCGCGCTCGTCGCCGCGTCGGGCAACGAGTTCTTGTTGCGGTTCGTCGAGCGGCTCTGGGTGGCGCGGATTGGCGAGGTGATCTACGAGCGTCAGAGCGAGAGCCCGGAGCGGATGCAGCTCGACGCCGACGAGCACGAGGAGATCCTGCTGGCCATCGAGGAGGGCAACGCGCGCCGCGCGGAGACCGTCACCCGCCGACACGTCTCGGACGCGATGAGACGCTCCCTGGACATCATCGGCGCCGGCGCAGCGCCGGACTGACCGGCTTTTGACGCGCTCAGCGCGTCAAAACCGGGACGCCCCTGACTACTAGCGCCGTTCCAGCCGGACCGGGTTCGACAGCGTGCCGACTCCGCCTACGTAGATGTCGACCGTATCCCCGTCACGGAGGTAGCGCGGAGGGTTCCGCGAGTCCCCCACGCCCGCCGGCGTGCCGGTCGCGATCACGTCACCGGGCTCGAGCGTCACGCCCGCCGACAGGTAGGCGATCAGCTCCTCGACCGCGAAGATCAAATCGCGCGTGTTGGCGTCCTGCATGACCTCGCCCGATACGGTGGTGCGGAGCTCGATGTCGGCGAGGTCGACCCCGTCCATGGAGGCGATCGACGGCCCCATCGGGGAAAACGTGTCGAAGCTCTTGCTGAGCGTGAACTGGCGCAGGGGCGTCTCGAGCTGGGCACGGCGCCCGGTCACATCGTGGATCGCGGAGATGCCGCCGATCGTGGCGCGCGCGCTGTCCCGTTCGGCGCGGTAGGTGCGCCGGCCGACCACCACCGCGAGCTCCCCTTCGTAGTCGGGGCGGGTCTCCTCGCGGGGGATCACGATCTCTTCGCGGTGGCCGATCATCGAGGAGGGAAACTTCGCAAACACGACCGGTACCGGCGGCACGTCGAGCTGCGACTCCGCGGCGTGGGTACGGTAGTTGAGCCCGATGGCGAGGATCTTGTTCGGAACCACCGGGTGCAGCAGGCGAACGTCGTCCTGCGCATACTCGGGTCCGGACGCGCCGGTGATCGCGGCCCATCCCTCGTCGGTCGGCACGAAGCCGCGGGGGCCGGCGGCGCCGGCGTCGCGGATCGTGCCGTCGGTCAGCGCACCGATTCTCGTCTCACCGTGGGGGTCTACGAAGCGGACTGCTTTCACTGGCCAGCCTCCTGTTCGTCGCGAAGAACCTTCATCGCATTGATCGCTCGGGGGATGCCAGCGTACGGGGTGGTCTGGAGAATCGTCTCCTCGATGTCGCTCCACGGCACGTCGATCGCCCGAAGCGCGCGAATGTGCGCGCGGACCTGCGGGTCGCAGGACCCGAGCGTGGTCAGCACGGCCACGATGATCAGCTCCCGCTCGCGCGCGCTGAGACCCGGCCGCGTGTGCACATCGCCGAAAGCGAAGTCCACGACCCAGTCCCCCAGCACGCCCATGCGGGCGAGGAATTCCTCGCCACCGGGCTCGTCGTCCAGCTCCGCCAGGCGCGCCAGGGCACGGGCGCGGCGGTCATCGTCAGCGGTCATCCCACCCTCCTTACCCGTTGTCACGCCCGACTCCACCCCAACTTGACCGGTCGCCCGAGCGCGGATATTGTATCCAAAGCTCGTTGTTCTGGCGCTGGTTGTGGCGCCGGTTGAGCGTGCGGAATAACTGTCGCTATGCGGTAGATATATCCCACGCTGGACCGTCGCGCCAACGCGCGCACGATGCCACGCAAACCGTTGATCTCGCTCCGCCGAATTCACCACGTCTGCCTCCGGGTCGAGGATCTGGACGAGGCCACCCGCCGCTGGGCGATCCAGTTCGGGCTCACGGTCCGCGAGCACGGCGCTGACCGCTCCTACCTGGCCTGCGACTACGAGCCGTATTCGCTCGAGCTGGCGCAATCGCCATCCCCCGGCCCGGACCACACGGGGTACGAGCTCTCCCGGGGCATCACGCTCGACGACGCCGCCGACGAGCTCGCGCGGCTCGGCATACCGCACCGCCGCTCAGCCGGCGCGGTCCACCTCCAGGATCCTGACGAGCACGGCATCGAGCTGGTCCCGTTCACGGCCGAGGAGGATCCTCGCCCACCGGTCGCACACTCGACGTCCACGCTGCCCGCGTTCCACCCCCGCAAGCTCGGACACGTCAATTCGCTGACCGCGGACCTCGCCGGCATGACCGGGTTCTACTGCGAGGTCCTGGGGATGCGGATCACCGACCGCCTCGGCGATCAGGGCACGTGGCTGCACATCAACGCCGACCACCACACGGTCGCGCTAGTCGAGAAGGGCTTTGCCCACCTGCACCACATCGCATTCGAGCTGACCGACTGGGGCGAGCTGCGGGTGGCGCTCGACCACCTCGCCCAGCATGGCCGCTGGCTGGCCTGGGGGCCGCTGCGCCACGGACTGGGTCGGAACCTCTCGGCGTACGTGCGGATTCCCGAGGAGGAGTGCCTCGTGGAGCTGTTCAGCGACATGGAGCAGCTCGAGCCGGATCACGAGCCGCGCGATTGGCCCGACGACGTCCGTTCGTCCAACACCTGGGGGATCCTTCCCCCGCGCTCGTACTTCCGCTTCGACCAAGCGGCGGTGGAGGCCGAGCGCCGAGGCCTCGAGGCGCTGGGGGCTCCGTTGCCGGCGGGCGGAGGCGTGGACTGATGCCCCTCGAGCTGCGGGAGGCCACCGGGGCCCGCACGGGCGAGCAGTTCCTGGAGGGCCTGCGGCAGGGTGGTCGCGAGATCTGGCTGCGCGGCGAGCGGATCAGCCACCCTCTCGAGCATCCCGAGCTGCGCTCAGCCGCCCTGTCGATGGCCTGCGTGTTCGATCTCCAGCACGAGCACGCCGAGGAGATGCTCGCGCCCTCCCCCGACGATTCCGGCCGGCTGGTCGACGTCACCCATCTCATCCCGCGCACCCGCGAGGATCTGCAACGAAGACGGCGCGCGTTCGAGTTGGTGGCAGCGATCTCTGGCGGCGTGATGGGGCGAACCCCCGACTACCTGAACGTCACCTTCGCCTGTTTCGCCGGCCGCCCGGACGTGTGGGCGCGGCGCGGCAACGAGCAGGGCGCCGCCAACCTCGTCGCCTACCAGGCCTACATGCGCGACCGCGACCTCTCG
>JAFASF010000372.1 GCA_019244745.1 Solirubrobacterales bacterium | reverse complement strand
ACCTTTTGTCCCCGCCGTCGCGAGCCCGAACCTTGTTGCTCCCCACCGCCGCGGTCTGTAGGATACTGTATACAGATATCATCGCCGACTCTACCCGCCTTGCCGGCGGTCCGGGGGACGGCGATGCAGGCGGTGACAAGTCGCGCCGTTCCCTAACGTAGCACCACCGCGGAGGACCCGATGAGCACCTCTCTGGACCCACGTCTCGATAAAGCCAACAGCCCAATATTGGCCAGTCCCAATCCATTCAAGCTGGCCTGCTTCTCCGCCAACATCGGAGGCGGCCTGGTGATGAGCGACGTCGACGAGTTGCCGAAGGCGACCTGGGATGAGCAGGTGAGGCTGGTGCGCAAGGCCGAGGAGGTGGGATTCGAGGCCATGATCCCGCTGGCCCGCTGGCGCGGCCACGGGGGGCGTATCAACCCGCATCACCGTTCGCTGGAAACGTTCACCTGGGCCGCGGGCCTTTCGGCGCTCACCGAGCGGATCAACATCTTCGCCACCTTCCACGTGCCCACGGTGCATCCGGTGATGGCCGCGAAGATGGCCACCACGGTCGATCACATTTCCGGGGGGCGCTTCGGTATGAACATCGTGGCCGGCTGGCAACCCGACGAGCTCGCGATGTTTGGCGCCGACAAGCGCGACCACGATGAGCGCTACGCCGTGGCCGACGAGTGGGCCCAGATCGTCAAGCAACTCTGGGAAGCAGAGGGGGACTCCGAATTCCACGGCAAGTTCTTCGAGATCGTCAACGCCTTCAGCGAGCCCAAGCCCCTCCAGCGCCCCGGTCCGCCGATGATGAGCGCGGGCATCAGCCCCGCCGGCCAGGATTTCGCAGCCCGCCACTGCGACATGATCTTCGCCGCGATCGAGAACCCCGCGAAGACCGCGGAGAAGGTCGCGTCGATCAAGGAGATGGCGAGGGAGCGCTACGGCCGGGAGCTGAAAGTGTTCGGCGTCGGGCACATCACCTGCGCTGACACCGACGAGGAGGCGCGGGCGGAGTACGAGCGGGTGATCATCGAACATGGCGACTGGGACGCGGCGAAGGTGACGATCGGCAAGCTGATGGCCCATTCGCAGACGGTCGATTACGAATCCTCGGAGATCCGGCGGCTGATGGAGGGGGTGATCCGCGCTTTCTTCGCCCATCCGTTGACCGGTTCGCCCGAGACCATCGTCGGCCAGATCAAGGAGATGGCGGACGCCGGCTTGGAGGGTATGGCGATCACCTGGAACGATTACGACCTCGGCCTCGACCAGTACGAGCGCATGCTCCATCCATTGATGGTGCAGGCGGGCCTGCGGGTACCGGCCGACGTCGCCGCACCGGTCGGCTGAGGGGCTCAGCGCTCCTCTGACCTCCGCCATGTCCGCCGATTCCGCCCCCGCCGCCACCGCCACCTCGTTTGCCGAAGCCTCAGATGCGGTGGCGGCGATTCTGAGCGCCAACGGCGTCCGGGAGCTGTTCACGATGCCCGGAGACGCGTTCCCCGTGCTCGAGGCGGTGGCGCGGGCACACGAGCGGGGCGCCGCCGCGCCCCGAATCGCCACGTGCCTACACGAGATTGTCGCCGTCGCCGCGGCCCACGGTCACCATATGGTCTCGCGCGTGCCCCAGGCCTGCTTGCTGCACGTCGACGTGGGCCTCCAGATGGCCGGCGGGATGCTCCACAACGCCCAGCGCGCTCGTGCCGGAATCCTGCTGCTCGGAGGGCGTACACCGGCAACCTGGGACGGGTCCCGCCGGGGCGGGCGGGTGATCGACATGCAGTGGATCCAGGATCGCGGCGACCTCGGCGGAACCGTCCGCGACTACGTCAAGTGGTCTTATGACCTCCAGCGCACCGAGCCTCTTCCTCACGTCCTCCAGCGCGCGCTCCAGATCGCTGCTGCCGATCCGGCCGGGCCCGTGTACGTCTCGTTGCTGCGGGAGATGCTCATGGAGCCGCTCGAGGCGACGCTCTCCGATCCCGCTCGCCATCGCCCTCCCCAGCCATCGGTGCCCGAGATCCCCGCGCTCGAGACGCTCGCGGACTGGATCTGCGGCGCCGAGCGCCCGATCGTGGTGGTCGGTCATGCCGGCCGCGAGGCGCTCGCCTTCGAGCGCCTGGGAGCGTTTGCCACGGCGGCGGCAACCCCGGTCTACTCGCGCGGTGCGCGCGCGAACATCTCGAGCGAGCACCCGATGTATCTCGGGACCGATCACGGGGCTGCGCTGGCCGAGGCCGACCTTGTCGTGCTGCTCGACGTGGAGGTGCCGTGGACGCCCGCCTTCCAGGGTGTGCGCGAAGACGCGAGGATCGCGCGGCTCGACATCGACCCGCTCAAGCCCGAGATGGGTCTCTGGAGCTTTCCGGCCGATCTGCTGCTGAGCGGCAGTACCACCGCCGCGCTGCCGATCCTGACCGAGCTGGTGCTGGAGCGGCGCACCCGGGCGCAGGACGCGCGCGCCGAGGAGCGCCGGGCGTCCGTGGCCGACGCGCATCGGCGCCGGGAGGAGTCGCTGACTGGCGCCCGCCCGCCGTCGGGCGCGGGACCAATGGCGGCCGCGTACGTGGCGCGCTGCGTGGCCGAGCTCGTCGACGAGGACACGATCGTCGTCGACGACTCCACCACCGCGATCGCCACCAACGCCGAGCACATTCCGATATTGGCGCCCGGGAGCTACTTCCAGCCGATCGGTTCGAGCATGGGGTGGGGCGCGGGCGCTTCGCTCGGGGCTAAGCTCGCCGCTCCGGAGAAGACGGTCATCTCTCTCAATGCCGAGGGGAATCTGTTCTCCGGCGCCCCGGAGGCGGCGTTCTGGACCGCGGCGAGACTGAACGCTCCGTTCCTGACCGTCGTCTACGACAACGCCCAGTACGCAGCAATCAAGCTGGGGCTCACCTACGAGTATCCGGACAGCGCCCTGGCTCGCGCCGGCGAGCTGGAGCTCGAGCGCGCGCCGGACATCCCTGCCCTCGCCGCGAGCTGTGGCGCGTTTGCCGAGCGCGTCGCCGCTGCGGACGGGCTGCCCGGGGCGCTACGGCGGGGGCTGGCGGCCGTGCGGGACGGCCAATGCGCGGTGCTCGACGTGACGGTGCAGGGGCCGTGAGCGTACGGTCCCGGAGGAAGGCGGACGAGCCGTGAGCCGCCGCTCGGACGCGGTGGTGATCGGGGCCGGCCACAACGGCCTCGCGGCCGCCGTGATCCTGGCCAAGGCGGGATGGAAGGTCACCGTCCTCGAGCGGTCAGATCACCCCGGCGGCGCGGTCCGCACCGCCGAAGCGACGCTGCCGGACTTCCGCCACGACCTGTACGCGACCAACCTCAACATCTTCGTGGGTGGAGCGTTCTTCGCCGAGCACAAGGACGACCTGTTCCGCCACGGCTTCGGCCTCGCCGTCGCGCAGCGTCCGTTCGCCTCGGTCTTCCCCGGTGAGAGTTGGGCCGGGGTTTCGACCGATCAGGACGAGATGCTGGCCTCGATTCGGACTCACTCGGCGGCGGATGCCGAAGCCTGGACTCGGCTCGGGCGGTGGTTCGGTCAGGTGGCGCCGACGCTGTTTGGCGTGCTCGGCGCGCCGATGCCGTCGCGAGCCCTGGCCAAGGCCCTGTGGGGCCAGCGCCGCGTGGTGCGGGCCCAGTGGCGCGACCTGGCGCGGTTGGCGCTGCTCTCTCCCCGGGAGCTGGTCGAGGAGCAGTTCGAGACTCCGGAGGTGCAGACGCTCATGGCCTCGTGGGGGATGCACCTCGACTTCTCCCCGGATGTGCCCGGGGGAGCGATCTTTGCCCTGCTCGAGACGTTCGTCGCGGCCGGCCACGGCATGGCTTTGGGAGCGGGGGGCGCCGGCTGTCTGATCGACGCGCTGGTCGGAATGCTGGCCGAGCACGGAGGCGAGGTGGTGACCGGAGCAGAGGCGGTCCAGGTGCTCGTTTCCGGCGGACAAGCGAGCGGCGTGCGGACGGCCGACGGGCGTAGCTTCGAGGCCGCGCGTGCGGTCATCGCCAACGCGGGGCCGCCGGCGCTGATGCGGATGCTCGACAGCGATGTCCCGGAGCGGTACCGCCGCCGGTCCGAGCGCTTCCGCTATGGGCCCGGGACGTTCATGATCCACCTCGCGGTCGATGATCTCCCAACTTGGCGGGCTGGCTCGCAGCTGCGCGATTATGCCTACGTTCACGTCGCCCCGTACCTCGGCGACCTCTCGGTGGCCTACGCTCAAGCGTGCGCCGGGATCCTCCCCCCGCGTCCGATGATCGTCGTCGGCCAGCCGACCGCCGTCGACCCGTCGCGGGCCCCGGAAGGCAAGCACGTCCTGTGGCTGCAGGTGCGCGTGGTGCCGGGGATGATCGCCTCCGATGGGGCGGGGCGGATCGAGACCCGCGATTGGGACGAGGCCAAGGAGCCCTACGCGGATCGAGTACTCGAGCTGCTGGAGGAGTACGCGCCCGGTATCGGGGGCAAGATCCTCGCGCGCCACGTGATCTCACCCGCCGACCTGCAACGCGCAAACCCCAATCTGGTCGGCGGCGATCACCTCGGAGGCAGCCACCACCCGGCTCAGCACTTCCTGTTCCGACCGGTGCCAGGATGGAGCCGCTACCGGACCCCGGTCGATTCGCTCTACATGTGCGGCGCGGCCACCTGGCCGGGTGCGGGAGTCGGGGCGGGATCGGGGTACCTGCTCGGCAAGCAGCTCACCGGATGAGGGTGCCATGAGCCGCGCGCCTCGCGTCGGCCACGAGCCGGTCACCGGAACCTACTACGAGCTCCTC
>JAFASF010000146.1 GCA_019244745.1 Solirubrobacterales bacterium | reverse complement strand
CTGTTTCCATGCGAGCGCTCGGCGGAGACGTGACCGATAGACCGCTCGAGTCCGACCTGTCTGGTGGCGCCTGTCCCGACGGATCGGAGGCGCGAATCTAGTACTGATGGTCAAGCCCAGTATCTTCACGGACGGGCGCCGCGATGCCCAGGAGGTCTGATGGCATGGCTGCCTGAATTGGTCCGCGCGGACGTTCGCCGGCTGATTCACGAACCGGGGCCTCGGCAACTCGCGTCACTGCGACTTTAATCACACCTCACGTACGTCGAGCGAGATACGGTGACGCTACGACGATCACACAGGTGATCCTCGAAATTGGCGCAGCAGCGAACTGAGGGAAGGACACGAAATGGCCGCACAGTGGGGTAGCCACAGTCTCGCGCCGGGCAATTCGGCAGGATGGTATTTCGTCAGGGGAAACCAAGCCGGGTTTCTGCCCGTTTTGCAGGTAACTCCATTGACACCGTCGTTCACTGGTGGGCTCTGGAGCTTGACTGGGGGCGGATACCCGTTTTGGAATGAGCTCGGCATCAGTACGATGTGGAGCCAGCTCACGGACGATCAAGCAAACCTCGTGTACTTCCTCGTCGTTCAGAACAACAGCAACGACATCATCGAGTACGCGTTTCTCGAGTCTGACATCTAGCCGCGCGAGCGCGCTAGTGAAGGAGTAAAGATGAAAGCCCAGATACTTCACGACGAGCATGGACAGATCCTCGCGGTGTCCAAGATCGGCGATCTGCGCGGGTCCGGTAGCGGCTTCGCACGGGCGGGCATGATGCCCGGGCCAGAGCAGCAGGTAATCGAGCTCGAGCTCAGCGCAGCCGACGACGCAATACCGCTGCGCGACCTCCACGCAGAGTACCGCGTCGACCCGACCAGCTCACGTCTCGTGCAGAAATAGTCCTGAAACGATTGCAACAGAGAGTAGGGCATCATGGCGTCACAATGGGGAAGCAATAGCCTCGCGCCCGGCGCGTCTGCCGGCTGGTACTTCGTGCGGTCGAACGCCACCGGGTTCCTGCCTGTGCTCGGCGTTCAACCGCTGACGCCATCGTTTACAGGTGGACTTTGGTCCATCACCGGCGGGGGCTACCCGTACTGGAACCAGCTTGGCATCAGCACGATCTGGAGCCAACTGACGAACGACCTCCAGGACCTCGTCTACTTCATGGTCGTCCAGAACAACAGCGACAATACGGTGGAGTATGCATTTCTAGAGGCGGACCTCGTCGGGCCAGAGGGTAACGTGACTGCGCCAGGTGCCGGGCTCGGCAGCAACTCCAACTACTTCTTGTACAACTGCAGCTCGATCGTGGATCTATCAGTCACCATCAACGTCACCCAGGACATCGTGGGCAGCGACGGCTTCGGCTTCCAGCTGAACGCCTACTCCGGGTCAGGCGCCTTAGATGGTGCCCAGCAGTACGTGATCACCATCGACCCGCAGGGCAACCTCTACGCCGCCGTCGACAACTGGCAGAATGGCAGCACCCAGCTGATCAACGATTTCGATCCAATCACTACGCTGTCGAACGCCACGCTTCCGGCTGGGTACTCCCTCACGATCGCGCTGCAGAACGACGCGAACGCCAACATCACAGGCGCGGCCTATAGCGTGACCGACGGCAGCGGCAGCACCGTCGCGAGTACTACGATCGATCTGCTCTCGCTCACGGTTGCGGGCACGACCAATCCGGTCACGGCCGCGGATCTGGCCCCAATCGTGGCGTTCCAGCTCGACCTCGTGGACTGGGCCAACGGAGGCAGCACCACGCTGTCTTCCGGTGCGGGGGAGATCATCTATAACGCCTCCTCTGATCTCACCGTCGGCAACACGGAACCCGCGTGCGTCGATTGGGACTACGTGACCGTGGAGACCGCGAACAGCATCTACAGCGCGATGCCGGCGGGGCCCGGGCAGATGTTCACGCAGGCCTTCGCCACCACAGCTCCCAGCGGAACGATTCGCAAGGCGGCAACCGTGGGCCATAAATTGACCCCACCCCCAGGACTGCGAGGGCGCGCACGCTGAGGTCGCCCGCCGGACGGGACGGCGTCGAAGGCAGGGCCAGAGACACGCGTCAGGCGGCCGTGTCGAGTGCCGGGGCCTGGCGGCTACTTGTGGCGCGGCCGTCTTCACAGATTGGCGTGCAGCAGGAAGGCGACCGCGAAACCGACCGGGGCCACAGCGCGAGGACATCATCGCGGCGAGCACTGCGACAGCGTCGTCACCTACGCGGTGCTGCTCTGCGAGCAAACCAGCCATCCTGTTGGCGTCGGTGGCCCGGCACAGGACGACCCGTTTCGGACAAAAGATGTCATATCCGGGTGGCCACCCGGGAAGGCACGTAAGGCCCCGCGTGAAGGTGGCCGGGCCTTCGTGTCGAACAGCTAGGTGTGGCGCGCGCGGTTGCGGTCCGCGCGGCCGGACTGTTCAACTGAAGGCACCGACCACTTCTGACTGGCGTATTCGTCGGGTCAGAGGTTGGATCCTGCCCGCGTTTGCAGGAAGGAGGGGTTCAGATGTCGATCGTGATGGGTCTTGACCAGCATCGGGCGCAGATCACCGCGGAGTGGATCGATTTGGCCACGGGCGAGGTCAGTCGTGGGCGGGTGCGTCCGGCTGATCGTCCTGGGGTGCGGCGGTTCCTGGCCCGGTTCGCCGGCCAGCCGCTGGAGGTCGCGTTGGAGGCGACGACTGGCTGGCGGTTCTTGGTCGAGGAGCTGCGAGCGGTCGGGGCGGTGGTGCATCTGGCTGAGCCGGCGGAGACGGCGGCGTTGCGCGGGAACAAGAAGCGCGCGAAAAGTGACCGCGCGGACGCGCGTCATCATCGCGAGTTGTTGTTGGCGGGGCGGCTGCCGGAGTCGTGGATCCCGCCCGATCACATCCTCGATCTGCGCGCCCGAGCGCGGCTGCGCCATACATTGATCGAGCAGCACTCTCATTGGCAGCAGCGCATCCAGGCGGTGCTGTATCACCATGGGTGTCCGCATCGGCGGCAGCTGATGGTGGGCGACGGGCGCCAGTGGCTGGACGCCCAGCCGCTGCCCGCCGCTGCGCGCCAGCAGGTCACGGTCGCGGTCGCGGTGATCGACGCGCTCGAGCGCGAGATCGCTCCGGTCGAGCGCGAGCTGCGGGGCTATGCGCGCCGCCAGATGGGCTGCCAGGCGCTGATCGAGGCCTATTACGGGATGGGAGAGCTGACGGCGGTCACCGTTGTGGCGGAGCTCGGCGACTGTCGGCGGTTTGCCAACAGCCGCGACGCGGTCCGCTACAGCGGCCTGGACGTCACCGTCTATCAATCCGACCGTCATCGCGCCCCTGGGCACCTATCCCGGCAGGGGCCGCCGGCGCTGCGTTGGGCGCTGTACGAGGCCGCCCAAGTGGCCCGCCGGGGCGAGCGTAGTCCCGACCGTCAGTGGTACCTGGCGGCCCGGGAGCAGATCGGCGGCAACCGTGCCTGTCTGGCGCTAGCGCGCAAGCTGCTCAGGCGCTGCTACCACACGCTGCGCGACCTCGGCGATGAGGCACTCGCGCCACCCGTCGAGCAGGCGAAGTCCGACCGAGGTAGCGCAGCCGGGCGCCGCGCGTCAAGCGGCCATCGACTGACCAACGCTCCTGCAACACACGAGGCTGCCGGTGCTCTGGCCGCTTGACCCGGGCTTCGGCTGCGCTGTTCCGCAACTACGTCCGGCCAGGCCGGAACCGCCGACGACCAACTTCCAATTCTTCGCGCGCGTCAAGCCCTCACTCACACCGATGCGCCGCGGCCAGCTCCCCGACGACTGCTGCCGACACGCTCGCCGCGTGGACGGCCTAAAAAGATTGAGCGGCCGCAACGCTTCCCCCAGCGGGATCACCCCATCAAACATCTTGTCGCCGACCCACCAGCCACGAGGGTCGCGGACCAAAGTAAGCCCGGGCGCCCGCGCGCAACGCTGTCAGCTCCAACGCGCCCACGCACCTCCCCGCCGCGAACCCCCGGGCCAACCTTGACAACCCACCGCCGGATAAGTAAGCAGTGGCGCGATAAGACCTGAGACGGCGAGCCAGCCGGCGGGCGGCCGCCGCCGCCGGCGGCCGCGGTGATCGCTCACTGCCGCAACCACGAAATAGGAGGAGCCACTGCTTGCTGGATTCGAGCTAACGCCGACCGCCCCTATGGACGAACCTGAGAAGCGGACGGCGCGCTGCAAATGCCCAACCCCTGCCTACGCACCGACGCGACCGTCGGCGCCCACGACGCCACCGGCCACGGCTTCTGGTTTGCCGCCGAACCGGCACTATCGCGGGCCCATGGGGAGTTACCGTGCATCAACTGATCAGTGAAGGGTGGCGGTCACGGGTGCACGAAGGTGACGGTCGCGCGCGGAGACCGGGCCGAACGTCCGTGTTCGGCTGCGATATCGCGCGCGCCTTGCGCGTCCGCCGGCGGACTCCCTCGGTCCACGGCAAGATAGTCACCCGCGCGCGGACATCGACGCAGTGATCGAGCATCCGTGTTCGATGGAAGGTTCCGCGCGCGCGGGGATTGGCCACATCGGCCAACCATGCGGACGGCATGGGACGGTTTTCGGACGTTTTCGAGCCGTCCCAAAATGACCGATTTGCGAACCGGCCTATTTAGAGAGGTGTTGACTACGTTGGATCGTAACCGCTGCATACGGCCCGTGGTTGCCGCTGACCCCGCCCGCACTTCGTCACGGCCGGGGTCAGCGGCAACCACGGACGAGTATCGGTTGTCCAACCTGTCCAAAGCCGAGTGCGATTAGACCGGGGGAAGGCCCGTGGCAAGCGAAGGGCGGAGAACTCTAAGAGGACTCGGCGGGATTGGCAGCTGGGGCCTCGAGAAGCCGAAAGGCCTCGGCCACCAGGCGAGCGTCTTCTGCACGGGGTACGTAGTGGAGGTACTTCATCGTCGTCTGGATGTTGGCGTGGCCCATCCACTCCTGCACGCGGCGGATGTCGGCCATGCCGATCATGCGGGTGCCAAAGGTGTGGCGAAGGTCGTGGAACCGGAGACGGCGGAGGCCGGCGCGCTTCAGCGCAGCGTCGTAGCGTCGGCGCAGCGCGGACCCGTCCAGGTAACCGCCCGACTCGCCGACGAACACCAGGTCGTCATCGGAGATCCACCACTGACGCGTGCCGAGACGAGCGATCGCGGCGGCGACGTCGGGCACCATCGGCGCCGACCGGACCTTGCCCGACTTCGGTGTCGTCAGCCCGCCCTCACCGTAGCTCGCTCGAACCCGGATCACGGAGCCGGCGAAGTCGACGTCCCGCCACCGCAACGCAAGCAGCTCGCCTCGGCGCAACCCCGTGAACGCGGCCGTGAGGAACAGCGCCGCGTCCTGCTCGGTGCCAGCCGCTCGCACGAGCGCCCACACCTCCTCGGGCGAGAACACGTCGATATCGCCGCTCCGGCTCAGGGGCGGCTTCTCGACGTCAGCAACCGGGTTCGTCGGCAGGCCCCATACCTTCCGCGCCCGCTGAAAGATCCCGTGGAGCAGGACCACGGCCTTCAGACGAGTCGACGGCGAGCGGTCGAACCCGGCCAGCCAGCGCTCAATCGTCGACGTCGTCACAGACTCGAGCGGGAGCTCGCCGAACGCCGGCAGCAGCTGCGCCCGGACGATCGCCTTGTATCCAGCGACCGTGGACGGCTTGCGCCGGCGGTCCACCTCGACATACCGCAGCCACTCTGCGGCCGCGTCGGCGAACGTGGCGCCCGTCCGGACCATGCCGGGCAAAACACCTTGGCGCGCCTCATCGAGCGTTCGGCGTAGCCAGTCCTCGGCGGTCCGCTTCGTGAAGTAGCCGGCCGGAGGACGACCCCGCTCCGTCCACGCGGGTCCAAGCTTCTTCTGCACCTGGCGGCCGTCGGGGAGGCGGTACTTGGCGTACCAGGCCGGTCCGCGTGCGCGTTCGACCCTGAACACATGCCCGGATGGAGGTCGACTCCGCACGACCGAAGCCTACCTTCTTCATGGGACATGCGGGGGACACGCGCCCGCGGACCCGCGACGGTGAAACAACTAGATTGCTGATTAGCAGGCACTTCGAAAAAGCCCGCCGGGGGACTCGAACCCCCAACCCCTTCATTACAAGTGAAGTGCTCTGCCGGTTGAGCTAGACGGGCGTCGGGCGTCGTGCGGCGTGTACACCGCGAGCGCTGGGCGCTCAGTGTCGCACGGCGCCCGGTGGATCGGCGGCCGTGAGCTCCCGCTTCCACCAGTCGATCGTGTCAACCATCGTCCGGGCGATGGGAATCTCAGGGCGCCAGCCGGTGTCGGCCGTAATGCGCTCATGTGCACCGCGCAGCTCCATCACCTCGTGCCCGCGGATCCGCGCCGGGTCGATCACGTGCTCGACCGCCCTCGGTGCGATCAATCGGCCGATGAGCTGGACCTGCGCCGCGGCCGAGATCGACTGGCCGGAACAGATGTTGTATATGCCGGGCTGGGCGCGCGCGGCGAGCAGGTGGTACGCCCGCGCCACGTCGCGGACGTCGGTGAAGTCGCGGCGGGTCTCTGGGTTGCCCGTGACGATCCGCACCGGGTCGGCGCCCACACGCAGACCCTCCGCCGCCTGGCGAGCGAGCGAAGAGAGAATGAAGATCGACCGCTGACCGGGGCCGGCGTGGTTGAAGGGCCGGGCGCGAATGATCTCGAGTCCATGGGCATCGGCGTATACGGCTGCCAGCAGATCGCCGGTGGTCTTGGAAACCGCATACGGATTTGCCGGCCGGAGCGGCGCCCACTCATCGATCGGCAGGCGGTCGGGCGGGCCGTACACCTCGCAGGAACTGGCCCAGACCACGCGCGCTTCGGGGGCCTTATGCCGCACCGCCTCAAGTACGTTGACCGCCATCGCCACGTTGTCCTGGACGGCGCGAGCCGGCTGCTCCCAAGAGCGCCCCACCGAGCTGAGCGCCGCGAGGTGATAGAAGACCTCCGGGCGCACGGAGGCGACGATCGCGGCTACGCCGTCGGCATCAAGCAGGTTGACGCGGCGAGTCTCAATTCCCTCGCCCGCGCCCTCGCCCGCGCCCTCGGGCACCGCACCGCTTCGGGAGATTCCGACCACATCGTCGCCGGCCTCGAGGCATTCGCGCGCGAGATGCCCGCCGGCAAACCCCGACGCCCCCGTGATCAGGACCCGCACGCCCCACGCACCGCCGACCGCTCGGCTACGGCGTCGGCCCAGCCGACACGGCGTGCTCGAGCGATCCGTGACCGTTGCTCGAGTACTGAGCCTCCGGCTGCAGCGGCGTCGGTTCCCGTGCGGCGTTCAGACGGCGCTCGAGCTCGCCCAGCACGATCCCGAACAGCAGGTGCCGCCAGGTTGCCTGCGCGAAGGCGCGCCGGTTGCCGGAAAGCACCGGAAGCCGTTGGCGGGCGGGATGGGCACGATCGGTGACCCCGACGAGCGGCCACAGCGCGAGATGCTCGGCTAGCGCCGCGGCCGGACCCCGCACCATCGCGGGAAGCGGCAGAGCCGGCGCGACAATGGAGTAGGTGGCGCCGAACACGGCCCCGTTCTGCACGTGGAACGCGAGGCCGGCCGGGTACCACCCGTCCCCGCGCGCCACCAGCCTGCCGAGGAGCTCGACATCGTCGTAGGTACTCGCGAAGACGAGCTTGTCGAGCGGCTGTTGGAATGCCCACACCGCCGCGGCGACCGCGCCGCAGACGGCTCCTCTGAGGGTGCGGGTGCGATCGATGCGAGGGCTCAACTCCCGCAACTGTAACGGGCGGGCCCGAGCCGGGTAGGCGAGTTTGCGATGGAGCATGAATCACTGCACAGGCGCGCCCGCCAAAAGGGCGTCAATCCAGGCGTTTATCTGGTGGTGCGGGCGCTGCTGCAGCCGTTCTTTCACATCTACCTCCGGATGAGCCGCATCGGACGCGAGTACATCCCCAAACATGGCCCGGTGATCATCGCCTCCAACCACCGCAGCTTCTTCGATCCGTTCATGATCGGGACGATGGTGCGCAGGCCGATCTACTACGTCGCCAAGAAGGAACTGTTTGAGTACCACCCGTGGCTGGCATGGCTCCTGGGGGCGCTCGGTGCCTTCCCCGTCGATCGCGGCGCAGGCGACGCCGACATGATCGATACGGCAAAGGCCATCCTCGCCCGAGGCGAGATCGTGCTGATGTTTCCCGAGGGGACTCGGACGCGCCCTGGCTCGCTGGGAAAGCCCAGGCGGGGCGTGGGCCGGCTGGCCCTCGAGACCGGCGCACCCGTGGTCCCGGTGGCCATAATCGGCACCGAGGACATTCGCAACGGCTGGCGCATCAGGCCACGTAAAGTGCGGATTCGCGCCGGCCGCGCACTCCGCTTCCCGATGGTCACGGACGCCTCTCCGGCGCTGGCGGGCGCGGTCACCGAACGGATCTGGCCGTGCGTGATGCTCCAATGGGAGTGGCTCGGCGGCCTGCCTCCGATCCGCCGGGCCGCGATCGTCGGCGCGGGCGCTTGGGGCACGGCCCTCGCCGTGTCGCTTGCCCGCGCGGGATACGAGGTCGATCTGGGAACTCGCACCGCCGAACAGGCCGCGGCGCTGGCCGGCGAACGCATGAACGACCACTACCTGCCGGGCGTGCCGCTCCCGGAGTCGGTCCGCATCTCTCGATCCACAGACGTCGAACTGGCCGACCACGAGCTGGTCTGCCTGGCAGTCCCGGCACGGTCGCTGCCGGCAGTGCTCGCCCGGCACGGCGAGGGAATCCCGCGCACTGCCGGTCTGCTCGTACTCTCCAAGGGGCTCGTGCCGCCACTCGGCACGCTCCCGTCTGCGTTCGCCTCAGAGCGCTCGAGAGCACGAGCCATCGCGGTTCTCGGGGGCCCAGCGCGCCCGTCCGACGTGCTCGAGCAGGGAGCATCGGCGCTCGTAGCCTCGCTCGACCGCGGCTTTGCCCGCCAGCTCGCCGACGCGCTCGGCGCCGCCGGGTTAGAGGTCTCGACCACGACCGATGTGACCGGGGTGGAACTCGTCGGCTGTGCGAAGAACGCGGCGGTGCTCGCCGCCGCGGCCGCCTCGATCGCCGGACCGAACGTGGCTGGCGCCGCCGCCGGCAAGGTATTCGCGGAGGTCGACGCGCTCGCGCGGGCCCGAGGCGGACGACCCGAGACGTTGGCCGGGCTCGCCGGCGCGGGCGATCTGGTCGCGACCGTCATCTCGGACACCGCGGGCACCCGCCGAGCGGGCGAGCTCCTCGCCCATGGCGTGCCCACCGACGAGGTTTCTCGAGCGCTCGGTCCGGCCGCCGAGGCGATCGACTCCGTCCCGCTGCTTGCGAGTGTCGCGCGCAACGCGCACCTCGAGACGCCGGCGCTCGACGGCCTCGCCGCGCTCCTCGATGGCCGGATCGACGCGGAGGGGTGGACGGCTACGGTAAGGGAGCCCGCCCGTCCGAGCATCTCGACCCCTATCCGTGCGGCGTAAGCGAATGTAGGCTCTCATGCGGTGGTTGATGAGCTACCCCAGACCAAGGCGGACCTGGATGCACGGTTCACGGAGCTGTACCGGGCCCACCTTCGCGATGTGTACTCCTACAGCTACTACCGGGTGGGGAACCACCACGACGCCGAGGACCTCACCGAGCAGACGTTCCTACAGGCATACCGCCACTTCGAACGCGCCCTGCGCGAGTCGGATGGCCGGCCGCTTCGGCCGTGGCTCATCCGCATCGCACACAACCTCGCAGCCAACTTCTATCGCGATCGCTCGCGTAAGCCTCAGTCGGCGATCGAGGACGCGGGCATGATCTCGACGCCTCACACAACGGAGTCGCTGGTGGAGGGACGTGAGGAGCTGAAGACGATCCTCGACAGTGTCCAGCAGCTCCCAGACGACCGCCGGGAAGCGCTGATCATGCGTTTTGCATTGGGGATGGACAACCGCGAGATCGCGAGGGCACTCGGCCGCACCGACGGCGCCACCAAGGTCCTGCTGCACCGCGCGGTTCGCCAGCTCGAGGGCATCGTCTCGCAAACCGTCGCCGAGGACGCTGAGGAGGATCGGTGAGCACGGGCGCACCCGATTTCGAGGCGCTGCTCCGCGAGGCGCTCACCCCGGTGGACCCGCCCGCGGGCCTCGTCCAGCGGCTCGAGCTGACGCTGGTCAATCTCACCGAGCTCGCGCACGACGAACTCGAGTCATGGGAGCTCTCGGCGATGCGCGATCCGCGCAACTGGGTCAGGCCGGTGGCGGCGGCGACGGTGGGAGTGAGCGCTGGGACAGCGCTCGTGGTGCTTCGGGTGCGACGGCGCCACCGCGCGCGCAAGCAGCAGTCGAGAAACGTCCTCGAGCTCGCTCAGCGGACGCTCCAAGATGCCGCCGACGAGGCGCGGCGGATCCTCCCGCACCGCTAGTAGTCACGCCGGGCCGAGCTCCCCGAAGCGCTCGGGCCCGCGAGATGCGGTGAGGGCGCACTGATAGCGTGCGTCCCATGGCCGTCTGCTACCGCCACCCGAGCCGCGAGACCGGGGTCTCGTGCTCGTCCTGCGGGCGTCCGATCTGTCCGGACTGCATGACTCCCACCCCGGTCGGAATGCGCTGTCCGGAGTGCAGTCGCGACAGGACGAAGGTCAAGACGATCCGGACGCGGCCCTCGGCGCCGGTGGTGACCTACGCGCTGATCGCGATCAACGTCGCCGTGTTCGTCGCGGAGACGGCCGCCGGCGCGCCCCTCGGCGGCGGTGGGCACGGGGTCATCTTCGACAAGGGTTACTTGTTTGGCCCGGCGATCGCCGACCAGCACCAGTATTGGCGGATCGTTAGCAGCGGCTTCCTTCACGACGGGCTGCTGCACATCGCGTTCAACATGCTGTTCCTCTACATCATGGGCTCGATCCTCGAGCCGGCGATTGGCCGCCTGAACTTCGCCCTCGTGTATTTCGTCTCGCTGCTCTCGGCCGCGTTCGGGGCGCTGCTGTTCCAGCCGGGGTCCCCCACGGTGGGCGCTTCGGGCGCGTGCTTCGGGGTGCTCGGCGCGCTGATCGTCGTCGCCTACTTCCGCCACATCCCGATCTGGCAGAGCGGCCTGGGCATAACGCTGCTGATCAACATCATCTTCTCGCTGAGCGTCTCGGGGATATCGATCGGGGGTCACCTGGGCGGACTCGTCGGCGGGATGATCACCGGGTGGCTGATCGTCCAGCTCGACGAGCGCCGACGTCTCACCGGGCTGGCGCTCGTGACGTGCGCGTTGGTGGGGGCGGCCTCAGTCGCCGCCGCGATCGCGGTGGCGGGCGCCCACGGCCTCGCGCCCAACGGCGTCGGCTTCCAGTAGCCGGTCAGAGCTCGACTGTAAGCGCCCTGCCTCCAGCCTCCGGCACGGCCTCCGGGTGCAGGATCTGCGCCAGCAGCTCGAGGCCGTCGACGATGCGGGGACCTGGCCGGGAAAAGTACGAGGCGGCATCGACCGCGACCACCTCGCCGGCGCCCACCGCGGACAGCTCGTCCCGGTGCATCTCCGCCTCGCGATGAGCGAGCTCGGCGTCGTAGCCACACGGCATGACGATCACGACGTCGGGCTGAGCGGCTTCCACCTCACGCCAGCCCAACTCCCGCGAGTGCTCGCCGGGGAATCCGAGCACGTCCTCGCCGCCGGCGTAGTCGATCAGCTGAGGGGTCCAGTGCCCGGCCGCGAACGGCGGGTCGAGCCACTCGAGCGCCGCCACGCGAGGTCGCCTGGCTTTACGAACCGCGAGCCGGACGCGATCGATTCGAGCCGATGCGTCGCGTACCAGGTCGACCGCCGCGTCTCGGCGGTCTGTAGCTTCGGCCAGCGTCCGCGCATCGCCGAAGACCTCGCCGACCGTGTGAGGATCGAGCGAGATCACTTCGGGATGAGGATCGAGCTCGTCGGCCAGGCGCCGCACGTCCTGATAGGAGACGGCGCAGACCGAGCACAGGGCCTGGGTGACGATCAGGTCCGGGCGTAGCTCGTGCAGAAGCTCGGCGTCGAGCTCGTAAATGGACTCGCCGGCGAGCGTCCGCTCCTTGACCGCCGCGTCGATCTGCGCCGACGTGAGCCCGGCTGGGAGCATGTCCCGAGTGACCTTGGGAAGCTCGCGTGCCGCGGGGGGATAGTCGCACTCGTGCGTGACCGCGATGAGGTCGCCCCCGAGTCCGAGCGCGAACAGCATTTCCGTGGCGGAAGGAACCAGGCTGACGATTCGCATCGAGGTGTGCTTACGGATCAGGCTGACGGCAATGTGATTCGACGATCCCGAAGGCTCAGAACCGGACAAGGAGAACGATATGGCAGATGGCCGGGCGGTTCGGTCGGGTCTCGGGTTGCCCCGAGAATCAGCGCCCCTCGGCGCCGAGAACCTACGCCCCGTTGGCCCCAAGATTCAGCCCCCGTGGCCCCGAGAATCCGCGTCCCCTGCTGCTACCGTTGTTCGCGTCGCTGCATGAACGACGACGACCCATCTCGAAGTAGCAGCGCGAGGACGGAGGGGCGCCGGTCCGTGCAACTCCCCTCCCCGCGACCTCAGAGCCGGTCCCAAAGCGCCCTCGGCTGTGCGCTGACCGCATAGTGTGCCGGAGGGTGCACGAGTGAAGGCTCTGTTCATCATCCTCACCGGGCTGCTGGTCCTGGTCAACGCGTTCTTCGTGATGGCCGAGTACGCGCTGGTGCGCTCACGGCGAACCAGGCTCGAGGCCCTCGCCGAGCAAGGAGCCCGTGGCGCTCGCCTGGCGATGTCGCAGCTCGATCGCATCGGCGACTACATATCCGCCTGCCAGGTGGGGATCACGATGGCCTCGATCGGCATCGGTGCGCTCGGCGAGCCGGCGATCGCGCATCTGCTGGAGAAACCCTTCGGACATGCGCTCGGACACGCCCTGGCCGTGGTGATCTCAGTGGTCATCGCGTATCTGCTGATCACGGTTGCGCAGGTGATCGTCGGCGAATTGGTTCCGAAGCTGTATGTGATCCAGCACGCTGAGGGAGTACTCCGGCGCATCGCTCGCCCGCTGCAGTTCTTTCGTGTGGTGTTTCACCCCTTCATCGTGCTCCTCACCGCTTCCTCCAACTCGATCCTGCGAATGCTCGGGGTAGACCCCACCGCCGAGCCGGAGGGTGGAACACCCGAGGAGATCAAGCGGCTCATCGCTCAGTCCAGTACCGGCGGGCAGCTCGACATCGGCGAGGCGAACATGCTGACCGGCGTCTTTCACCTCCACGAACAGGAAGCGCGTCAGGTGATGACGCCGATCCCGGCCGTGGTCACCGTGGACGTGTCGGAGACGGTGGAGGCCGCGCTTCGCCTTTGCGTCTCGACTGGGCATTCGCGACTGGTGGTGATCGAGGACGAGAACCCGGATCGGGTCAGGGGGATCGTCCACGTCAACCAGCTCGCGAAGCTGGCCATCAACGATGGTTACGAGGCCCACTTCGAGCGCGTGGTCCGGGAGGCGCCGATCGTTCCCGAGACCAAGCCCCTCGACGATCTGCTGGCCGATCTTCAGCGCGAGCGAACCGAGCTGGCGATCGTTGTCGACGAGTACGGGCGTACCGCCGGACTGGTGACGATCGAGGACATCATCGAGGAGGTCGTCGGCGAGATCTCTGACGAGACCGATCCGGCGGGCGGGGCGGTGCGCCGGCTGGCGAACGGCGACTGGTTCGTCCGCGGGCACGTCGCGGTCAGCGACCTGCAGGACTACGGACTGGAGCTCCCGGTGGACACCGATGCTTACAACTCGGTAGGGGGTTTTGTGTTCGCCGAGCTGGGGCGGCTACCCAAGCGCGGCGACACCATCTCAGCCAACGGCTACTCGATCCGAGTCGAATCCGTGCGCCAGAACCGCATCGAGGCCGTGCGGATCAGGCATCGGCGCGCGGCCACCTCGTCCGGTTAACGCATGACCCGACGCGCGTGGCCTGCGTCTTTCCATTGAGCCGAGGACCGCCCGTCACGAGTTCGCATCGTTCGTTACATTTCGCGCCAAGGCAACGGCCGGAGAGTTCGCTGATCACAAGGCGCAGACCCTGCCGGTGGTTGAGAGGAGAGATGAAGCCGGCCCCCCAACCGGGCCGGCTTCGCCTACGAAAGAAGCCGGCCCGCTGGGGACGGGCCGGCTTCGTGCTTCTGGGGAGGAGGTGCTGCTATGAGGTACGTCGCGATGAGAAGTGTGCGGGCCTGACCTGAACGGGCCTTAAATAGTTCTTCGGAGCCGCGTCAGTCGTAGGTGTAGAAGCCGCGCCGCGTCTTCCGGCCGAGCGCTCCGTCGTCGACCAGGTCGATCAGCTCCTGCGGCACTTGCGCTCCGATCGCCTCCCCGATCGCCATCGACACGTCGAGCCCGACGAAGTCGAGCAGGGCCAGCGGCCCCATGGGCATCCCGGCGCCTAGCGTCATGCAGCTGTCGATGTCCTCGACCGACATCCCGCTCTGAGTGCGCAGCTCCACCGCGCTGAACAGGTACGGGAACAGCAGGCGGTTGACCACGAAGCCGGGCACATCGGGGACCTCGACCGCGGTCTTGCCCAACGCGTCGCACAGGGCCCGCGCCCTCTGGCGCGTGTGCGAGTTCGCCTCCTCCGGGAAGGCGAGCTCGACGAGCTGCATCCTCGTAACGGGATTGAAGACGTGGAACCCCACGAACCGGTCCGGATGCCCGGTCGCCTTGGCCAGCTCTGCGATCGAGAGCGACGAGGTGGTGGTCGCGAACACGGTGTCGGGAGCGGCGTGCGAGGCGAGCTCGTCGAGCACTGCGGCCTTGCTGCCGTGGTGCTCTACCACCGCCTCGACCAGGAACGTGGCCTCCCCGAGGGCCTCGAGCTCGGTGACGATCCGCACGCGGTCGGGATCGAGGACTTCGTCGGTGAGCTTCGCGCAGGTCTTGCACACGGTCGTGCGGGCCCGCTCGGCGGACATGTCAGAGCGCGCCCAGAGCAGTACGTCGCCGCTGCGCGCCGCGGTCACTGCCAGCCCGCAGGCAATCGCGCCTGAACCGGCGATTCCGAGTCGTTCTTGCACCGCAGCTTCCAAGGTCTCGTGTCGTCAGCGATCGGCCGTCTTGACGTGGGTCTGGCTCGAGTACAGTACGGGAGCGTTCATTTGAGGGGCGCAGTCCTCGTCGGCGCCCGATGCCCACCCACCAGGATAAGGACAGATGGCGACGCCCGAACACGTGGATGTACTGATTGTCGGAGCCGGTCTCTCGGGGATCGGCGCCGGCTACCACCTCCAGACAGAGTGCCCCGGCAAGAGCTACGCGATTCTCGAAGCCAGGGGACAAATCGGCGGAACCTGGGACCTGTTCCGCTTCCCCGGGATCCGCTCGGACTCCGACATGTACACGCTCGGCTACTCGTTTCGGCCCTGGAGCGGCGACCGGTCGATCGCCGACGGACAGTCGATCCTCACCTACGTCCGTGAGACCGCGGGCGAATACGGGATCGACCGCAGGATCCGCTTTCACCACCGCGTCGTGCGCGCGCACTGGTCCAGCGATGAGGCTCGCTGGACGGTGGAGGCGATCAGGACCGACACGGACGAATCGGTGCGGCTGACGTGCGGGTTTCTGTTCCTGTGCAGCGGCTACTACCGCTACGACGAGCCCTACACGCCTGAGTTCGACGGCGCGGAGCGGTTCTCGGGCGAAATCGTTCACCCACAGAAGTGGCGGCAGGACATCGAATACACGGGCAAGCGCGTCGTGGTGATCGGCAGCGGCGCCACGGCGGTGACCTTAGTCCCGGCGATCGCGCGCCGCGCCGCGCACGTCACCATGCTGCAGCGCTCCCCAAGCTACGTGGTTGCCTTACCCGCCGAGGACCCCGTCAGCAAGGTCTTGCGCCGCAGGGCACCGGCCAAACTGGCCTACTCGATCGTGCGATGGAAGAACGTGCTCCTCACGCTCCTGAGCTTCGAGCTCAGCCGCCGCCGGCCGGCCCTGGTCAAGACGTTGATTCGTAACGCGCTCGAGAAGCAGCTGCCGCGCGGCTACGACGTCGACACGCATTTCAACCCCCGCTACAACCCGTGGGATCAGCGGATGTGCGTCGCGCCTGACGGCGATCTGTTCACCGCCATTCGCGACGGTCGCGCCTCGATCGTGACCGATCGCATCGACACGTTCACCGAGAACGGACTGAAGCTCGAGTCGGGGCAGGAGCTCGAGGCCGAGCTGGTCGTCACCGCCACGGGACTGAACCTACTCGCGTTCGGTGGAGTGCAGTTCTCCGTGGACGGCGAACAAGTCGACCTCGCCGAGACGATGAGCTACAAGGGAATGATGCTGGGTGGAGTGCCGAACCTGGCGGTCTCATTCGGCTACACGAACGCGTCCTGGACGCTCAAGTGCGACCTCACGTGCGCATATGTGTGCCGGCTGCTGAATCACATGGACCAGCGCGGCTACGCGGAGTGCAGGCCGTCGCCCCCAAATCCCGGGATCCGCCCACAGCCGTTCGTCGACTTCTCCTCGGGCTACATCGTGCGTGCGATCGGCAAGTTCCCGCGACAGGGCTCCGAGGCACCGTGGCGGCTGTACCAGAACTACGCGCTCGACATCCTGAGCCTGCGGTTCGGATCGCTCGAGGACGGGACCATGCAGTTCTCCCGCGCGAGCCCGGCTCGGCCGGCCGCTGCCGACGCGGATCCCGCAGGCATCGCGGCCTGAACCCGAACCCCGGTCAGTCTCCCTGCTCGCTCGGCCTGAGCAGCAGCTCGTTGATCGCGACGCGGCGCGGTCGGGTGATGACGTAGAGGATCGCGTCGGCGATGTCCTCTGCTCGAAGCCGCTCCACGTCGGCGAAGCGGGCCTGTATCTGCTCTTGGATCTCCGGCCGGTTGTGGGAGCGAAGCTCGGTGTCCGTGGCGCCTGGCTCGATCACCGACACACGCACATGTCGCCCGGCCACCTCCTGGCGGAGTGCTTCGCTGAACGCGCCGACCCCGTGCTTGGTGAGGTTGTAGACCGCGCTTCCCGCTCGCGTGACCCTCCCCGCCACCGAGCTGATGTTGACCATGTCCGTGACTCCGCGCGATCCGTTCTCCGCGGCCGACAGAAGGTGAGGCAGCGCCGCGTAGGCGCAATACAGCACGCCGTCGACGTTCACGCGCACCATGCGCTGCCATTCTTCGAGCGGCGCGCCTACCGCCGGACCGAGGAGCATCACGCCGGCGTTGTTGATGAGGATGTCGAGCCGGCCGAGCTCCGACGCCGTGCGCTCGACGGCCTCGCGCGCCTGTCCCTCGTCGGTCACGTCGGCCTCGAGGACGAGCGCGGTCCCGCCTTGCTGGCGGATCCGCTCCGCGAGGGCGTCCAGGCGGTCCACGCGCCGAGCCGCGAGCGCCACCGCCGCCCCCTGCTCCGCCAGCGCGAGCGCCGTGACCTCGCCGATCCCGCTGGAGGCGCCGGTCACGAGCGCGACCGTTCCTTCGAGCGTCCCGGCCATCACTGCCCTCCCCAGCGAAAGCCGACGTTGCTCGGGGCCGGCGGCAGCGGGCTCGCCGGCAGTCCGGGTGGCGGGTCGCTCGAGTGAAAGCCCACCGGGGCGAGGTCGTTGGGGGTATCGGGATGGAAGAGCGACGCCAGGTACTGTGCCTGGCCGCGTCCGGGACCGAGTTCGAACTGACCGCCTCCATATGCCCCGATGCCGCGCTCGGCGCAATAGTCGTACGTGGCGCACAGATTCGCCAAACCGCCGATCCGGGAGGGTTTGATGTTGACCATGCGCGGGGGGAACGGTAGCGATTCGATGTCGTCGATCGAGTGGATCGAGGCGTCCCACGTGATCCGGTCGTGATACGGCTCGAGCACGGCCGCCGTCTCCGGGGTGACGACATCAGGATCCTCGATCCAAGCCCCCGGGAACGCCTCGACGACCCGGCGATACAGGACCGGATCTGGTGGCTGATCGACGACCGTGCCGCGGTACAGGCTCTTGAAGTCGACCGAGTCGACCGCGCCCGTGTCCACGAGCGCGGCGATGAGCTCCGGCGTCCAGGAGCTGGTCGGGTCGAGCTTGAAGCGAAGGGTGGGATAGCGGGCCAGGCGGCTGGTCACCGGGTCGAGCGTCGGCGGCTCCCCCAAGCGCAGCGAGACGACGAACCTCACCCGACTGGGTTTGCGGCCAAGCGCGGCGTGCAGCGGCCGGCCGGCCTGGACGAGCGCGAGGTCGAGCGCAGCGCTGTGGAACGTCCAGCGGCGGTACAGCCGGGAGACCTCGCGCTGTGGAGCCGCTGGAAACAGATCGAGGGAGTCGATCAGCTCGCAGAACTCGCCGAGCGCGTACCGGCCGGCGAGCGCGTGCACTGGGCCTGCCTCTTGCAGGGCGACGTGGTCGTCGGCGTCGTAGACCACGTCCTCGCCGATCCCTTCGAGTCCGCCTCCCTGGAGGTGCACGAGGGTGGTCCGCCGGGAGAATCCGCTCGAGACCTGGGCGCTTAGCCCTTCCAGGACATAGCCGTCGACCTCGAGCGGAAGGTCGGCGAGGAGATCGAACGTGGCCACTAACGGTTTCCCTCGCGGCCGCCCGGCTCGGTCCCCGGGCGAGCCCCCACTTCGCTCGCGGTGCGCTCTGCCTCGAGTCTCGCGACGAGCTCCTCGAGCTTCAGCTCCTCGAGCCCTCGGCTCACAGCCTCGAGCTCACCGGCGCAATACTCCACGAGGTCCCGTCCCTCCCGGACGAGCCCGAGGGTCTCGCGCAGCCCCGCCTCGCCCGAGTCCAGGCGGCGAATGATCTCCTCGACCCTCGCGACCGCGGCTTCGTAGGAGCGCTCGTCAGCCATCGCTGATCGGAACCTTGGCGTCGACCGTGTCGTCGTGGAAACGGATTCGGAGATCGCCGGCGGATCTCGCCGTAGCGGCGGACGGGAGCGGCTCGCCCAAGCGATCCTCAACCAGCGCATAGCCGCGAGCCAGCGTCCGCTCGGGATCGTGTGCCGCGAGCGCGAGCGACAGTCGCTCCAGCTCGCGCGCCCGCTTGGCGGCCTCAGAGCCGCGCGTGCGGGCCGCCACGCGTCCGAGCACGAGCAGGTGCACGCCCGCCAACGACTGCCCCTCCTCGCACGCCCGGCGAGCGCTGGCGCGCAGCTCGCGAACCAGCTGATGCAGGTGGCGGCGGTTGCGTGCGACGTGCTGGCGGGGCGCGCGCGAGAGGTGGCCGAGCGCCCGCGCCCGGTCCAGGATCGCGCGGCGACCGTGTGCGTCCAGACGCCGGGCTGCCGCGAGCAGATCCGACCGGGCCGCGCGGCAGTCGATCCGCACCGCCGCCTCGGCGGCGTGGGTCGGCGTTGAGCATGCCACCGCGGCCACGTCATCGATAAGCGTGCGATCGGTGTGGTGGCCGACCGAGGAGATCACGGGAACCCGGAGCAGCGCGACCGTGCGGCACAGCCCCTCGTCGCAGAACGCGAACAGATCCGCGAGCGAGCCGCCGCCGCGGGCGACGATCACGACCTGGACCTCCTCGATAGCCGCCAGTTCGCGCAGCGCGGCCGCGATCGCCGGTGCCGCGTGCCGATCTTGGACGGGAGCGAACGCCCACACCAACCGGCCGGCCCAGCCTCGGCGCCGCAAGCCCGCGAGAACGTCGTCCCGGGCCTTGCCGCGCTCGCCCGTGACCACGCCGATCGCGCGAGGCAGCAGCGGGCGCACCAGTCGCTTCTGCGGTTCGAACAGCCCATCCGCCGCCAGCCGGCGACGAAGGCGCTCGAGCTGGAGGAGCAGGTCGCCTTCGCCCTCGACGTGCAGCTCGGTCACGGCAAACGTGAACGAGGGGGAGGACGTGGCGCTGCCCGGGTAGTAGTCGCATCCACCCCCGACCACGATTCGCAGGCCGTCGACGAGCGGTGTCCCGAGCGCGTCGAAGTCCGTGCGCCACATCGAGCAGGGCAGCGCGCCGCGGCCATCGCGCAGCTCGAAGTAGACGCGCACGGCGCTTGAGCGAAAGCCCCACACCTCGCCGACGAGCTGGACGCGCGCGAACTCCAAGAGACGGCGCTTGAGCTGCGCCGCGTAGGCGCCGACCGGGTACGGGCCGGGGAGCTCGCCGTCGCGAAGCGTGTCAGTGGCTGATTCGGGCAGGACCATGCGCTACGCCCGAGGCTAGCGGCAGCACAACCCGGAACCCGTCGCCGGCGCCGGGCGCACCGGAATCCCTTTAGCATCTCCCGCCCGTGGACCTGACCTTGTCTTCAGCCGAAGAAGCCTTCCGCGACGAGCTGCGGATGTGGCTGGAGGAGCACCACCCCGGTCGCGAGCCGGTCGGCGACGAGGCGTCGTTCGCGTTCAGGCGCAGATGGCAACGCGAGCTCCACGACGCCGGCTGGGCGGGCGTGGCTTGGCCCAAGGAGTACGGAGGCCGCGGCGCGACGCTGGTCGAGCAGGCCATCTTCAACGAGGAGACCGTGCGCGCGAGGACGCCCCAGGCCGTGAACGTGCTTGGTCTCGCGATGGGGGGCCCGACGGTGATCGCACACGGGACCGAAGAGCAAAAGCGCCGCTACCTCCCGCCGATCCTGTCCGCGGAGGAGATCTGGTGCCAGGGCTTCTCCGAGCCGGAGTCCGGCTCGGACCTGGCGTCGGTAAAGACGCGCGCGATCCGTGATGGAGGCGAGTGGGTGGTCGCCGGGCAGAAGGTGTGGACGACGTTCGCGCACCACGCGAAGTGGTGCATGCTCGTCGCCCGCACCGACCCGGAGGCGCCCAAGCACAAGGGGCTGACGTACTTCCTCATGGACATGGAGCAGGATGCCGTGCAGGTCCGGCCGCTTCGGCAGATCACGGGCGAGTCCGAGTTCAACGAGCTGTTCATCGAAGACGCGCGGATCCCGAACGAGAATATCGTCGGGGGCGAGGGGAACGGGTGGGCGGTGGCGATCACCACGCTCATGCACGAGCGCGGGACGCTCGCCTTTGGGCTCCAGGTCGCGGTCCAGATCGCGCTGGGGGAGCTGATCGAGCGGGCTCGCCATACCCGGGCCGAAGACGGCCGGATGGCCACCGACGACCCGGTGGTTCGCCAGCGCCTCGCGCAGCTGCTGATCGAGTCCGAGGCGATGCGGCTGAACGCCTACCGCGGCCTGAGCGCGACGATCCGCACCGGTGTACCGGGGCCGGAGGGCTCGCTCGGCAAATGGCACTGGTCGGAGGTCAACCAGGCCCTGACCGAGCTCGCCATGGAGATCGCCGGTCCGCACGCGATGCTCGTCGAGGACGAGTGGACGTATCGGTTCCTACGGGCGCGCGCGAACTCGATCGAGGGCGGCACCACCGAGATCCTCAAGAACATCGTCGCCGAGCGCGTGCTCGGCCTTCCCCGGATGCGCTAGGTAGGCGCCCGTCTGAACGAACATGAACTTCGAGTTCACCGATGATCAGCGGGCGATCAAGCGCACGGCGCACGAGTTCCTCGAATCACGCTATCGACCCGAGACGATCCGCGAGCTGGCCGAGGACGAGCGCGGCTTTACCGACGAGCAGTGGCGCGAGTTGGCCGAGCTCGGCTGGCCCGGCGTGATCGTCCCCGAGGAGCATGGCGGCCTCGGCCTGGGGGCGGTCGAGCTGGTCGTGATCGCGGAGGAGATGGGCTACGCGCTCGCACCGAGCCCGTTCTTCTCCGACACGTGCGCGGCTCTCATCCTCGTCGCCGCCGGAACGGAGTCCCAGCACGAGCGCTGGCTTGAACCGCTTGCCGCCGGGGAGGCCCGCGGCACTGTGGCGGTGTGGGATGAGCACGCCGGATGGGCGCCCGACCACTCCGAGGTGGAGGCGGGCGGGGGTGCGCTTTCGGCGAGGAAGATCGCGGTGCCCGACGCCGCGAGCGCGGACTTCGTGATCGTCTCCGGGGCCGACGGCGGACACTTCCTGGTCGATCGGCGTGGCCCGGGTGTCGGCGTGCACGCCGAGAAGGCGCTCGACTCCACGCGCAAGCTGTTCACGCTCGAGCTCGACGGGGCGCCGGCCGAACCGCTCGCCCGCGCTCCGGACGCCGTCTCGCGCGCCTACGCGACGATCGTCACTGCGCTGGCGGCGGAGAACGTCGGCGCCGCCCAGCGAGCCATGGAGATGGCGGTGGCGTTTGCCAAGGACCGCAAGCAGTTCGACCGGCCGATCGGGTCCTACCAGGCCGTCTCGCACCGGTGCGCGCAGATGTTGCTGGAGGTGGAGAGCGCGCG
>JAFASF010000140.1 GCA_019244745.1 Solirubrobacterales bacterium | reverse complement strand
CTCTGCCGTTGCGCTCACCTGCGATCGTGCCAACGACCTCCTGCTGAATCCGCCGCTCCCAGTTTCCGTACAGCCCGTAGATCCCGGTTCGAATGACACCACCAGGCTTCAGCGCCCGGCAGAGAATTCGGATTCCTTCCTCGGAATCCGGTAGGTGGTGGATCGTGCCCCAGGACAGGATGTAGTCAAACTCGGACTCGAGCTCGAGCTCCATGATGTTCTGCAGGTAGGCTCGTGCATTGGTGACATTCTCCTGAGTCAACACCTCGTTGGCGCGATTCACCGACTCCTCGGTGATGTCGAAGCCGGTGAATTTCACCTCTGGGAATTCCTGGGCGTAGTCGAGGAGAATCAAGCCCGTACCGCACGCGATGTCTCCAAAATGCTTGCCCGCCGGATCGATGCCGAGCTGCTGGAGGTACTCACGCACGTGCGCCGCGTGCCGCCTGTACGAGTGCCTGCGCTGCGCGCTCGGAAACGGGTAACGGTTATACATTTGCGCAACCCGCTGCGCAATGTCCTGGCCACTGCTGGTCATTACACCTTCACTTTCATCAATGGGCTCTCGGGACAGCACAGTACGCCGGAGCCCCGGCGGGTCCTGAAGTTTCGGCAGCTTAGCAGGCACATCGGCGGCATCCTCGGGCCGACCGACCCGCCCCGGATCAGCGGACGAGGCAGGTCGCGCTGGCAGGCTCACCTCTCGGGAACGCATGGACTAAGCCGCGGGCGATGAGGCGGGTTCGGGCCACGTATCCGGGAGTCGTGTAGTGGACACCGTCCGGGATGAACCACTGCGGCTTGGCGTGGGCAGCCCAGTCGAACACGCGCATCCGCGGATGCTTTGGACACGCGGCCAGAAGATCCTCGTTCCACCGGCGCATCCCATCTTCTCCGTAGTACTGCGGCGCCCCCGGGAGCGTGATTGCGTTGACCCACATCACCGGCTGGTTGCCGATGATCGACATCATGCGGGCGATGCGGGCGGTCAGCCCGACCTCGGAACCTGCCGCGACATCGGCGGCTTCGTTCGTTCCGAGGGCCAAGATCCAGCAACCTCGGTAGCCGGCGGCGACGTGGTCCTGGGCGACCGTGGCTCCGTTGGGGATGCCCTTGAAGGTTTCAACGATCGACCGCGCACCGGAGACTTCCGGATACGTGATGCCCACGCCAACCTTGGCCAACTGCGCCGGCAGGCGGAGCCGCGGGTTGGGCACGTAGTCCGGCATGACCTCGCCGTCGGAGGTGGAATCGCCTATGTACACGACTGAGCGACAGGAAGTATGCGTGGGTCGAGGAGGCGGCGGCTTGGGGGCCTCAGACGCCGCGGTACCCGAGCTCGTCGCGCTCTGCCGGCTGGCGATGGTGGTGCCCGAACGGCTACTGGTCTTGCCGCTCGAGCCGCCGCCGCCACACGCGGCGGGCAGCCCCGTCGCCGCGAGCGCCAGGATGATCAGTCGGACCGAGCGGAGGATCGGCGCGAGCCGAGGTCTCGGCGCGGTGGGGAGGGATGGGCGCGCGCGCACACCGGGATCGTAAGACGCGGACCACGCGGATGACCGCAGCCACGGAATTCGCCTCGCCGGACGGAGGCTCCAGCGATGTCGAGGGCTCGCGCGGGCCGAGGCCACGTCATCGCTTCATAAAATGCGATAATTGCAGGAAGTTCTTTCGGCTGATGCATCGCTGAACATCGGTCCGGGTAGTAGGTCGTCGTGAGTGTGTTGGAGAGGGTAGACCGGCTGCAGAAGCGCTCGAAGCCCGCGAGCGTCGCGGTCGGGACGTTCAAGAAGTTCTCCGAGGATCAGTCCACGAACCTCGCCGCGATGATCGCGTTCTGGGGGTTCTTCTCGATCTTTCCGCTGTTCCTGGTCCTCGTGACGCTCCTTGCCCTGATCCTGCCTGCCTCGGACAAGAAGTCCGTCCTGGATCACGTGGCTCACCTGTTTCCGCTGCTCGATACCTCGAGCATCAGCGGGCTCAGCGGCGCTTGGTGGACGCTGGTGCTCGGACTGGGCACGGCGCTCTGGAGCGGGATCGGCGCGGTGCGCACCGCGCAGGTCGCGTTCAACTCGGTGTGGGAGATTCCCATCCACGAGCGCCCGGGTATGGCCAAGCAGGTTCTGCGCAGCCTCTGGGTGCTGGGGACGATCGGCGTGGGGCTCGTCCTCACGACGCTCCTCTCCGGGCTCGTCGCCAGCTCGGCCAGCGGAGTGAATTTGGGAGCCGCGGGCCGGGTGGGCGGCTATGTGGTGGCCGCCGCATTCGACGTTGGGCTGTTCGTGGCCGCGTTCCGGATCCTCACCGAACGCGACATCACCTCCCGCGATGTGCTCCCCGGCGCGCTTCTCTCCGGGATCGCATTCTTCGTGCTACAGCAGCTGTCAGCGCTGATCATCTCGCGGTACCTCAAGAACGCCCAGTCGACGTACGGTCACTTCGCGACCGTGATCACGATCCTGTGGTGGTTCTACCTGCAGTCGGTGATCACATTGCTCGGCGTGCAGCTCAACGTCGTGCTCAAGGAGCGGTTCTATCCCAGATCGCTCGTTAACGCGCCGCAGACCGAGGCCGACCACCGGGTGCTCCAGGCGTACGCCGAAGAGCGAGCCTTGCAGCCCGAGCAGAAGATCGAGTCGCGCGTCGAGTGAGTTCGGCGGCGGCAGCCTGGCGGGCCAGCCGCTCGCGCGCCGGCAGCGGTGTCTCGATCTCGCCCGAGCTCCGTGAGGGCCGGTTCGACCTAGGTTCAGGTCCGAGCAGCTCCTCGACGCGCGGTCTCTCGACACGTCATTCGTTTCTTTGATAGCTTGCCGCGCGCCGAATCCCCGGATTGCCGTCCTGGGGAGCGGGGAACCCAAGTTTTTGGGGCGAGTCTCGCGGTGGTCCGTGAGAGGCGCTGCGTGTTGGTGGCGCTAGCCCGTCAGCTAACTCCGTAGGCCCAGGCACGTGTTTTG
>JAFASF010000239.1 GCA_019244745.1 Solirubrobacterales bacterium | reverse complement strand
CGGTGCGCTCGAGAACGTAGGCGGCCTCTGGCGCATGCCGTTCCGACCCGCGGTCAGCGCATCACTGGCCGAGCTGATTACGGCGCGGATGACCGGATTGAGCGAGCGCGAGCGCCGCGCTCTGGAGCTGTTAGCGCTGGGCGAGCCTCTGCGAATCTCGGAGGTCATCCAGCTCGTCGAAAGCGAGCCGCTGGAAGCGCTCGAAAGCCGCGGCTTGGTCCGCATCGACGGAGCTTCTCGGGATGCCGAGGTGCGGCTGGCTCACCCCCTCTACGGCGAGACGATCCGGGCCACGCTCGGCACCCTTCGCGCCCGTGAGGTGAGACTTCGGCTAGCGGCGACGGTGAGGGCACGCGGCAACCTCGGGGCCGCCGACACGCTGCGCGTCGCGCGCTGGCTGCTGGACGCCGGCGAGGAGGCCCCAACCACCATGCTCGTCGCCGCCGCTCGCGCGGCAACCCTCGCCGGAGATCCAGATCTCGGCGCCGACTTCGCCCTGCGCGCGAGCAGCCGGGGCGGGGGCGTCGACGCCGCGATGCTGCTGGCGCGAGCTCACGTGATCCGTCGCCGCTTTGAGGACGCCGAGCGCGTGCTCGGCGAGATCGAGGCCCAGGTTCCAACCCAGGAAGAAGCGATCGAGTATCTCGAGCAGCGCATCGCCTGCCTGTACTGGGGCCTGCGCAGACCGACCGAGCTGCGAGCGCTGCTCTCGCGAGCCCAGACGTGGTGGTCGGATGCGGCCTGGCAGCGGCGGCTCGAGCCGCTCCGACTTCACGTCCTGGCACTCACCGAAGGGTTCGGAACGACCGTCGAGTCTTCCGCCGCAACGCTCGCCGACCCGGCGACCGGCGGCGAGCTGAGACGGCAGATGGAACCGCTGCACGTCGGCAACCTCTTCTTCAGCGGCCGCACCCGAGAAGCGCTCGAGCTCGCGCGGCGGATCCGTCCCCGCATCCCGCTGCGCACCATGCGGGACGAGCTGGCACTCGGCCTGTGGAGCCTGATTTCGCTCGAGGCTGGATACGCGTGGGAGGAATACGACCGCTACATGTCCAGCGCCCTGATCGAGGCGGTGAAGCTCGATGACCACGGAGGCGCCGGCCTCGCCGCGCAGGCGCTCGGATGCATCCGCCTGCTCGACGGCCGCTTGGCCGATGCGAAGCGCTTGCTGGTCGAGGCCGAGCTCCAGCAAGAGCACCAGGACACACTCGGCGCGCTGTTCAACACCCGGGCGCTGCAGGCCTGCCTCGCCGCTGCCGCCGGTGACTCCGACACCGCGAACGAGCGGTTGCGCCGCTGTCGCGAAGCGCTGGCCGGCAAGGAGCTCCTCCCGAGCCAGATACCGTATCTCGCCCGCGCCGAGGGATGGTGCGCGCGCGCCGAAGGCAATCCCGACCGTGCACAGCAACTGTTTCTGCACGCCGCGCACCAGCTCGCTGCCGTCCCCGTGTTCGACGCCCAGCTCAACTACGAGGCGCTGCTCGCGGGCGCGACACCCAAACACATCGCGACGGAGCTTGGGCGGTTGCGCAGCCGCACCGACGCGCCGCTCGCAGCCGCCTACGCCGCCCACGCCGCCGCTCGGGCGGCCGCGGACGGGGCGGCCCTGATGACCGCGTCAAGCGAGTTCGCAGACATCGGGGCGATCCGCTACGCGACCGAAGCGGCCGCCGATGCCGCCCGCGCGTTCATGAACGCCGGCCGGCAGGACTCCGCGCGCCGCGCGGCGGCGCGGGCCCACGAGCTGTTCGCCCCGGGTCAGGGCGGCTCCCCGCCAGTGATCAATGGCCTCACAGGGCCAGCCATCGGACTTACCCAGCGCGAGCAGCAGCTCGTCACGCTCGCGTCCTCCGGCCTGTCCAACAGCCAGATCGCCGAACGGCTCGTGCTCTCGGTGCGCACCGTCGAATCACACCTCTACCGAGCGATGCACAAGCTCGGCCTCAGCGACCGCCGACAACTGTGAGCCCGCCCGCAGAGTCACGTTTTGGGGCATAAGCGTGATCATTACGCCCGCGTCGGACGTCGACCAGGGCTGCGTTCTCGCGCCCGAAAGTGGCTTGGAGGGTGTCCGACTAACTGTGTAGGCGGTTAGTCGGGTATGCGGTCTCCGAAGTGGATCTTGAACGCGGGTAGGACTTTCGTCCAGCCGGCGACCTTGGTCCACTTGGGGGTGGCGTTGATGATGGATAGGTAGATCAGCTTCTTGGCGGCCTCCTGGTTGGGGAAATGGCCTTTGGTCTTGATCGCTTTGCGCAGCTGTCGGTTGAGCGCCTCGATCGGATTGGTAACCGGTATGAAAAGGCCCAGATGCGCCCTGTGACCCCTGACCGCCTCGATGCCGGTGGTGTCCGGGTTGGTGAGTACGGTGCGACCGTCCGGGACAGGGGCATCCGGGAGCAAACGCAGGTCGGGCAGGCCGGTGTTGCTCGATGGGCCTCGAGCCCGCGTTAGTAGTTGGCCGCCCCTGCGACTCACCCGGATGCGCTTGGAGCGCGAATCCGTAGTTGTCGTTTGCCCGCCTGTTCTCCCAAGCCATCGTTCGATCGAAGGAGGGCAGAGCAGTGCCACGCAGGATTGGTTTGGATGTCCATCGCGAGTTCGTGCAGATCGCGGTGTTGGAGGATGGGGTCGTGCGGCAGGCTGGTCAGGTCGCCGCGACCCCGGAGGCGCTTCGGGGGTTAGCCGATAGCCTGTTGTCGACCGACGAGGTCGCGCTGGAGGCGACGGGCAACTCGCATGCAATCACGCGGCTGATCGCGCCGAAGGTCGCGCGGGTGGTGATCTCCAACCCGGTCAAGACGCGCGCGATCGCTGAGGCGAAGGTCAAGACCGACAAGGTCGACGCCGCGATCCTCGCGCAGCTGTTGGCGGCGGACTACCTGCCTGGGGTGTGGGTGGCAGATGAGGCCACGCAGGTGTTGCGCCGGCAGGTCGCGCGCCGGGCGCACATCGTCAAACAGCGCACGAGGCTGAAGAACCAGGTGCAGTCGATCCTTTCGCGCAACCTGGTGCCGCGCCCGCCGGTCGCTGACCTGTTCGGGGTCAAAGGTCGCTGCTGGCTAAGCGACCAGGCGCTGCCGCCCGACGAGGAGCTGGCGGTGGAGGCGCTCTTGCGCCAGCTTGACTTCTACGGCAGCGAGCTGCGGCTGATTGATCGCCAGCTCGGCCGGATCGCGCTCGGGCGCGAAGAGGTCAAGCGGCTGATGACGATCCCCGGCGTCGACGCCACGGTCGCGCTGTCGATCGTGGCGGCGGTCGGGGACTTTCACCGTTTCCCGCGCCCCGAGCAGCTGGTGTCATATCTCGGGCTCAACCCGCGGGTGCACCAGTCCGGCAGCCAGCCCGCCAGCCACGGGCGGATCACCAAGCACGGTCGCGCGCACGCGCGGGGGATGCTGGTCGAGGCTGCCTGGGTCGCGGTCAAGACCCCAGGCCCGCTGCGCGCGTTCTATGAACGGATCCGCTCCAGGCGCGGGATGCAGATCGCGGTCGTCGCGACCGCCCGCAAGCTCGCTGTGCTGTGCTGGCACATGGTGATCAAGCAGGAGGACTACGCGTTCGCGAGGCCGTCGCTGACCGAGCAAAAGCTCCGCAAGCTCGAGCTACGCGCCGGAATGCCCTCGCGCCGCGGGCAAAAGGGCAGAGCCGCCGCGTACCCGCTCAAGGAGGTCCGCCGCCGCGAGCGCGAACTCGCCGAGCAAGGCGAGCAGGCATACCGCCAGCTCATCGCCGAATGGCAAGCCAAGACCCCGAAGCCCAAGCCGGGCGTGGCCGCCGCCAACGGGACGCGCGTATCAAGGCCCTCTGCGGGGCAAGCTGCGCGGCAGGCCTCAGTCCCAGAACCTGCGCTTCGCTCCGGGGTCGACCACGCCCTGACCGAAGCCTAACGCGGACTGACAGCCCTCGTCGACAACGACGTCGCGGCGCGACGAAGCTCCCGCGCGCGCGAAACCGGCCGGCGCACCCAACCGGCGAGAAGATCGATGCCACAGGAGCCATTCTGCCGCCCTCGGAGACCCGACCGCGACCAATCTATCCTCCGAAAACCACCCGAAGGACCTCTTCGACCCTTGACATTTTCATCCGTGGTGTAGACCACTCGCCTGACATCGGGCGGGAAGGCCATGAACGGGATCACGTACTCCCAGTTCTCCCGCCAGGCCTTGACCACCGGTGGGAGCTGGGCTCCCCACTTCTGATCGAATTGCTCGAGGGCTTCTTGGGCTGAGTCGACGTCGCTGGCGGTGTAGATCGGTTTGAGGTCCTTGACCACCTGGTGGTATTGGCGGCGGGGCACGTACTTGAGGTTGTGGCGATTCCTTGGCCCGAGCGCGCGGCGGCGTAGAGCAGGCTGGCGATCAGCGCGGCGGCGCGCTCGGTCCAGTGCCCGGCGTTGGGGTCGACGTCGGCCGCGCCGGTCAGCGCCCCGGCCACCAGCTGCGCCTGCTGCCAGTCCGAGGCGCGGTCACCGGCGACCACCTCAGCAGGCGGATGCGCGGCCAGCGCCGGGATCACCACGCAGCTGGTCTTCCCCGCCCGAGGGCCGACAAGCACCGGCACCCCTGACTGGGGCGGCGCGTGTAGCCATTGGCCGGTGTCGTCGGTGGCGAGGTAGGCGCCGCCGCCGGCGCGCAGCGCGCGCTGGTGCAGCTCTGGGACGCTCACCGGGGCCGCGGGCTGCCGGGCCTGGGCGCGGCTGGCGGCCTGCAGGAGCACGCGCACGAGCGCGAGCGCGAGCAGCACGCCGAAGATGATCCTTGCCAGCGTGTCGGGGATCAGCAGCAGCGCCAC
>JAFASF010000204.1 GCA_019244745.1 Solirubrobacterales bacterium | reverse complement strand
GCTCCAGCTCACCGCCAGCCACAAGGTCTCAACCCCGGTCAACTGGCAGCAGGGCGAGGACGTCATCATCGCCGGCTCGGTCTCCGACGAGCAGGCCAAGGAACTCTTCGGCGAGTGGGAGGCGCCTAAGCCGTACATCCGGATCGTTCCGCAGCCGAGCTGAGCCGGAGGTCCCGGCGTCCCGGCACGTGGTGGCCGGATCCCGCCTCCCGGCCTCACGTCGGGCGCCACGAACGCGACCAAACCAGCCGGCGGCAGCACGCTGCCCAAATTCACCGCTAAAGGGACAGGGCAAGCTGGCCGACAACAGGAGCAGGAAGTTGGGGGCGGCGATCGCCCGCCGGTGAAGGAAGACCGAGTGTGATCGTTAAGGTCCGCCGGCGGGCGTTCGCGATCGCGCCGCACCCGGGGGCGTGCGCATGCGCCGGCTGTCGGCGTACACACGTCGGTTCCAGGGATTAAGCGGTTGACCTCGTCCGTTGGTGGGTATGTTGCGGCGGACCGGGGTGAAGATTGAGCAGATTTGGCCAACAAAGACCCACGACGGGATTCCGGCCACGGCCGGGTCTGCCGATGGCGGTTGGACGTCCAGCTGACGCCCCGACGCTCATCTATCACGCAGGCGAGCGGCGTTGGCGGCTCTGGTGGCCATGCGATAGGTGCGGGGGGACGGTCCTCCCGTTCCGCGATCGCGTCGAGGATGGCAACGGCGCGCGCATTCCATCGCCGTTCAGCGAGATCCACGGGGAGCGGTGCCCGGGCTGCGATAGTCGGTGCAGGCGAGTCGAGCCCGCTCGAGCCGAGCCCTCCGTGTGGTTCGACACGATGCTCGGCGACTGGGTGGTGCGGCTACCGTTTCACGGCCTGCGGGGTGGCGCGATCCTTCCGCTCGAGATTCCGTGGTTCGATGCCCCCTGGTCGGAGGTGTACCGGGCCGCCGGCGACGTGGCCTACGGGAGCGATGCGCTCAGACACTCGATGAGTGACGAGCTGCCGGAGGTGCGGCGCAGGCGAGACGCCGGCGGCTCATCCTGAGCCTCGCGCGCCGCCGTCGCCGGCCTTGGACTTCTGGCCGTCTCTCAGCCCCGATCGCCGGAGTCCTCGCCCGCCTCGAACTCGTGCACCACGATGACCGGGCATGACGCTCGCTTCGAGACGGCCTTGGACGTACTGCCCTCCAGCCTCGCGCGCAACCCGCTCAACCCGCGAGAGCCAACGACGATCGCCGCCGCCCGATGATCGCGGGCGAGATCGAGGATCGTCTGAGCGACACCCCCGGCATCGACAACCGCCAGCGGCTCGGCTTCGAGGTCCAGCGACCGCGCGAGATCGGCGCCTTCGCTTGACACGCGTTCGGCCTGCTCCTGGAGAGCCCGGTCGACATTCAGCACGGTGGCGGGATCCACGGTGGGGGTCATACCGACGTCCGGGGGGCTACCCGCGGTTGCGTAGGCCAGACCGGCGTCCCACACGGTGACGACGATCGTGCGCCGCGGTTTCAGAAGTCGCGCTGCGGCCGCCACCGCCTCTCGCGCCGCAGCTGAGCCGTCGAACGCGATGAGCACGGGACCGTCGGGAGCGTTCATGGCGCAGCCAGGATATTCGATCCGCCCCGGGCGGAGACGACGGGAGCCCTCCAGCGCTCTGTGTCTCACACGCGTTGGCGGCGGTCCCGGGCAGGGACGATACTCAGCCCGTGAGCTTTCGGGATCAGGCTCCCCTCGACACCTCGCAGGTCGAGGATCTCAGAGAGCGGCGGCCGCTTCGGGGGCGTGCCGGGCGGCGGCATGACGGTCGGAGGCGGTGCCCTCGGAGTGATCGTCGCCCTGGTCCTGGGGCTTGTCTTCGGCGTAGACGTGTTCGGCGGTGGCAGCGGCTTCGGCTCGCTGTCCGATCTCAACAACCGCACCGTGGGGAGTCCATCGGCCGCCAACGGCCAGCTGGCTGCGACCTGCAAGACCGGCGCCCAAGCGAACCACCCGGACTGCAGGATTGTGGGCTGGGTCAACAGCATTCAGTCCTACTGGACCTCGGAGTTCACCGCGGCCGGGAGCAGATACCCGCTCGCCACGACGCGCTTCTTCACCGGCCAGGTGTCGACGGCTGCGGGGCGGCCACGTCCGTATCCGGGCCGTTCTACTGTCCGGCGGACAAGCACGTCTACATCGATCTCAGCTTCTTCAACGAGCTGGGAACGAAGTTCGGGGCCAAGGGCGGACCGTTCGCCGAGGCGTACGTGCTCGCACACGAGTACGGCCACCACGTGCAGGACACGCTTGGCGTGCTGTGCCGCGCCTCGGCCGGTCAAGGGGCACAGAGCCAGTCGGTGCGGATCGAGCTGCAAGCGGACTGCTACGCGGGAATCTGGGCGCACAACGCCACCGCGACGGTTACCTGACCCAGCTCACCCAGGCCGACATCGCGCAGGCGCTGGACGCCGCAGCAGCCGTCGGCGACGATCAGATCCAGCGCAAGACGCAGGACCGGGTGACACCTGACACGTGGACGCACGGCTCATCGGCGCAGCGACAGCACTGGTTCACCACCGGTTATCAGTCCGGGCGGCCCGGGTCATGCGACACGTCCAAAGGCAATATCTGAGGCGGTTTGGCGCTACGACCGCACGCCGCCGGCGCGCCGAGGCTGTACGGTGAGGGCGTGGACAGCGTCCGCACGATTACGAGTAAGCAGGAGCTTCGGGAGATCCTCGGGGAACCGACCGGTCTGGTCAGGGCCAAGCTCGCCGACCGGCTGAATGAGCTCACTCGTCAGTTCATTGAACGCTCCCCGTTCGTATGTGTCGCGACCGGCCGCCCGGACGGAGGCATGGACGTCTCCCCCCGCGGCGATCCGCCCGGGTTCGTCAGGGTGCTCGACCCAGGCACGTTGTTGCTGCCCGAGCGACCCGGTAACCGTCTCGCCGACACGCTCACCAACCTGTTGTCGGACCCGCGCATCGCCCTGCTGTTTCTCATCCCCGGCGTGGGTGACACATTCCGAGTCAACGGGACAGCGGTGCTCACAGACGACCGAGAGCTGCTCGCCGCAAGCGCGATGGAGGGCAAGACCCCGCGGCTCGGGATCTTGGTGTCAGTGACCGAGGCCTACACGCAGTGCGCGAAGGCGCTCCTCAGGTCCGACCTTTGGAACTCTCAGAACCACATCCAGCGCGCCGACCTGCCGAGCCACGGCGCGATCTTGAAGTCGTTGAGCCTGCCGGACCTCGATGTCGCCGAGCATGAGCGGGCACGTGCCGAGCGTTATGCCCGCCGTGAGGGCTTCTACTGACGGCGCTCCGGGCGCGCGGCTACGTGCGGTCCTGTCCTGTCCAACTTGGCGGGCGAGCGCGGGACATGTCCATTGACAATCGTCGCTTAGATAGATAAATATGGATGTATGACGGTCGATCTGGAGCTCGCCCCGAAGGTCAAGCGGCCGCCCGAGGAGAGCTGCTGCGAGCCCCTCGTCTTCCCCGACATCGCGCCCGATGAGGCGCTGCGGACGGCCCGGGTGGCCAAGGCGCTCGGCGATCCGGTCCGCCTGCAACTGGTCGACGTGCTGCGCGAGCACGCCGGCAAGGTGTGCGTGTGCGAGCTGGTCGCGCTCTTCGATCTCTCCCAGCCGACCGTCTCCCACCACCTCAAGGTGCTGCGCGAGGCTGGGATCGTCGGCTCCGACCGCGTCGGGCTGTGGGCCTACTACCACGTCATCCCGGGCGCGCTCGAGGAGCTCTCGCAATGGCTGAGCTAAGGAAAGGAGGCGGCGGGGCCGACCTGCGCGAGGCGGTGCGCAACAAGTACGCCGCCGCGGCCAAGCGTGCGAACGGTCCGGTGCCCGCCCAAGCGGAAACCGGTTGCTGCTCCGGCGCGACCCCGAGCGCAGCCGAGCCGGCCGGGTTGTTCGGCGGCACGCTCTATGACGACGCGAGCGCTGCGGACGTACCACAGGCAGCGCTTGAGGCCTCGCTCGGTTGCGGCGTCCCGACCGCGGTCGCCGACCTGGGCCTGGGCGAGACCGTGCTCGACCTCGGCTCCGGGGCCGGCGCCGACGTCCTCATCTCCGCCCGCCGCGTGGCCCCCACGGGCAAGGCGATCGGACTCGACATGACCGACGAGATGCTCGAACTCGGCCGCCAAAACGCCCTTCGGGCCGGTGTCGCAAACCTCGAATTCCTCAAGGGCTACATCGAGGACATACCGCTCGAAGACAACAGCGTCGACGTCGTGATCTCCAATTGCGTGATCAACCTCTCCGCCGACAAGGCCGCGGTGTTTCGCGAGGCCCTCCGCGTGTTGCGCCCGGGTGGGCGCCTCGCCGTCACCGACGTGATCGCCGACGAGGAGATGGACGAGTCCACGCGCGCCGACATGGCCGCCTGGACAGGCTGCATCGCGGGCGCCCTCGCCCGTCGCGAGTGTGAGTCCGCGCTGCGCGACGCCGGCTTTGAGCGCATCGCGATCAGCGAGACCCACCGCGTGCACGAGCATGCCGGTTCAGCGATCATCCGCGCACGCAAGCCCGACGGGCGCTGAGGGGTAGATGGAGCGCGCGACGATCGCTGTGCCTACAGCGCTCGCCGGCAGTGAATGGCTAGGTGGCGCTGCGCGAGCCCGCCGTCTCGCGACCATCTCGCTCGCCTGGTTGTGTTTCGAGGGCGCCGCCACTACGACCGCCGGGGTACTCGCCGGCTCGATCGCGCTGATCGGGAACGGACTCGACGGCGGGATCGAAGGCCTCGCGAGCGTGATCGTCGTGTGGCGGTTCACGGGCTCGCGCACGCTTTCGAGAACCTCGGAGCGCCGAGCGCAGCGGCTGGTGGCGTCCAGCTTCTTCCTCCTGGCGCCCTACATCGCGTTTGAGGCGACTCGCGCGCTGCTCCTCGAACATCATGCCGACGCAACCTGGCTTGGCATCGGTCTCTCGATCGCAACCCTCTGCGTCTGCCCCTGGCTCGGACGAGCAAAGCTCCGCCTCGGCGAGCAACTCGGCTCCCCGGCCACAGCGGGGGAGGGAAGACAGAACCTGATCTGCGCCTACCTCGCGCTTGCGGTGCTCGCCGGCCTGCTCGCCAACACCCTTTTGGGCCTCTGGTGGCTCGATCCCATCGTCGCGCTGGCCATCGCCCTCCTCGCCGTCACCGAAGGACTGCGCGCATGGCGCGGAGACCCGTGCGGGTGCGCCACATGCGCCCCGGCGATGGCGAGCGAGGTCGGCGGAGCCCGTCCGTAGACGGCGGTAACGATCGCCGGATCGCCGGCAAAGTACCCATGGTCGTGAGATCGGCGGCCGTCACCGGCCTGTAGCACCCGGTGGACGTCTAGGCTACGGCGCGCGAGGCTCGCCACCTAACCCGGGCTCACCTTCAAGGCAATACCGCGAGGAGATCCCGTGACCGAAGTGGAAGGACCTCATGACAGCGTCCGGCGAGCTCGCCGTCAACTCCGCGCCGTCACGGCAGATCCCATCCGAAGTACACCTCGGCCTGGCGGATCCGATCGCCCCTGAAGGTCAGGATCTCCGAGTTCCTGCCCCGGCTCCCGTCTCGCTTGGTCATCTCGTAGGTCACGACCACCTCATCCCCGGACTCGATCAGGCGCACGAAGTGGAATCTCTGCCCCTGTCCTGAGCCCGGCCAACAGCGCTCGAAGTAGCCCGCCCGGTCCAGTCCCACGTCGAGCGGGCTGAAGAACAGGAAGTCGTCGGTGAAACTTCGTTGCACGGAGTCGCGATCGCCCGCGGCGAAGGCCTCATACAGGGCGCGGGCACGCTGGACTCGATCCTGGATAGCCATTTGCACCTCCGATCGGCTGGGGTCAAGAACGTAGACCCGCGGGCCAGCCCGATCTCATCGGAGGAGCGGACATCGAAGGCGGCCCTGGTGTCGGTTGTGCCGGTAGTTGGTACGGGGGCACTCGCCGGCGCCGCGGCTTGATTTGCAGGCGCGCCAGTGCCGACACCGCGAACGCAGGGTGTCCCGCTGGCGCTATCCGGCATTGGAACGGCGGCATGCACGGATGAAGATCGGGACGATCATGCTCCACGCCTGGGTGGTGCGGTCGCGCCGCTTCTCACCGGCACCCCCGAGGCGCTCGAAGCCCCGTTGCTCGAGCCGCACCGCGGTTCCGCTGTCCGTTTGGCTGAACGTGACCTCGATCTCGGTCGCCTCGCTGGGGTCGAAGAACAGGTGCCAGCGGTAGCGCAGCCTTGCTGGTGGCTCCCAGTCGAGGATCTCGCCCCATCGATGGGCACGGCCGTCGCGGGCGTGCTCCACGATCGCGCCGCCGGCGCGGGGCTCGAACGTGATCGCCGTGGGATCGCCGCTGACGGTGTGTGAGCGCGGCCACCAGGACGCGCATCGAGCCGTCCAGGTCTCGAAGGCGTGCGCCGGCGGCACCTCCAGCTCGAACGCGACGATCAGCGGCTCAGCGCTCATTGTCGGTTTCTCGGCGAGGATGCGGAAACGGGCGACGGCCTCGTCCCAGACCTTGGTGAAGTACTGGCGGACGGCCTCGACGCCCTCGTCGCGCAGCCCGTAGATCCTCCGTGTCCCGTCGGCCTGGTCGCTGACGAGTCCTGCGCCCTTCAACACGCGCAGATGGCGCGAGACAGCCGGGCGGCTGATCGGCAGCTGGTCGGCGATCTGCTGGACGGACTGCCCTCCGCGGCTGAGGATCTCGACGATCGCCCGCCGACTCGGGTCGCCCAGCGCGTCAAGCGCGTCACGGTGCAGTGCCTTCGCCCTACCCGCCATTGCGCTCGGCAGCTGCCTTGAGGCTATCGGCGAACTGTGCGAAGGCGTCGCTCATGTCCGGGATTGTCTTGGTGATCAGCCCGGCGAGCGCGCCCGAGTACGCCTCGCGCATCGAGAACACGGTCTCGGATTCACCCGTGGGCGTGAGCGAGAACGTTCTCACGCCGCGGAACAGCCCGAACGGCATCCCGCTCTGCCACACCATCCGCCGCGCCGGCTCGACATCGGTCACCTGAAGCTTGAACGTCCGCTTGGGATTCAGAGTCGAGACGAGCTCGATCCTCTCACCATCCGCGATTCGACCGCGCAGGGACACGACGGTCGGGTTCCAGCTCGGATAGCGCTCCGCATCGGCGAGCAGCGTCCAGACTTGGTCGGCAGCCGCCTCGATCGTCCGCTCGACAGCAAACTCCATCCTTCCTCCTTGCGTTCGTAACTTGTGTGTTACCGTAACGTGGAGGTTACCGATCCGAGAGGAGCATCGGCCACGGTATGGCCGGGGGCCGACGCGTTGCTCCTCAGGCGGGCTCTTCGGCCGTGCGAGCTAGCGATGGTCTGGCCTGGCCCGCCGCCGCGGTCTCGTTGGCTGGAGCCTCGCTCGCGATGTGTGGTAGCCGGCGCTCGAGCGTTCTCGGCAGCTTCCACGTGCGCTCGCCGAGTAGGGCCAGCACGGAGGGCAGCAGCAGGCTCCTGACCACGAACGCGTCTAGGAACACTGCCGTCGCCAGGCTCAACCCGAACAGCTTTACCACGCGCACGTCGCTGAGCACGAACGACAGAAATACGCACACCATGATCGTCGCGGCGGCGGTGACGACCCGTCCGGTCGATCCGAGCCCGTCGATCAGCGCGGCGGTCGGGTCACGCCGTCGCATCCACGCCTCGTGGATGCGTGAGACGAGAAACACCTCGTAGTCCATCGATAGTCCGAAGACGATCGCGAACAGGAACACCGGGATGAAGGCCTCGATCGGGCCGGCCTTCACGCCGAGTGGTCCTCCAAGCCAGCCGTCCTGGAACACGGCGACTGTCACTCCCAGTGACGCGGCGACCGAGAGCAGGTTCATCGCCGCTGCTTGGAGTGGGATCACGATCGACCTGAAGAGGACGACGAGCAGCAGCGCCGCGAGCCCGATCACCGCGGCGATGAATACCGCGAACTTTCCGGAGACGACGTGCGAGAAGTCGATTCCGGTGGCGGTCGGCCCCCGACCAGGACAGTGCTGCCGGTCGCGCGTTCCACGTCCGGTAGACGTCTTGCAGGCGATTTGTGAGTGGGCGATCCAGGACTCGAACCTGGGACCTCTTCCTTATCAGAGAAGCGCTCTAACCGACTGAGCTAATCGCCCTTCGCTTCTCGCCCCGGCCGACGCGGCGCGGGGCGAGGTCGCCTTCGCTGTGGAGTCGGACCGCGGCGAAGGC
>JAFASF010000294.1 GCA_019244745.1 Solirubrobacterales bacterium | reverse complement strand
CCGCTCAGCAGAGGTGGTGCTTGCACTCGTGCCGTCCAGCCTGCGCGAAGCCGCGCTTGCGCTCGGAGCCCCACGCTGGCGCGTCGTCACGCGCATCGTTCTGCCGACGGCAGCCTCCGGACTCACGACCGGGTCGCTCCTGGCCGTCGCCCGCGGCATGGGAGAGACCGCGCCGCTGCTGTTCACCACGGCCGGTGCTTTCGCGCTCACCGCTAACCTCACCCAGCAGATGAACGCGCTCCCGCTGCAGATCTTCGGCGACATCACTTCGCCGAGGGCGGCGGTCGTCAACCGAGCGTGGGGTGCGGCGCTCACCCTCGTGGTTCTCGTCCTGATCCTCAACGTGATCGCCCGACTCGTCTCTCGAAGGAGCCGCCTGGCATGACCCCTCCCGACGCAACGAGCAAGGAAACGTCAACCAGCGAAACCAGGGACCAGGAGGCCACGGAGATGTCGACCGGCGGTATCCCCTCGGAGCAGCCCCAGGCGCCCGAGATCTCGGAGCCGAGAGCAACCGAGCGCCCCGGCCACGCGGTGCGGCTCAAGGGCCTGAACGCTTACTACGGGCAGCTGCACAGCATCAAGGACGTCACGATCGAGTTCCCAGCCCACCAGGCGACCGCGCTCATCGGTCCCTCGGGGTCGGGCAAGTCGACCGTGGTTCGCTGCATCAACCGCATGCACGAAGAGATCCCGGGCGCGCGCGCCACGGGCAGCGTGATGCTCGACGACCACGATGTGTATGCCCCCGACGTCGACGTGACCTCGGTCCGACGCCTGATCGGGATGGTGTTCCAGAAGCCCAATCCGTTCCCGACCATGTCGATCTTCGACAACGTCGCCGCGGGACTGCGCCTGACCGGCACGCGGAGCGACGACCTCCGTGACACCGTCCACAGATCGCTGCGGTCGGTGGGCCTGTGGGACGAGGTCAAGGACCGGCTGAACGAGCCCGGTATCGGACTGTCGGGGGGACAGCAGCAGCGCCTCTGCATCGCGCGCACGATCGCGATCGAGCCCGAGGTGATCCTGATGGACGAGCCGGCCTCGGCGCTCGATCCGCTTTCCACGCTGAAGATCGAGGAGCTCGTGGACGAGCTGAAGGAGCGCTACACGATCGTGATCGTCACGCACAACATGCAGCAGGCCGCGCGCGTTGCGGACACCACCGCGTTCATGCTCGACGGCGAGCTCATAGAGCACGGTCCGACCAGCGAGATCTTCACGAACCCGAAGGACGACCGGACCGAGCGCTACGTGACCGGGAAGTTCGGGTAGGGCTAAACCGTGCAAGAGATACGCCGCCACTTCCACGAAGAGCTCAAGGCGCTCGAGCAGCAGACGCTCGGCGGCCTCGAGCTGGTGATCGGCCAGCTCGACCGCGCGCTCGAGTCGATCAGCTACCAGGATGTCGAGCTCGCCGGAATGGTCGTGGCCGACGACGACCGGATCGACGGGCGCTACCTGGAGGTGCACCAGGGCATCCTTTCGCTGCTCGCGCGGCAAGCGCCTGTCGCCGGCGACCTGCGCGTCGTCGCGGCGTTGTTGCACATCATCCGTTGCGTCGAGCGCATGGGCGACCAATGCGTGAACATCGCCAAGCTCGTCCCACTATCGGGCTACGAGTCGCCGAAGGACAAGGACATCCTCGATGCCATCGAGCGCATGGGGCAGCTGGCGCGCTCGCAGGTCTCGCAATCCAGCACGGCCTTCAGCTCGCGCAACACCGAGCTGGCTCAGGACCTCGTCCGTCAGGACGCGGAGATCAACCGCCTGAACCGCGAGATCTTCAGGCGCGCGGTCCAGATCGGCGAGGACCCCGAGGTGCGCGAATGGGCGATGTTCATGATCCTCGTCGCGCGCTGCCTCGAGCGCGTCGGCGACAACACCGTTGACATCGCCGAGCAGACAGTCTTTGTGGTGACCGGCCTGTTCCGCGAGTTCGCCGACGCCTCATCGCCGTCCTCGGAGGCGACGCCGGCAACCTGAATCCGTATGCTGGCCCGACGTGGCCAGCCAGAAGTCAAGGCGCGCTTCGCGCAAGCGACGCCACCCGGGAGCGGCCCCGGGAGCGGGCCCGCGGTCGGTACCCTCGCAGCGGCGCGGGCAGCGCGCGGAGCGCCAGGTGGTGGCGAGCCGGCAGCAGCGCCGGGCCCGGAGCCCGATGGGCGCCTACGGCGAGCGGCCGCCGAGCCCATTCGGTGGCCTGCCGGTCTCCGAGATCGCGATCTTCGCCGGCGCGGTCGGTCTGATCATCGGCCTGATCGAAGGCGGCGGCCCGGCGCTGATCGTCGGCGTCGTCGTTTGCACGCTGGGCGTGGTCGAAGTCACCGCGCGCGAGCACTTCTCGGGCTACCGGTCTCACGCCACGCTGCTGGCGGCGCTGCCCGCCGTCGGAGCGGGGGTGGCGTTCGTGGCGGTGATGGGCACGCCGCGTTCGCGGGCGCTGGTGCTGCTCGTGGTGGTGCCCGTGTACGCGATCCTGTTCTGGTTCTTGCGAAGTCGCTTTCAGGCGGCTAGACAGGCGCGTGTCGCCCGTCCGCCGGCGCCCTGAGCGCCTCATCCTGCGGTTCGTCCTCGGCCGCGCTCGTCGGTAGACGCATCGTGAACACCGCCCCGCCGCCGGGGTCGTTGGCGGCGCTCACCGAACCGCCGTGCTGAAGCGCCGCCTGGCGCACGATGGCCAGCCCGAGCCCGCTCCCTTGAGAGCTGCGCGCGCTGGCGCCTCGGTAGAAGCGGTCGAACACGTACGGCAGGTCCGCGTCGTCCACGCCCCGTCCGTGATCACGCACCCGGACGCCGTCGGCATCGACCACGACCTCGATTGGGGCCCCGGGGGGTGAGTTCCGGGCCGCGTTGTCGAGCAGGTTGTTCACCGCCCGGCCGAGCCGCTCGGGGACGCCTTCGACGATCACCGGCGCGAGCGAGGTCTCGAAGTGCACCTGCGGGAAGTCGCGGCGGGCCCTGCCGACCGACTCCTCCACGATCCGGTCGAGCCTCATGTCCTCCGCCGTGGTAACCGGGAGATCGCCGCGCGCCAGCTCGATCAGATCGCCGATCAACGCGGTCAGCTCCTCGCTCTGCTCGACCATGTCGCTCAGCAGGCGGCGGCGATCCTCCTCGTTCAGCCGGTCGCTCTCGAGCAGCACCTCCACGTTCGTGCGCAGGCTCGTGATCGGGGTACGCAGCTCGTGCGAGGCATCCGCGACGAGCTGACGCTGCGCGCGGACCGATTCGTCGAGCTCGGCTCGGGACCTCTGAAGCCGCTCGATCATCGCGTTGAACCGGCTCGCGAGCTGACCGACCTCGTCGTCGGCGCGCACCTGGATGCGGCTGCTCAGATCCTCGGTCTCCGAGATGTGCTGCGCCGTGCCGGCGACTTCGGCCAGCGGCGCGAGCACGCGGCGGGCGGCCATGCGACCGAGCGCGGCGGCGAGCGCGACACCGCCGAGACATACCAGCGCGAGGACCAGGCGTAGGTGCGAGAGGATGCGGTCGACACCGTTGAGGGGGCGGGCGAGCTGGAGCGCGACGGGCTGCCCGTCGGACAACAGCCCAGGGGCGAACACGATCACGCGCAGGTGGTTTTCCCCGACGTTCACATCGGTTAGGTATGGCCCGGCGCCACCGGCCGCGACCTGGGCGGCGTGAGTGGTGTCGGGAAGCATCAGGCCGCCCTGCCCGGGGATCTCGGTGCCGTCGGCCCGCACGCCCTGCATGTAAGGCGCTGGTCCGCCGGCGCTCGCCGGGAGGCCCGGGAGCTGCTGCGCCAGGGAGTGAAAGTCGCCCTGCTGGATCGCGGCCGCCTGTGCCCGCAGCTCGTTGTCGACCTCGCCGCGCAGCTGCCCGCGCACCACCCAGTAGCAGACGATCGACGCCATCAGGATCGCGACCCCCACCGTGATCCCGGCCAGGAGCCCAACTCGCTTACGCAGCGTCATCGGCCTCAGTCTCGCAGCACGTAGCCGATGCCCCTGACCGTGTGCAGGAGGCGCGGCTCGCCGTCGGCCTCGGTCTTGCGACGGAGGTAGCCCATGTAGACGCCCAATGCGTTCGACGTCGGGCCGAAGTCGTAGCCCCACACGTGCTCGAAAATTGTCGAGCGGGTCAGCACCTGGCGGGGATGGCGCATGAACAGCTCGAGCAGCAGGAACTCGGTCTTGGAAAGCTCTATGACGCGGTCACCGCGGCGGACCTCGTGCGCCACCGGGTCGAGCACCAGGTCCGCGTACGTGAGCACCTCGCCGTCGGTCCCTTCGCCGGCGCGCCGAAGCAACGCCCGGAGCCGAGCCTGTAGCTCCCGGAGCGCGAACGGCTTGACCAGATAATCGTCGGCGCCGACGTCCAGTCCGGCTACCCGGTCGTCGATCGCGTCGCGCGCGGTCAGCATGAGAATCGGGGTGCGGTCCCCGGCCTTGCGCAGCCGCCGCGCCACCTCCAGCCCGTCGAGCCGGGGCATGAGCACGTCGAGGATCACCGCGTCCGCGGGCGACCGGGCAAGGATGTCGAGCGCCTGTTCGCCGTCGGCCGCAAGCTCGACGTCGTAGTTGTCGAGTCGCAGGGCACGCTCGAGCGCCCGCCGAACCGCGGGCTCGTCATCGACAACAAGGACGCGCGCCACGTCCAAAATGATGGCGCCTGCGCGTAAAAGTTGGCGAAGAAGAGGTGTTGCCATCATCACACGCGATGCCCCTCGAGCGCTACCGCGCCAAGCGCGATTTCGACACCACGCCGGAGCCGGCGGGCCAGGCCTCGGACCATGGCGAGCAGCCGGGTCTCCGGTTCGTGGTCCAGGAGCACCACGCCACCCGCCTGCATTGGGATCTGAGGCTTGAGCACGACGGCGCGCTGGCGTCGTGGGCCATCCCGAACGGAATCCCTCCGGACCCAGCGGAGAACCGGCTCGCGGTGCGCACCGAGGACCACCCGCTCGAGTATCTGGAGTTCGCCGGGGAGATCCCGAAGGGTCAGTACGGCGCGGGCACCATGGAAATCTGGGACCGCGGCACGTTCGAGACCCACAAGTGGGAGCCGCGCAAGGTCGAGGTCACGTTCCACGGCGAGCGGCTGCGGGGGCGCTACGGGCTGTTCCCGATCGGCCGCGACGGCGACGACTCGGGCGACTGGATGATCCACCGGATGGATCCGCCCGAGGATCCTGGCCGGGAGCCGATGCCCGAGCACGTGCTCCCGATGCTCGCGCGGACCGGCCAGGCCCCCGCTAGGGAGGAGGGCTGGTCGTTTGAGGTCAAGTGGGATGGAGTGCGGGCCATCGCCTACGCCCAGCCCGGGAGGTTGCGGCTTGAGAGCCGCAACCTCAACGAGGTCACCGCCGCATACCCCGAGGTCCGCGGACTGCTCGGCAACCTCGGAATGCGCGAGATGGTTCTCGACGGCGAGATCGTGGCGTTCGACGAGCAGGGGCGTCCGAGCTTCGAGCGCCTCCAGCGGCGGATGCACGTGACGACGCCGTCCTCCGTGCGCCGGCTGATGAAGTCCACCCCGGTCGTCTACGCGATCTTCGACCTCCTCTACATCGACGGGCATTCGTTGATGGGGCAGCGCTACGCCGAGCGCCGGGAGCGCCTCGAGGCGCTCGGACTGCGCGGTCCGGCCTGGCGCGTTCCGGCCGCCCATTCCAGCGATGGGGCGCGCCTGCTCGAGGCGACACGGCAGCAGGGGCTCGAGGGGATCGTCGCCAAGCGACTCGACTCTCGCTATGAGCCCGGCCGGCGCACCGGCGCCTGGGTCAAGGTCAAGAACACGCTGCGTCAGGAGCTCGTGATCGGCGGCTGGTTACCGGGCGAGGGACGGCGGACCCAACGAATCGGGGCCCTGTTGATGGGCTACTACGAGGACCACGATTTCGTCTGCGCCGGCCGCGTCGGCACCGGCTTCACCGAGAGGACTCTGACCGACCTTGCCGCCAGGCTGAAGCCACTGCGCCGCGACTCCTCACCGTTCGACCGCGGTCCGAAGCTCCCACGCGAGGCGGTCTTCGTGGAGCCGCGGCTGGTGGCCGAGATCGAGTTCCGGGATTGGACGGGGGAGGGGGTCATGCGGGCCGCGTCGTTTAAGGGCTTGCGCGAGGACGTGGCGCCGGACGACGTGAGGCGTGAAGTCGCCGGCGCCGGCCCGCAAGCCGGCGCCGGCGAAGGCGGCGGTTCGGAGGCCTCCGACCCCGGGCTCCCACCGGACTCCCCGGAAGCGCTGTTCGACGAGGTGGAGCGGCTGCCCGAGGGAGCTCTTGCAGTGACCACCGAGGGCCGGCGGCTGAAGCTCACGAACTGGGACAAGGTGCTGTTCCCACAGAGCGGGTTCACCAAGGGCGACCTGATCGCGTACTACGCACGCATCGCCGAGGCGGTGCTGCCCCACCTCCACGACCGTCCGCTGACGCTCAAGCGCTACCCGAACGGAGTCGACTCGCAGTACTTCTACGAGAAGCAGTCACCCTCGCACCGGCCCGAGTGGGTGCAGACGGTGCGGATCGGCTCGATCGAGTACACACTCGCCCAGGACCGCCCGACGCTCGTGTGGCTTGGAAACCTCGCTGACATCGAGCTGCACACATCGCTGTCGCTGGCGCAGGACCCGGCGCAGCCGACGATGCTGGTCTTCGACCTCGATCCCGGGACTCCGGCGGGGATCGTCGAGTGCTGCGAGGTGGGGCTGGTGCTGCGCGGACTGTTCGAGCAGCTCCGCCTTCAGAGCTTCGCCAAGACGTCCGGCTCCAAGGGCCTGCAGGTGTACGTACCGCTCAATGCGCACATGGATTACCGCCAGACGAAGCCGTTCGCGCGGCGTGTCGCCGAGCTGCTCGAGCAGCGGATGCCCGATCTCGTCGTCTCGCGGATGACCAAGCGGCTGCGGCCCGGCAAGGTGCTGGTCGACTGGAGCCAGAACGACGAGCACAAGACGACCGTGACCGTCTACTCGGTTCGGGCCCGCGAGGCCCCCACGGTGTCGACGCCCGTGAGTTGGGAGGAGGTCGCCCGCTGCCACCAGTCGGGCGACGAGGGACTCCTCACATTCGACACCGAGCACGTGATCGCGCGCGTGCGGGCGGAAGGAGATCTGTTCGCGCCCGTGGTTAGCCTTGCCCAGGAGCTCCCGGGGCTCTGAGGGACAGAAATCTGAGCACGCCGATCGGGACGCTTCTAGGATGATGCCGGCAATGGATCCGATCACGTTGCGCAATAGGCTGCTGGTCGCGACCAGCATGTGGAGAGAGGCAACCGGCGAGCCGCTGCCGAGGCTCGCCCCGGGTGATCCGGGCGATCAGATCCAGAGCTTCGAGCTGCAGCTCGTGGATCGGCTGTGGGAGTCGGCGACGCCCGAGAACGCCCGCGAGGTCGCGGACCGCACCTGGGACCTGGTGCATGACCGACCGGAGAGCGATCCGGTCAAGCAGCGGGTGGTCGAGTGCCACGAGGCGCTGGCGCGCATGACGCGGCTGGGTGACTGAACGGGTTACGCGGCCGGGGAGCGGCCGCTCGAGCTGCGTTCACCTCGAGGCGACGGAGCAGCCGCTTCGGTGGGTCGTACCCGCGAACCGTGCTTGTGAGAAGGCAAGCAGGTAGGGGACCAGCGGCGAGCTTGGCCACAGGAGCGACAGGTGGTCTCGGTCCCTGTAAGTGCGGTACTCGATGCTCTGGCCGGCCGCGCACCGTTGGTTGACGTAGGAGCGTTGCACGCTGGGGAGCACGAGCGGATCCGACATGCCCTGGGCGATCAGGAGCGGGACCCCGATCGAAGCCGTGGGCGTGTTCTCGGCGAGCCGCCGTCCGAGCGCGCCGCCCAGGGGATCGACCGTGTAGATCGGTTGTCGGGACAGCAGTGCGGTGGCGGCGGAGGGAAGCGCTTCGGGGATGTCGAGGCAGCGGTCGGCGGCTTCGCGGACGAGCACTCGTGCCGCCGGCCGGACATAGTGCTCGAAGGACACGTCGGAGTAGATGTCGCTATATGCGCTCAGGATGTAGGAGGCGAGGATGCGGCCCTCGAGCGTGTCCTTGACCTCGTTCACGAGCGCGCGGAGATCGCTGGCCGGCGCGAGCGCCACGACCCCGGCGACATCTGCGTCGGGTGCGTAGGTCGGAGCAAGGATTCCCGCCCACAGGGCGGCGTGTCCACCCTGCGAATGGCCCCAGATCACCGTCCGGTGCTCGAGCGAGAGCTGCGGCATCTGCCTGGCAGCTCGCACCGAGTCGAGGACCGAGCGGGCTTCGCCCTGACCGATCAGGAACGGGTGCGGGCCTGCGGTACCCAGCCCGATGTAGTCGGTTGCGACGAGCACCCAGCCGCGCCCGATGAGGCGGTCGAGCCCCGGGGTGACGTCCCCGTTCAAGCGCGAGGGCAGCAGCGACGGCGCGCACGCGGAGGCCACTCCGGTGGTGCCGTGGGCCCACGCGATCACCGGCCGGGGCCCGGACGGGGCATCCTTCGAGACGATCACCACCCCACTCGCGACCGCTGGGACGTTCTCGTCGCGAGTGGTGGTGTAGAGAATCCGCCACGCGCGCCATCCGTCCGGGATACCCAGGGTGAAGCGCTCGCTGCGGAGCAGCACGCCGGGTCTGGGCGGAACGACGCGCGGTGCGGTGTAGAACGGGCCCGGGGAGGCTGTGGACCGGTGAATCTCGGCGCTGGCTGCGAGCAGCCCCAGCGCGAGGATCAAGGCACCGACGGCGCCGGCGCCTCGCAGCCACCGCCGCCGGCGACGCGCGCGCGCCGACGCGTGGAGGTCAGGGCGCCCGCGAAACGCCGAGGCTATCTGCCCCAAGCCGAAGATCACCGTACTCGGCCCGACCAGCAGCGCGAGCACGAGCACCGTAAGGTCCGGCCAGCCGAGCGCGAGGCCCCCGAAGATCACGCTCGCCAGTCCGCTCAGCGCCGCGATCAGGCGGTCGACCACCTGGCCGCGGATCGCGCGGGTCATTCTGGTCAGGCCGCCCAGCACCATGCTGATCCCGGCCACTATCGCGAGTGCGTGGATGGTGCCCCCCGCCCACGCAATCACGATCACCCCTGCGGCGATCCATCCCAGACCCCCCGCGATCGCCAGCGCAGGCGTTGGCGCGGCCCGGGCTGAGGACAGCTCGCTGAGTCCACTGGCGAGGAAGCTCGCCGCCACGAACACTACGAGGACGGCGAGCGAGGTGAATGGCCTCAGGGTGAGGGCGGCGCCGACGAGCGTGCACGCGGCCCCCAGCAGCACGCGCCAGGCACGACTCCGCCGTCGGTGCCGGTCAGCGTCTTTCGGCCGCGTCCGCTCAGGGTCCACTTCCGCTCAAACGTCGAGGGGATCGCGGATGATCCGGCAGGTCGTGCAGTGACCGCCCGCCGCGACCGTGGCCCAGCTCGGCGCCGACGATCGTGATGACTTCGACGCCGGTCCAATGCACCAGTGTGCTGGTCTTGGTGTTGCGGTCGTGGCGCCGCGAGCGTCGCACACGGGATCAGTGCGCGTAGTGTGCCATCTCGAGCACAGTATCCCGGGTCCGGGCGCGTGTGCCGGCCCTCCGCTACCAGATCTAAAAGAGCACCGTAGAGAGATGGACGAACATATGGCTTTCGCCACAGAGCAGGCTCGCGAGATCGGAGAACGGATCGGGATCGATTGGGACCATTCCCAATTCGACGTCGAGCAGTTCAGGATGGGGCTCGGCGTTGAGCTCGAGCATGGTCTCCGAGACCCGAAGACGAACGTTACCGACGACGACCCGACCATCACAGGGAAGATCGCGTGGGCGCACCTGAACGAGTTTCCGGACTACTACACGCGGTTGGAGAAGATGGAAGGGGACGCCGAGCGGTACTGGGCTGAGCGCGGACAGTGAGCGCGGGCTAAGCGCGCTAGGCGGCGCCACACCACGGTGCGGCGAGCTTACGGTCGGGCGGCTAGCGTGATCGTGGCGGTGGCTTGGCTGCCGCTGCGCTCATAGCCGACCTCGACCCGATCGCCGGCGCGTTTAGTTAGCGTCACGGCCATAAGCTGGTCGGTGCTGACCGCCGCTTGGCCGTCAATCGACGTAATGATGTCGCCGACCCGCAGTCCCGCACTCTCGGCGGGACCTCCTGCAACGACGGCGGTCACCCTCAGACCCTTGGCCTCGCCACCCTGACGTGTGGCGATGGCGGAGAGCGGCTCGGCCTGAACCCCGATGAAGGCGTGGGTCGCCGTGCCGGTGGCAATGATCTCGTCCGCGACCTTCGTGGCCAGATTGACCGGGATCGCGAAGCCGAGCCCGATGCTGCCACCGCTGGCCTCGCCCGAACTCGAGGGGATGCTGGCGCCCGCTGTCGGCACCCCCACGAGGTGGCCGGAACAGTCGACCAGGGCGCCACCGCTGTTGCCCGGGTTGATCGCCGCGTCGGTCTGGACGGCGTCGATCAGCAGGGCCGACTGCGATGCCTCACCGGGGACGTGGACGGTGCGACCGAGCGCGCTGACGATCCCGCTCGTCACCGTGCTCGACAGCCCGAGGGGGGCGCCAAGGGCGACCACGGCTTGGCCGATCCGGAGGTTTGACGAGTCTCCGACCGGGATGGAGCGCAGTCCCGATTTGCCGCCCACCCGGATGACCGCCAGATCGGTGAGCGGGTCGCGTCCGGTGATCGTCGCGGTCGCCCTGCTGCCGTCATCGAACACCACCCGTAGCTCCCCGCCCGTAACCGCTGGCAGGATCACGTGGTTGTTGGTCAGGATGTAACCGTCTGAGCGGATGATCTCTCCCGAGCCCACGCCGCCAGAGGTGCCGCTGCCGGCGAGGATCGTGACCACCGAGGGGAGCTCCTGACCGGCAACTGCGGTCACGTTGCAGGACGAAACGCCCGCCGAGGTGGTGGTCTTCGGGCTCGACGGGGAGTTGATGGCGTTCGCGATCAGCGCGCCGACCAGCCCGGCCGCGAGCACGACCGCGATCCCGACGGTCCAGAGAAGGACGCGGCGCCTGCGGATCTGGGCGGGAGACAGCATTAGCGAGGACCAGATCGACGTTGGTCAGCGACTTCCTCGTGACGTTCGTTCTCACCTCGTAGCGGGAGAATCACGCCGACCGCGGCTAGGAGGAGCGAGGTTCCGATCGCAGGCACAGGCATTAGCAGACCGGGCTCAATGGAGTGTAGAGGCGTCACTCAGCGAGGGTGCAATGAATGATCACGGGGGAGCGTATGGTCAGTCGAGCCTGTGTCATCACATGCTCGCTCGTGTGTTACCGAGCTGCCCCGGGGCCGGTTAACTGGCCGCTTGAGAACGTGTCGCAGTCTTCCGGGTCACCCGACTCGAACCCGGTCCTCAGCCAGTGCTGGCGCTGCGCCGATGATCCGTGCGTGAACAGCCCGGGATCGACGGGTTGGCCGGACGACCGCGCCGCAAAATCGTCGCCGATCACCTCCGCCTTGTTGAGCATGTCGTTGATGTCGCTGGCTGTCAACTCGCCACGGCTGTACACCGAATGAGCCCAGACGCCAGCCAGGCAATCGGCTTGGAGCTCGCCCGCCACCGATAGAGCGTTCTTCCTGCTGGGATTCACGCGAGCGGCGGCGCCGACGTCGATACCAAGAAGGTGCTGGACGTGGTGGCCGAATTCGTGACCGACGATGTACGCCTGCGCGAAGGACCCTACGCGAGCGAGCCGTGCGAGCACGTCAAACCAGGTGAGATCGAGATAAATCCCGTGGTCGGCACCGCAGTAGAACGGGCCCGCATCCTCGTGAACCCCGCATCCGGATCGGACATTGGAAGAGAAGATCACGAGTCGCGCTGGTGAGTAGGTTAGGCCTGCGGCGGCGAACTCCCGGCGCCAGAGATCCTGGGCGTCGTTGAAGACGGTCTCCAGGAACGAGCGGTCCGCTGTGGTCGCAGTGGGAGATGGCGCCGGGGTCCTGCCGGTGGCGGCTTGAACTTGCGGAAGTGACCGAAGTTTGTTGTGGGTACTGGTTTGTTGCACCGACGCGGTCGAGCCAGAGGTAGACGTCGGTGCCGAGGTCGTCGGGCGTACGGTCGACGATCCGCACCCGACCACGATCAGTGCGCCGCCGGAGAGGACAGCCACCGCGGTCCTGCCGCCGCCCCACCCGCGGGATGACCGGCTCTTCAGGATCTCGAGCTTAGGCAGGCCTGGGAACGAAGACCGCGGCATGGCCCAGCCGGATCCTACCTCGCCCACAGCCAGATCCCACGATTCGGTCTTTCGAGCGATTCTGTGGTGGAGTCAGAGCAGCGCCGCGAGTAGCATTCCGGAGCACGTAACGAGGAGCGGGAGCACCGCGCAGCCGGGTATGTGGTGCTCGTCGAGCGGTCGGAGGCCGGGTCCAATCGAAGGAGGCGTGATGGCTGTCAGTAGCGAGCAGCCGAGTGTGGGCTCGGCAACGCCGGGCACGTACCGCGCGGCGGTGGTGCACCGGTTCCGCGAACCGCTGACGATCGAGCAGGTGAGCCGCCAGGATCTCGCTCCGGGGCAGGTGCGCGTCAAAGTCGAGGCATCCGGCCTTTGCGCCACGGACATCCACGCCGCGCACGGGGAGTGGCCGGTGAAGCCGACGCCGCCCTTCATCCCTGGCCATGAAGGGGTTGGGATAGTCACCGAGCTGGGACCCGGAGCGACCGAGGTTGGAGTTGGTGATCGCGTCGCGATGCCGTGGCTCGCCTATGCGTGCGGAGTCTGCGATTACTGCGTCTCCGGCCGGGAGACGCTCTGCTTGGAGCAGCAGAACATGGGCTACTCGGTCGACGGGGGCTTTGGGGAGTACGCGACCGCGTTCTCTCGCTACGTGGTGCGGGTGCCGGACGGGATCGACCCGTTGGACGCCGCCCCGCTGACGTGCGCCGGGGTGACGATGTACAAGGCGGTCGCCGTCGGCGGAACACGGTCCACTGACCTGGTCGCCGTATTCGGGGTCGGGGGGCTCGGGCACCTGGCGATCCAGTACGCGGCGATCGCGGGTGGTCGGGTCGTGGCTGTCGATCTTGTGGACGAGAAGCTCGAGCTGGCGCGCGAGCTCGGAGCCGAGTTCACCGTCAACGCGACCGAGGAGGACCCCGCGGACGCGATTCAGCGTCTCGGCGGGGCCGATCAGGCGCTGGCGATTGCCGCGTCTCCGACCGCGTTCGAGCAGGCCTATGGTTCGCTGCGTCGCGGGGGAACGCTGGTGTTCGTGGGACTTCCCGCCGACAACCGGATGCAGCTCCCAATCTTCGAAACGGTCCTCGGCGGCATCAACCTGGTCGGCTCGATCGTTGGCACTCGCACCGACCTACGGGAGGTGTTCGAGCTGCACGCCGCCGGCAAGACGCGCGTGATCAGAGAGGTGCGGTCGCTCGAGACCGTCAACGAGTCGATAGCGGATGTCGAGGCCGGACGAGTCGCCGCCCGCGTGGTGTTCCAGCTCTAAGGCATTCACTTGACCGTGCGGACATTCGGAGTCTCTCGAGGATCCCACTCGATGGTGGGCGGGAGTCCGTTTCCGCCCATCGCCGACTACGGGTTCATCTCCGATTGCGAGGTGTGCGCGCTGGTCGCGCCGAGCGGCAGCGTGGAGTGGATGTGCCTGCCGAGGATGGACAGCCCGAGCATTTTCGCGGCGATCCTGGATCGGCACGCGGGATGGTTTCGGCTGGGACCCGCGGACGTCACGGTTCCCGCGGACCGGCGGTATCTCGCGGGGACGATGGTTCTGGAGACGACCTGGGACAGCCCCACCGGCTGGGCGGTGGTACGCGACGTGCTCCTCATCGGGCCGTGGCGGGATGACGTGCCCGGCTCGAGCGCCTATCGCCGGGCCCCATCCGATCATCAGCCCGAGCGGGTGCTGCTGCGGACGGTGCGGTGCCTGAGCGGTTCGATCGACTTCGTCCTCGAGTGCGAGCCGGCGTTCGACTACGGACGCGGGCGTGGAGTTTGGGTCCACGGCGCCGAAGGCTACGGGCAGGCCGAGGTGGGCCCGGAGGATGGGCAGCCTCAGGTTCGGCTGACGACCGATATGAATCTCGGGTTGGAGGGGCCGCGCGCGATGGCCCGCCGCCGCCTGCGAGCCGGCGAGCAGGTGTTCTGCGCCCTTTCGTGGGGAGACGGCAAGCCGCCGACGACATTCGTCGAGGCCCACGAGCGGCTGTCGCGGACCGGGGACTTCTGGCACGAGTGGATCGGCCGAGGACGCTTCCCCGATCATCCCTGGCGCGCGTACCTGCAGCGATCCGCTCTGACGTTGAAGGGGCTCATCTACGCCCCTACCGGGGCGATGCTGGCGGCGGCGACGACGTCGCTGCCGGAGACCCCGGGCGGCGAACGCAACTACGACTATCGGTTCAGCTGGCTGCGCGACTCGACGTTTCTGCTGTGGGGTCTGTACACGCTGGGCTTCGACCGGGAAGCCGACGACTTCTTCTACTTCATCACCGACCTGGCCGAGGACAACCCCGACCTGCAGATCATGTACGGGATCGGCGGCGAGCGGGAGCTGCACGAGCAAGAGCTCGAGCACCTGTCGGGGTACGACGGCGCGCGGCCGGTCCGGATCGGCAATGGCGCCTGGAATCAGCGCCAGCACGACGTGTGGGGGGTGCTGCTCGATTCGGTGGCGCTGCACGTCCGCTCGGGCGACGAGCTGGACCAGCGGCGGTGGCCGCTGCTGGTGCGCCAGGTCGATGCCGCCCTTGAGCACTGGCGCGAGCCCGATCAGGGGATCTGGGAGGTACGGGGACCACCGCAGCACTTCACGGCGTCGAAGGTGCTGTGCTGGGTGGCGGCGGACCGCGGCGCCACGCTGGCCGGGTTGCGCGGTGACCGGGAAAATGCCGACCGGTGGCGCGCTGCGGCTGAAGAGATCCACGCCGACGTGTGCGAGAACGGCACCGATGATCGGGGTGTCTTCTGCCAGCACTACGACACGACCGCGCTCGACGCCTCGGCGCTGCTCATCGGGCTCTTGGGATTTCTGCC
>JAFASF010000266.1 GCA_019244745.1 Solirubrobacterales bacterium | reverse complement strand
GTTGATGACCAGCGCGCTCCGGTGCTCGGCACCGGATTGGCGGAGCATCTCCAGGCACTCGCGATAGAACAGGATGATCGAACGGAGGTTCACGTCGAGCTGGAGGTCGACGTGTTTGGTTTGATGCTCGCCGGCCGCCGCGCCGATCCCGACGCCGGCGTTGTTGACCAGGACGTCCAATCGGCCGAACCGGTCGCGGTGGCGCCGCACCACATCCTGAATCGCTTCCTCGCCACTCAGGTTCGCGGCGACGCTCTGGATCTCCGACCCGTTGTCGCGAAGCGCATCGGCAGCCTGCTCCAGCGTCTCGGGCTGGCGAGCGGTGATCGTCAGGTCGTACCCCTCGGCGGCGAGGGTCTCGGCGATCGCGCGTCCGATTCCACGGGATGCCCCGGTGACGATTGCGGCGCGGTTTGGCACGGTCGATCCTTTCTGGCGAGGACGTGGAGGTCGAGAATCTGACAGGAAATCAGTCCGTCAGTGCGCCAGCAGGCCCAGGTCCCGCAGCGCAGCCATCACCTGCTCGGCGGCTTGCTCGGCCGTGCAGGTGACGGTCAGCAGCTCGACCTCCGGGTCCTCGGGAGGCTCGTACGGCGCGTCGATCCCGGTGAAGCCCGTGAGCTCACCCCGGCGCGCTTTCTCATAGAGACCCTTGCGATCGCGGCGTTCGGCGACTGGGAGGGGTGTGTTGACGAACACCTCGACGAACTCGCCCGCTTCGAGCAGGCCGCGCGCGAACTGCCGTTCGCTGCGGAAGGGGGAGATGAACGACACCAGCACGATCAAGCCGGCGTCGACCATCAGCTTCGCTACCTCCGCGACGCGCCGGATGTTCTCGACCCGGTCCGCGTCGGTGAACCCGAGGTCCCTGTTCAGGCCATGGCGCACGTTGTCGCCGTCGAGCAGGTAGGTGCGATAGCCCAGATGGTGCAGCTTGAGCTCGACCAGGTTCGCGATCGTCGACTTGCCGGCGCCGGGGAGCCCCGTGAACCAAACCACGGCGGGCTTCTGGCCCATCTGGGCGGCGCGCGCCGACTTGTCGATGTCCATGTGCTGGTGGTGGATGGTGTGGGCGCGGCGCAGCGCGAAATCGATCATTCCGGCCCCGGCCGTCTCGTTCGTGACCCGGTCGATGACGATGAAGCCGCCGGTGTCCGGGTTCACCGCGTAGGGGTCGAACGGGATCGCCTCATCCAGCGCGAGGTTGCAGACCGCGATGCCGTTGAGCTCGAGCGTTCTGGCCGCGATGTGCTCGAGCGAGTTGACGTCGATCGCGTACTTGATCCTGGTGACGGCTCCGGGGACCGTTCGCGTCCCGATCTTGAACAGGTAGCGACGCCCCGGCAGCAGCGGCTGATCGCTCATCCACACGAGCTTCACCTCGAACTGGTCCGCCACCTCGGCCGGACAGTCCGCGGCACAGATCAAATCTCCGCGTGAGACGTCGATGTCGTCGCTCAGCGTGAGCGTGATCGACTGCCCGGCGAGCGCCCGCTCGAGGTCGCCGTCGTAGCTCACGATTCGCGCCACCGCGGTCTCGATCCCCGACGGCTCGACGCGGACGCGCTCCCCCGGACGCATCACCCCACTCGCGATCATCCCGGTGAGACCCCGGAAGTCGAGGTTCGGGCGGTTGACCCACTGAACGGGCATTCGGAACGGCAGCTCCGCAAGGCGGTCCTCGTCGAGCTCGACGGTGTCCAGGTAGCTCATCAGCGCGGGCCCGCGGTACCAGGCCATACGCTCGCCCGCTGACACCACGTTGTCCCCCTTCAGCGCCGAGATGGGAATCGCGACGATGTCCTCCATGCCGATGCCGGCCGCGAACCGCCGATACTCCCGCTCGATCGCGCGGAACGCGCGCTCGGAGTAGTCGATGAGGTCCATCTTGTTGACCGCGAGCGCGACGTGGCGTACTCCGATCAGCGACAACAGGTAGGAGTGGCGGCGGGTCTGCGTGAGCACCCCATTGCGCGCGTCGACGAGAATCACCGCGGCGTCGGCGGTGGACGCGCCCGTGATCATGTTGCGCGTGTACTGCTCGTGCCCGGGCGTGTCGGCGACGATGAACTTGCGCCGCTCCGAGGCGAAGAACCGGTGAGCCACGTCGATCGTGATCCCCTGCTCGCGCTCGGCCACGAGCCCATCCAGCAGCAGCGCGAAGTCAAGCTCCCCGCGCTGCGTGCCGAAACGCGCGGAGTCGCGCGCGAGCGCCGCCAGGTGGTCGTCGAACACGAGGTCGCACTCGTACAGGAGACGGCCGATCAGGGTGCTCTTGCCGTCGTCGACGCTCCCGCAGGTGATGAAACGCAACAGCCGCTTCTGGCGCTGCTCGAAGAGGTATCGCTCGATCGACCCGGGCCTGCCTTGCAGGGCGACGCTCATCAGAAGTAACCCTCCTGCTTCTTGCGCTCCATAGACCCGGTCTGGTCGTGGTCTATGAGGCGCCCGTGCCGCTCGGAGGTGCGCGTGAGGAGCATCTCCCGAATGATCTCCGGGAGGGTTTCGGCGGAAGACTCGATCGCGCCGCTGAGCGGGTAGCACCCCAGCGTCCGGAAACGAACCTTGCGCAGCGCCGGCTCCTCGCCTTCGTTCAGCGGCAGGCGATCGTCGTCGACCATGATCAGCATCCCGTCGCGCTCGACCACCGGTCGCGGCCTGGCGAAGTACAAAGGGACGATCGGGACCCGCTCGACGTAGAGGTACTGCCACACGTCGAGCTCGGTCCAGTTCGACAACGGGAACACCCGGATCGACTCGCCCGGCTTCTTGCGCGCGTTGTAAAGACGCCACAGCTCGGGACGCTGGTGCTTCGGGTCCCACCGATGTGCCGCGGAGCGAAACGAGAACACGCGCTCCTTCGCGCGCGAGGCCTCCTCGTCCCGCCTGGCGCCCCCGAAGGCGACGTCGAAGCGGTACTTGTCGAGTGCCTGTCTCAGCGCCTGTGTCTTCATCACGTCGGTGTGAATCGCCGATCCGTGGCTGATCGGGCTGATGCCCGCCTCGAGGCCTTCCTGGTTGATGTGCACGATCAGCTCGAGGCCGAGACGGGTCGCGGTGGCGTCGCGAAAGTCATACATTTCGCGGAACTTCCACGTCGTATCCACATGGAGCAGCGGAAAGGGCGGCTTGGCGGGATGGAACGCCTTCATCGCCAGGTGCAACATCGCCGAGCTGTCCTTGCCGATCGAGTAGAGCATCGCGGGGTTCTCGGCCTCGGCGATGACCTCGCGCATGATGTGGATGCTCTCGGCTTCCAGGCGCTGAAGATGGGTGAGCGTCCGGGAGCCGAGATCCGCCGCCGGGACCCTGCGCCCATCAGCGCGGTTCATACCCATCCATCGTATTTGCCGTCTTCCCGGTCACACGCCTCTCGAACGCTCTAACACGCGTTTTCGCGGGAAGTCGTCGAGCTATAGAGCAGCCGATCATTGATCGACCTATATGGTCATGTAGGATTGTCGATCGATGCGCGTCTGACCGGGTGGTCGAATTTGCCGGGATCGGGGGTGGCCGCCGCGGCCTCACACCGAAAGGAGACACGACGATGAAGATCGGCCGTCTGCTGCTTCGAATCACGGTCGGCAGCCTGTTCATCGGACACGGCACGCAGAAGCTGTTCGGATGGTTCGGCGGGCACGGACTCGACGCCACCTCCCAAGCGTTCGAGGGGATGGGCATGCGACCCGGCCGGCTTCACGCGACCGCGGCGGGAACCGCCGAGAGCGCCGGGGGCACAGCTCTCGCCCTCGGCTTTGCCACCCCGCTCGCCGCTTCCGCGCTCATTTCCGTGATGCTCACCGCGATCAACCGGGTCCATATCAAGAACGGCCCTTGGGCGACCAACGGCGGGTATGAGTACAACCTCGTGATGATCGCCGCCGCGCTCGCGCTGGCCGAGGTGGGGCCGGGCGAGCTGTCGCTCGATCACACGTTGGGAACGGAGAGGTCGGGTCCCGGTTGGGCGCTCGCGGCACTGGGCGCGGGCACGATCGGCGCCGTCGGCGCACACCTCATCGCCGAGTCTAAATCCGCGCCTGCGGAGCCGGCGAGCACGGAAGCTGTGCCTACACCGGACGCGGCTGCCCCCGTGGAGGAGCAGGCTCAGACCTGAAGTGGGTGATGCGACGCCGGCGGCCCGCGTGGCCGCCGGCGCCGAAGGACGCGACACGCGCCGGCCGAGCGCGGGTCGCTTACTCAAGCAGACCCCGGCGCATCGCCTCGGCCACCGCGGCAGCGCGGTCGGAGACGCCGAGCTTCTCGTATAGCCGCTGGGTGTGGGTCTTCACGGTACTCGGGCTGATGTACAGCTCGGACGCGACCTGGGGAATCGACAGTCCGCGCGCGAATGCCCGGAGCACTTGATGCTCGCGCTCGGAGAGGGCCGGCGCGCCAGGCTCGGCGCGTAGACGGATCTCATCGGCCAGGCCACTGGCCAGCTCCGGCGGAACAACCGTGCGACCTCTCGCCACGCTGAGGACGGCGTCGACTATCTCGTCACGCCGCGCCTCCTTGGGCAGATAGCCGGCGGCGCCCTCCTGCAACGCCTTGAACACGATCGCGCTGTCGGTGAAAGCCGAGAGGAGCAGCACCCTGGTGGGGATCTGGTCCCGGACCACGGCGTGCACCAGGGCCAGCCCGTCCATATCCGGCATCTGGTAGTCGACCAGCGCGACCGCCGGGCGCTCGCGCGCGATCACCTCGAGCGCTTCGCGCCCGTTCCCGGCCTCTCCGACGACCTCGACCTGTCCGCCGCGGGTCAACCCGCGAATGACCCCGTCACGAAAGAAGGGGTGATCGTCGACCACCACCACCGTAATCTTGCTGTCACTGGTGGACATAGACCCCGTTCGCAGGATAACCGCGCTCGAGCGGGTAACCGCAGCCGATCTGAGTTCGAGCACCGAGCTCGAGGCGGCGGTGCTCGAACACGCCCGTCGGGGTGTGCGCCTGCAGGTCTTGCTGCGCGGCGTGATGGTGGTGTTCGTCCTCGTGACGGTGGCGATCGTGCCCCCGGTCCACGACAGCGCCGGCGGCGATGCGATCGCGGGGGCTTACGCGGCGTCGGCGATCGCCGTCGGGTTCTGGGGTTGGCGCGGCAGCGCCTTGGCTCTGCGCTTCGTATGGGTCGCCCTATTCATGGACCTGATTGCGCTCGCGGCCCTGACGCTGCTGGCGGGGGCATCGGCACGCGAGAGCTGGACGGCAGACGTCCTCGTCAATGGCTTCTTCCTGGTTCCTCTGCTCGCCGCGACCCAGCTCCGACCCGATGTATGCGCCGCCGTGGTGATACCGACGGTCGCCCTGTACTTCCTCTCCAGCGCCCTCACGAAGTCCGCCAACGCCGAGCCGTGGGATTCGATCGCGCTTCGCACCTTGGTGCTGGCCGGGCTTGGCTGCGGCTGCGTCGCGCTGTCGTGGATCCAGCGCTCGCGAGTGCAGACGATCAGCCGGCTGGTCCGCGATCGCACCAGCCTCCTGGGCGAGCTGGTCAACACGGAGGATCGCGAACGGCGCACGCTGGCCGAGAATCTGCACGACGGCGCGCTCCAGTATGTGCTGGCGGCACGACACGACCTCGAGGACGCCCGGGACCTCGCCGACCCGGACGCGTTCGCCCGCCTCGATCAAGCGCTCGGCGAGTCTTCGCGCCTGCTCCGATCCACGGTCGGCGAACTGCATCCGGCGGTGCTCGAGCAGGCGGGTCTGGCACGGGCGCTGCGCGAGCTGGCGCAGAACGCGCAGGCCGGCAGCGGGATCTCGGTGAGCCTTACGACCGACGACTGGGACCCGGAGTTGCGTACGCCCGCTGACCGCCTGCTTTACGCCACCGCGCGCGAGCTGCTCGCCAACGTGGTCAAGCACGCGGACGCGCGCTCGGCCCGCATCACGCTCGCTCACCACGACGGGTACGCCGGGCTCACGATCGCCGACGACGGCCGAGGCATCGCCGACGGCGCCGTCGATGCGGCCCTCAGCGAAGGACACATCGGCCTCGCCTCATACCGCGTCCGCATCGAGGCGGCCGGCGGCACGTTGACGATCACCAGCGCCCGACCGTCCGGCACGATCGCCCGTGTCGAGCTGCCGGTGGGGTCCAGACGCTAATGTCCCGATCATGGCACCGCGGGGAGTGCACGAAGCCATGCGGGTTGAGGGTCGGATGACCACGGTCGCGCCGCGCCACCTCCGCGACCATTGTCTGGCTCCGGAGCGGATCGACGCTCCCCTGGACGGTGCCGGACGCTACGGCCGGATGTTCGACCTGCCGGCGCTCCAGGCCGACGAGGCCATGCTCCACACGATCGGCGCCGCGGGCGGATTCTGCGACGGCGGCGACTGCAAGGACGACTCGAGCGTTGAAGCCGGGTGGCCGTTCTTCGGACAGTACGTCGCCCACGACCTGACCGCCGATCGCTCGCCACTCCGTGAGCACGCCGACATCGAGGCGCTGCGTAACATGCGCTCGCCCCGCGCGAACCTCGAGTCGCTGTACGGCGGCGGCCCGGGTGGCTCGCCGTATCTCTACCAGCGCGCCGATCCCGCAAAGCTGCTCGAGAACGACGGGGATCTGCCGCGCAACCAGGAGGGGCTCGCCCTGATCGGCGACCCGCGCAACGACGTCCACGTGTTCATGGGCCAGATGCAGGTCGCGTTCATCGCCGCCCACAACCGGTTGGTGGACCGGCTCCGCGAAGACGGGGCCCGCGAGGAGGACGTGTTTGACGAGGCGCGCCGCTCGCTGACCTGGCACTACCAGTGGCTGATCGTCAACGAGCTGCTGCCCGGCCTGGCCGGCAGGGAGCTGATCGACGAGCTGCTGGAATCCGGGACCAAGCACTTCCGGCCCGATCACCGACCGTTCATCCCGCTCGAGTTTGCCGATGCCGCCTACCGCTACGGTCACTCGCAGATCCGCCAGCTCTACCAGATACAGGAGAACGGGCCGAGGCTGCCGGTGTTCCCCGACTTGATCGGGTTCGGCCCGATCGACGGGCGGCGCGTCGACTGGGCGCTGCTGTTCGATGTCCCGGGGAGCGCGCCGGCGCAGCGCGCCAAGCCGATCGACGGCCAGCTGCCCCGTTCGCTGATCGAGCTGCCGCAGGCGATCACCGGCGCGGTCGAGGAGGAGGCGTACCGATCGCTGGCGGCGCGCGACCTCGAGCGCGGCCAGGGCACCGGGCTGCCCTCAGGCGAAGCCGTCGCACGCCACATCGGCGCGACGGCCCTCACACCCGAGGAGGTCGACCTGACCCAGTTCGGCTGGCACGACGAGACGCCGCTCTGGCTCTACATCCTGCGCGAGGCGGCGGTTCGGCACGACGGCGATCGGCTCGGCGAGGTCGGCGGGCGCATCGTGGGCGAAGTGCTGGTCGGGATCGTCTCGGCGGATCCCGAGTCGTATCTCGCCCTCGACCCCGAGTGGACGCCGACCCTTGCGGCCCACGCCGATCGGTTCGGACTTCGCGACCTGCTCGTGCCGCCGTGATGTCCGAGAGCGGTCAGACGACGCCGACCGGCGCGTTCGGGCGTTGGCAGACGGCGAGCTCTGCTTGAACGGGAGCGGGAACCGAGGCGAGTGGGCAGGAGTACCGCTTCTGATCGAGCACGCGCCGCCAAGCGCCATCGACCCAATGGAAGATGGCCCGGACGGATCCGCCGTATCGCCCGCACGGCCCGGCGGCGTCGAAGTCGGCGCGTGCGTAGCTAGGGTCGTCTTGAGAAAGCGTGATGCTCAAGCAGCGAAGCGGATGGCCATCCGCGGCGGCAACTCCCGCCGGTCCTCTCTCATGTGACCGAGCGAGTGCTCCTCCGCCCCGATCGCCGAGCAATAGCGCCGCGACGATCGTACCGGCCAGCACGACCACGACCACGAGACCGATGATCGCGTGCGCGCTCGTGACGGCCGCCTTCGCCGCTACGCGTTCTCGAAGCGTGGGACCTCGAGGGGCCGGAATCACCGTGACGGTGACCTCCGAGGCCTCCCTCAGCACGATCTCCCGGTGGGGCGTCCGCTCGCCCGCCATCGACAGCAGTATCACCGTTTCGCCGTTGACTCGGGAGGCAAGACATTCGAACAGCTGAGACATTTCGAGAAACGCTGAGCACCATCGCGCTCGTCGACCAGCACGCGCACAGCATCCTGCGAGCGCCTCCAAGCACGCTCGACGAGTTCCGCGGGTTGTTTTCCGAGAGCTCCGATCCGCGCCAGTGGCCTCATGTGGCAAACGGCGTCACCTACCGCCGCGCGATCCGGGTCATCGCGGCCGAGCTGGGGTGCGCTCCTGACGAGCTCGCCGTCTACGACCGCCGCCTCGCCACCGATCCGGGAACCTACTCTGGCTCGCTCCTGCGCGCCACGAACACCGAACTCTTGCTGGTGGACGACGGTTATCCACCGCCGGAGGCGTCGGTCGGTCTGCACGAGCTCGGCCAACTGGCCGGGTGTCACGCGCTGCCGGTACTCCGGCTCGAGACCCGCGGGGAGCAAGCGGCCAGCGAGGTCGCGAGTGCCCGTGCGGGCGGCTACGCGGCCCTGAAGACGATCGCCGCCTACCGGGGAGGACTCGACCGCGTGCCCGAACACGTCATCGGAGCGCTCGAGGCGAACGAGGCAACCGGAGATCCGCTCCCGGTACAGGTGCACTGCGGCTTTGGCGACTCAGACCTTCATCTGTGGCGAGCCGATCCCAGCTACCTCAAGCCCCTCATCGAGCGCTTCACGGCGACGCGATTCGTGCTCCTGCACTGCTATCCGTTCGTGCGCGAGGCCGGCTGGCTTGCGCACGTGTACGCCAACGTCTTCCTCGACCTCTCGTTGACGATCCCGCACGTGGCGCGGCCTCGGGAGGCGCTGGCGGAGTCGCTCGAGCTGGCGCCAATCTCGAAGCTGCTGTATGCATCAGATGCATCGACCACCCCCGAGCTCTATCTCCTCGCGGCGGTGTGGTGGCGGGATGCGCTCGCCGCCGTTCTGCCAGAGCTGTTGGCTCCCGAGGAGGTCGAGCCCGCGGCCCGCATGATCCTCCGCGAGAACGCGCTCGCGGTGTATGAGCTCAGTGGCACTTACGCTGGCTGAATGGCCAGCGGGTGGGCTGCCGTCTGCCATGCGGCCATGATTCCGGGTGCTGAGCGGGTCGGGCGCGCGAGGATCGGGTCGATAGACTGGCGACCGATGAGGGCGCGTTGATGGACTGCGGCGGCGAGGGCGGCGGGCGCAGTGAGTGAACGGCACGAGCGATCCCCGACGCCGCCGCCCAGGCCTCTGCGCTCGTGGATGTTCGTACCGGGGAACCGCGAGCGCTTTCTCGAAAAGGTCTACGAGCTCGCGCCGGCGCCCGACGCCGTCTTCTTCGATCTCGAGGACGGCGTGATCCCGCCAGAGAAGGCGACGGCGCGCACGATGGTCGCTCGGGCCCTGCGAGAGGAAAGGCCCGGCCCGCTGCGGAGCGTTCGCATCAACGCCGTCCGGACGAACTGGTTCCGGGCAGACATGGAGGCGATCCTCGGAGGAGGCCTCGAGGCGGTGTGCGTTCCCAAGGTCGAGTCGGCCGCTGACCTCGAGCCGGTCGTCGCGTTGCTCGACGATGCCGATCCCGCGGAAGCTGTGCGAATCGTCGCGACGATCGAGAGCGCCGCCGGTCTGCTTCGAGCCGCCGAGATCGCAGGAGCGCACCAGCGCATTCTCGCGGTCATGTTTGGGGCCGAGGATTACGCGCTCGACCTCGGGCTCCCGGCAAAGCGCGAAGCAGAGGCGGCGGATCTGGTGTACGCACGTTCGGCCACCGTGGTGGCGGCGACAGCCGCACGGGTGCTGCCGATCGACGGTGTTTTTCCCGACCTCGACGACCGGGAGGGTTTGCTCCGGGAGGTGGTCCAGGCTCGTCGGCTGGGATTCACCGCCAAGGCCACCTTCAACCCCCGCCAGGTCCCGGTCATCAACGAGCACTTCAGCCCCACCGCCGACGAGCTGGAATATGCCAGGCGCGTGGCCGATGCCTTCGCGGAGGCCAGCCGCCGCGGCGACGCTTCGGTCGCGGTCGGGGGCCAGCTCGTTGACCCGCCGATCGTGCACCGGGCCGAGGCACTGCTCGAGCTGGCCCAGCGGCTCGGGACGGGGCCGGTGGCGAAGGGCACCTGATGGGCGAGATCAGGTCTGGCTGGGAGGGACGTTTCTTCGAGGACTTCCGCGCCGGAGACATCTATCGCTGCCGCTACGGACGTACCGTGACCGAAGCGGACAACATCCAGTTCACGCTGCTGACCAACAACACCAACCAGATTCACTTCAACCGCGATTATGGGGAACGGTCGGAGTTCGGCAGCACGCTCGTCAACAGCGTGCTGACGCTCGCGATCGTCACGGGCATGGGCGTCGCCGATGTGAGCGAGCACGGCTTTGCCCTCGGCTGGGACAAGATCGAGCTGCCAAACCCGGTGCTCCCCGGAGACACGTTGTACTCCGAGACCGAGGTGCTCCAGACGCGCGAGTCACGGTCACGAGCGACACAGGGGGTAGTGGAGATCGAGACGCGCGGTTACAACCAGCGAGGCGAGCTCGTGATTCGCTTCCAGCGCTCGGTGATGGTCTACAAGCGGGCGCATGCCCCCGGTCTAGACATCTTTCCCGAACCGCTGTCCTGATGGACGCGAGAGAGAATGCGGCGCAAGCGGTAGACGTAACGGCTGCCAACGAATGCGCCATCGCCCGGGTGCTCGCGTGTAAGCCCCGGCTCGTCGCGGTCAGGCCGGCGCTGGAGGTCGTCCCGGGTATGCGACCGGAACTGGTTCTCCACGCCGCGCCGCCCGCTCCGGTGGAGGAGCTCTCGGCGCCGCTCCGGGCGGGGATTGCCGGCGCCGCCGAGTTTGAGGGACTCGGGCGTGAACAGGTTGAGCTCGGGGCAGCCCAAGACCATGGCTCGATGGCCGGCGGCGCCGGCGCGATCACGGCATCGACACCGGTGGTCGTGGTGGAGGACGAGAGCAGCGGCCGCCGCGCCTTCCACTTTCTGATGGAGGGGTTCGGGAGGTCGCTGATCCTGGGCATGACCGGCGAGGACGTCTTCGAGCGCCTGCGCTGGCTGCGGGGGGAGGCGGCGGCCGCCCTCGACGTCGCGCTCGGACAGCTCGGCGGGATCGATTGCGAGGAGATCGTGATCGAGGCGCTGCGGCGCGGCGACGAACTGCACAACCGCAACGCCGCGGCGACATCCATGCTCGCAGAACGGCTGGCGCCCGGTCTCGCGCGCGCCGGCATCGCCGCCGAGGTGCAGGAGCGCCTGTTCGCGTTCCTGCGGGGAAATCCGCAGTTCTTCGTGGCGGTGTCGCTCGCGACAAGCAAGCTGATGCTCGATGCGGGGCATGGCGTGGAAGGGTCGACGCTGGTCACAGCGGTGGGGGCCAACGGTCGCGACTGCGGGATCAAGGTCTCCGGGCTCGGCGATCGCTGGTTCACAGCTCCCGCTCAGGTACCGGAAGGCGTCCTGATGGAAGGATTCGGTCCCGCCGACGCGGGCCCGGGCTGCGGTGACTCGCTTCTGGTCGAGTGCGCCGGCCTGGGCGCGTCGGTGCTCCCGGCCGCGCCTGCGCTGTGGCCGCTGCTGGGAGTCGACCAGCGGGAGGCCGTGCGTATCCACGAGCGAGCCGCGCAAATCGCAATTGCCGAGCATCCGCGCTATGTCGTACCGGCGCTCGGTGACCGGGGCGCGCCGGTCGGCGTCGACCTCATGCTGGTGGTGGAGACCGGGATCAGCCCGGTGATCGACATCGTGATGCTCCACCGAGAAGCTGGCCGGGGCATGATCGGCTTCGGCCTCACCTCCCCACCCATGGGGTGCTTCGAGCAGGCGGCCGAGGCGGTCGGCGCGCGTCTGTGATGAGCGAGCCGAGAGGCAAGGTTGAGCTTGGTCTCTTCCTTTCCGCGCAGCACCCGGCGAGCGTCCCAGCCGAGGGCGCGGTGCGTGAGCACCTCGAGCAGGTAGATCTCGCGCGCGAGCTCGGGTTCGCGTCTGTCTGGGCTGGACAGCATTTCCTGTCGCACCCCTTCCAGATGTTCCAGAGCGTGCCGCTGCTCGCGCGGGTTGCAGCCGCCGCAGGCGAGATGACGATCGGGACGGGCATCTTGCTGCTCACCCTGCTGAACCCTGTCGAGGTCGCCGAGAACGCCGCGACGCTTGATGCGATCGCCGGCGGTCGCTTCGTGCTCGGTGTCGGTTTCGGTTACCGGGAGGTGGAGAACGCCGCATTCGGGGTGGCGCGCGGGCGTGCCGACCTATTCGAGCGCAAGCTGGAAATCGTCCGCCGTTTGCTCGCCGGCGGGTCGGTGACCGCTTCGGGGGATGGCTTCGACCTGACCAATGCTCGGCTGGCCCTGGTGCCATCCCGCCCACCACCGATCTGGATCGCCGCCAACAGCGACCGAGCGGTCAGGCGAGCAGCCCGCCTGGGCGATGCTTGGCTGGTCAACCCGCACACGCGCCTTGCTGAGCTCGAGCGCCAGATGAGGCTGTACCGCGCCGAGCGCGCCACTGCCCGTCTTCCTCCATCCGGCCACACCCCGGTGCTCAAGGAGGTTTGCGTGGCGCCCACCGATGACGATGCTCTGGCGGTGGCTCGGCCGTATCTCGAAGAGAAGTATGAAGCCTACGTTCACTGGGGTCAGAGCGAAGTGCTGCCACCGGGTGACACGCTCCGGCGCGGTTTCCCCGAGCTCAGCGCCGGTGGGCGTTTCGTGCTCGGCTCCCCCGAAACGTGCGCGACGACCCTGGGGGAGCACATGGACCAACTCGGAGCCGACTACTTCATCTGCCGCGTCCAGTGGCCGGGAATGCCGCAGGACCACGTCCTGCGCTCGATACGCCTCCTGGCCACAGAGGTGCTGCCGGCCATACGGTCGCGCGCCGGGCACCACCGAACGGAGGACTGATGGATTGGAGAGAAAGGGGACTAACGAATTGAATGGAGTGCAGAGCCGGCGGATCGGCTGGATCGGGACCGGCGTCATGGGCGGGCCGATGGCCGGTCATCTGCTCGCTGCGGGCCATCAGGTCGACGTGTTCAACCGGACCCGTGAGCGCGCCGGCGATCTCATCGACGGCGGCGCCCGGTGGCGGGACTCGCCGCGCGAGGTCGCCGCCGACGCTGACGCGGTATTCCTCATGCTTGGCTATCCCGGCGACGTGAGGGACACCGTCCTGGGTGAGGGCGGGGTGCTCGAGGTGATGAGGCCGGGATCGCTGCTGACCGACATGACGACGAGCGAGCCATCGCTGGCGGTGGAAATACATGCCGCGGCCGCGGCCAGGAGCGTCGAGGCTCTAGATGCCCCGGTCTCGGGCGGAGACGTCGGGGCGCGGAACGCCGCGCTCACGATCATGGTGGGCGGCAGCGGGGAGGCGTTCGACCGGGCGCTCCCGCTGTTTGAGGTGCTCGGCCAGACGATCACGCACCTCGGTCCCGCCGGCTCGGGCCAGCACACCAAGATGGTCAACCAGGTCGCGATTGCGGCGGGGATGATTGGCCTCTGCGAGGCGCTCCTCTACGCCCATCGTGCCGGCCTCGACGTCGAGCGGACGATCGAGACGATCAAGGGGGGAGCCGCGGGATCGTGGTCGCTCTCAAACTACGGCCCGCGCATCCTGCGAGGAGACTTCGAGCCCGGGTTCAAGATCGACCACTTCATCAAAGATCTGGGAATCGCCTTGACCGAGGCACGCCGCATGAACCTGTCTCTTCCGGGCACGGCGATCGCCGAGCAGCTCTACATCGCGGCGCGGAGCCAGGGCCTCGGGCAAAACGGCACGCACGCGCTGTCGCTCGCGCTGGCGCGCCTCTCGGAGAGCGACTGGCCGTCGGCTAGCCGTTCAGCGAGTTCGACGGCAAGCCCGAGCCGGGATTGATCGCGCACCTCCTCACGCGAGGGCCATCTCCTCCATCCGCTCGAGCTGGCCCTCATAGATATAGCGTTCATCGGGCGACCACAGCTCACGCCCGGCGAGGAAACCCTCGTAGATAGCGTGGTCGAGCTTGCGCGGCGCGACGCAGTCGCCGATGCGGTGCAGATCATCGACTCGTCCCTTGAGCGCGAAGTAGAGGCTCTCATCGGCGCGTGGGCCGGTGGCGAGCACGACGGTGTCCACGCCCACCGTCTCTTCCTCGGCGCCCGTGTAGATGTTGAACAGCGAAACGCTCTCGCTCTCGATCGCGCTGGTCCACACGTTCAGCCGATACGAGAGCCCTTTTTCAAACAGCCGCTGGTACAGGAACGGCATGTCTAGTGTGTAGAAGGTGGCTGGGAACAAGGCGTTGAAGTGGGTCGCGACCATCACCCGCTTGCCCTGGTCGATCAGGACCTCGGCCACGCCGGCCGTGTAGCGACCTCCATCGTCATCGAGGATGAGGACCCGCTCGCCGATCGGCCTCGAGTCGCGCAGCACATCCCATGCGGAGACCACGTTCTCCCTATGCACCCCTGGCAGCTCATCGACCAGTGGGTTCATGATTGAGAAGCCGCTTCGCGACGGCAGCGCGCCGGTCGCCACGATCACCGCGTCCGGCGAGAGCGAGGAGACCGACTCCTCGTTGCCCTCCGTCGCCAGCCGCATGTCGACGTTGCGGCGCCGCAGCTCGCCCTCCAGGTCCCGAGCGATCCAGCGGAACTCTTCGCGTCCGGGCGTCCTGGTGATCAGGTTGATCTGGCCACCCAGGCGCTCCTCACGCTCGAGCAGCGTCACGCGATGTCCGCGCTCGGCGAGCACACAAGCTGCCTTCATACCGGCTGGCCCACCGCCGGCGACCACGAAGTAGCGCGGCTCTTCGGCGCGCTGGAGGGTGCCGGCGCCAAACCGGCGCTCGCGTCCGGCGGCTGGATTCACCGTGCACTGGATCGGTAGCCCCTTGAACACTCGCGCGATGCAGCCCTGGTTGCCTCGGATGCAATGGACGATCTCTCCCTCGCGCCCTTCCAGGAGCTTCTTCGCGAACTCGGGGTCGGCGATCTGGGCGCGAGTCATCGCGACCATATCCGCCTTCCCCGCGGCGATCACCTCCTCGGCGAGGTGCGGGTCTTTGATCCCGCCAACCGTGAACACCGGGATCCCGCCAACGCCCTGTTTCAGGCGGGCGGTGAGATCGACGAGGAAGCCGTCCTCGCCGTCGGAGGGCTGAATCGCGAGATGGATGTTGTGGTAGCCGGCGGCCGTCACGTTCACGTAGTCGATCTCGCCGTCGCCCTCAAGCGCGGATGCGATCGCGATGGCGTCGGAGACGTCCAGTGCGCCGGGGATGAAGTCGCTTAGCGAGACGCGGATGCCAACCACCCAGTCGCGTCCGGTTCGCTGCCGGATCGCGGCGATCACCTCACGGGGAAAGCGCAACCGGTTCTCGAGGGAGCCACCGTACTGGTCTGTTCGCTTGTTGTAGATAGGTGACAGGAACTGGTGCAGAAGGTACGAGTGGGACAAGTGCACCTCGGTACCGTCGAAACCGGCCTCGCGGGACAGCTCAGCGCAGCGCGCCCACCACTCGACGACCTCGGCGATGTCCTCGGGCTCCATCGCCTTTGCCGTCTCCCCGTAAGCCGGCGACTTGACCGCAGAAGGCCCCCACAGCACGCGCAGGTCATCCGCCACGTCGCTGGCCGCGTTGACGCCAAAGTGATTGAGCTGCGCGAATATCGCGGCGCCGTGCTCATGTACGCCGGCGGTCATCCTCCGGTCCACGCGCATGGCCTCGGACAAGTAGGCAAAGGCGAAGCGCGGCATCCCGGTTGTTGACGTCGGATGCACCAGGCGGTTGCCGGTTATCAGCAATGCGGCACCACCGCGCGCCCGTTCGATCTGGTAGGCGACGTTGCGCTCCGAATCGACGCCGTCCCGCGCGAACAGCTTCACATGCGCTGTCTGCATGATCCGATTTCGAACGGTGACACTTCCGATCCGGAGGGGACTGAGCAGATGCGGGTACGAGGACATGGGGTCTCCTAGCGTTAGATGGGCGAGAAGTGTTCTGTGATCACGCGCGCATCCAGCCTCGCGCCCACGGGACCAGCATCCGGCCTCGCGCCCACGGGACCAGGCCGCCTGCTTCTTGGAGCTCGAGAACGAAACGGGGGACCGGCTTAGCCCGGAACCCTTTCCCGTCGACCGATACCTCCCAGGTCCGGGTGCCGATGCGGACCGAGGAGCCGGGCCGTGCGACCTCGGCCGCTTCCCGGCACTCGAGGAGATGCCAACGGCGAATACCTGCGGGGTCACCCCGGGGTGACCTGGTCGCTCTAGAACGTCATATACGCGTACTGGAGCGTCCAGGTCCGTGGCTCCCCGTTCCCGGGCGCTCGTGGCGCCCATCTTTTCCAGCTGGCGGAAGGCAACCGGCCCCGAGACGTCGTTGGCCATGACGACGTCGCATCGTGCCATCAGCACGTCTCCGGCGGACATCGTCGGCGTCGCAGTGCGCGAGCAGGATCTTCTCAGCCAGCGTGTGAGCCAGCGACCACCTCCGAGCGGGATCCGAGGTCAGGCCGTGTCATTCGGTGTCATTCTGTCTCGGTCATCTGGCGGTCGCCGTGTTCGCGCACGCGGCGCAGTGCGTCCTCGCCTGACTCCATCGGCGCCCACGGTAGGGGCTCGGCCAGTACCGGCGGTGGCAACCCGGTCTCGTTCTGAGCGTCGGCCAGAATGTCTTCCAAC
>JAFASF010000254.1 GCA_019244745.1 Solirubrobacterales bacterium | reverse complement strand
GGACACCGGCACGCGACGGATCGACACGCTCGTGCACGACCTCGTCGAGCACTCCGATCGCGCCGGGGACATCGTGCAGGGCGAGGTGATCGGAGGCGCGATGAGCGCGTTGCGCACGTTCATGTTCGAGCGCGTATATCTCGGGCCCGAGGTGACGCGCGAGCATGCCAAGATCCACCGCGTCGTGGGGTCGCTGTTTGACCATTACTGCTCGCGCCCCGAAGAGATTCCGGACTCGATCCCGCCCGGGAGCGTCGCTCGCCGCGTGACGGACTACCTCGCCGGCATGACCGATCGGTTCTGCATCCGGGCGTTCGAGGCCGTGACCGTGCCGACGGCGTTCGCGCGGTGACGCGGTATACCGACGACTCCCGGGACCGCGTCCGCGACGCAGTCGACATGGTCGCGCTCGTCTCGGCTCGGACCGAGCTTCGCCGCGCCGGGGTCAACAGTTACTTCGGGCTCTGCCCGTTCCACGAGGAGCGCACTCCTTCCTTCCATGTCAGCCCCGACGATCGGCTGTACCACTGCTTTGGCTGCCAGGCATCGGGCGACCCGTTCAAGTTCGTCATGGAAACCGAGGGACTCGACTTCACCGGCGCGCTCGAGGCGCTCGCGGATCGTTTCGGCGTCGCGCTCGAAACGGCGGCCGAGGATCCCGGCGCGTCCTCCCGACGCCAGCGCCGCGACCGGCTGCAGTCGCTGCTCTCCAGGACCGCGACGTACTACGCGCGCTACCTGTGGGACGCACGCGAGGCCGCCGCCGCCCGCGAGTACTTGATGAGCAGGGGACTCACCGAGGCAACGCTGCGAGAGTTCAGCGTTGGCTATGCGCCGAGCGCCTGGGACAGGATTCTGCTCGCGTCGCGGGGGGCGGGATTCACCGACGAGGAGCTGCTGGCCGCCGGGCTCGCCCAGCGTTCGCGCATCCGTCCCGGCCAGATCTACGATCGCTTCCGCGAGCGGATCATGTTCCCCTCCACCGACGCACGGGGCCGCGTGCTCGGATTCGGCGCTCGCGCGATGCGCGACAACCAACGCCCGAAGTATCTGAACACCGCCGACGGCGAGCTCTACCACAAGCGCGAGCAGCTGTTCGGGATCCACTTGGCCCGAGCCGCCGCGGCGAGGGCCGGAAGGATCATTCTCGTCGAGGGCTACACGGACGTGCTGGCGCTCCACCAGGCGGGGTTGCGGGACGCCGTGGGCATCATGGGAACCTCGCTCACCGAGGAGCAGGTGCGCCAGCTCGAGCGGGTGGTCCGGGTGCTGGACCTGTGCCTCGACGCCGACCGCGCCGGCCAGGATGCGATGCTCCGGGCCGCGCGGCTGGCCGCCGGGCGCAAGCTCGAGCTGCGCGTCGTGCCGCTGCCGGACGACACGGATCCCGCTGAGCTGGTCGAGCGCGAGGGCGTAGAGGCGCTGCGAGCGCGGGTCGAAAGCTCGGTCCCGTTCGTCGTGTTCCACGTCGAGCGAATCCTCGAGCGCGCCGACACCGGCAGCGCCGAGGGACGCGACCGGGCGCTCGACGAGCTCCGACCGGTCCTGGCGGACCTGCCCGCCAGCGTCCTGCGCGAGGACCTCCTGCGGCGGGTGGCGGGGCGGCTCGAGCTGTCGGAGGGGCGGCTGGCGTCGTTGTTGGCATCACCTCGGCCCCGGGCCGCGGCGGCAAGCGTCAGCGGCGCAGTCGCCACCGCGACGCTCGACCACGGAGAGCGCGCCGAGCGCACGTTCCTCGCCCTGTGCATCGCCGTGCCGCAGGCCGGCGCCGATGCGCTTAGGGAAATCGACCCCGACGAGCTGCTCACGAGCGACCTCTACCGGCGCGCCGCCCGGCATCTCGCGGGCCGCACAGGCTCACCCCTGTCGGAGCTCCCCCCGGACGACGAAGAGCTCGCGCGGCTCGTGGCGGACCTCGTGGATCGAGCCGGCCGAGCCGGGTCGGTGAGCGTCGACCAGCTCGAGCACGCGCGGCTCGTGCTCGAGCTCGCGCGAATCGACCGCGCGATCCGGCGCGCGCGGGCGTCCGGTGCGCCCGGGATCGCCGAGCTCGCCCGCGAGCGCGAGAGGGTGCTCGAGGCGATCGGCCGCACCGTCGCTCGTTTGGAGACCGCCGTCTGATGCCCACGCCCCCGCGGCCGCCGCGGTCGCGGTGGACGTCGTTCGTGGCCGATCCGTCCGATCCCAGGCCCCGCATCCTGTTCGAGGAGGCCAATCCGGCCCACCGCGCGAGAGTCGAGCTGGGCGCGAACACGATCCTCGTCCACCTGAGCGACGAGGACGGAAAGGGCTGGACGGTGCTGGCGGTCGACCGGGGGTCGCGACGGTGGGCGGTGGCGCAGGCGCGAACGCAGCTCGAGGCGGCGGAGCGCGCGTTCGATTCGCTTTATGGCGGGGACGCGGACAGGGGACCTTAGGACGCTCGCGCTGACGCAGGCGTTCGCGGCCTGATCGCCTTCAGACCGGGCGGGCTGTCGTGTCCGCTCCACGGACAAACCGAATTCGCGATCGAGGGGAGCGGCTATTACAGATGCAAACGCTGTCGAGCAGAGGGGGTCGCTCGCCGCCGCCGAAAGCTCAAGGCCATTCTCGTCGCAGAAGCCGGCGGCAAATGCCGCATCTGCGGCTACGACGGCTATATCGGGGCACTCGAGTTCCATCACGTCGAGCCGGATGAGAAACGACTGGCTATCAGCGGTTACGGCGTCACCCTCTCGCTAGAAGCGCTCCGCTCCGAGGCTCGGAAGTGCGTGCTGCTGTGCTCAAATTGCCATGCGGAGGTCGAGAACGGGGCGGCGTCGCTACCCGATAAAGTGCCCAGAGGAGTTGGGTCGATTCGAGTCGACGGGAGCAGATCGGCCAATACACCATAATCTGGGGTAGCTCAATGGCAGAGCGAACGGCTGTTAACCGTTAGGTTGTGGGTTCGAGTCCCACCCCCAGAGTTAGCTTGTCTAGCTTCGAGCAACCAATGGAACAAGAGCAGCGCCCCGCTCCCGTCACAATCGAAGACCTTCAGCAGTGGGAACTAAACGGCGCCGTCTGGCGCGCCGTCGAGGTCACGGACGAGCGCGCGGTGATCGACCTGTGCAGCTGCTCGGGCGAGCCGATGGACCGGGTCGAAGGTGACGATCCCGAGCTCATCGCGTTCGTGCGCGAGCACCGCGACGACTAAGAGCCAGCTCCTCGACCAGCTCGGCCGCGCGGCCGGCGCCGTCGTTGGCTCGAGCCCAGGCTGAGAGCTCGCGCGCGCGTTGAACAAGCGCCGGCGCTTCGAGCGCTCGGCGCACGGCTAGCCGCAACGCAAGCGGGCTTAGCAGCCGCCAGGGCAGCCGAACGCCTACGCCGGCCCAGTCTGCCCGCGCCGCGTTCTCGGCCATGTCCCCCGCGGCCGGAACACACACCACCGGGCAGCCCGAGGCCAGCGCCCGAACGAGCGTCCCATGGCCGGCGTGGCAGATCACGAGCGCGGACCGCGGCATCGTGCGCGAATACGACAACCACTCCACGAGCCGGGCGTTGGCCGGAACCGGGACCGGTCCCGGCGGCAGCCGGCGGTTGTAGGTCGCGAGCACCCGAAGCGGTTCCTCGGCCAGGCCGGCGAGCGCCTCGCGCACCAGGCGCTGCTCGGGATCCTGCGCGGTCGACGGCGCCACCAACACGAGGGGCTCGGTGCCCGGCGGAGGCTCCACATCGCCGAACGGAGGCTCCCAGAGGACCGGCCCGACGACGTGCACCCCTGCCGGCCAGCGCCGCGGGTACTCGAGCTGCGGGAACGTGGCGACGATGCACAGCTGTCCGCTGATCCCGCCGTGGAGCCGCGCCACCGGGGGCAATCCGAGCTCCGCCCTGGTGTCGTTGAGCTCCCGACGGCCTCGGCGCAGGCCCGACTCGACGACTGGCGCCAGACCCCGCCACAGCCGCGCCCCCAAGCCCGTGCGCGGCAGCCGGGCGCCCAGCGCATACGGTGGAAAACCGGGCGCCCCGGGCGGATAGATGTGCGGAACGAGGGTGGCGACGGGGACGCCCTCGAGCTCCGCCGCCATCGCCGGAGCGAGCGTGAGGATGTCGTGCACGACGACGTCGGGCGCGAACTCGGCGACGGCTGGTCGTGTCTCGGCGGTGGCGAGCACCACGGCCTCGTAGGGTTTCAGCGGCTGCTCGCGCGTCGGGAAGACCGGGTACTCGGGCGCGGGCGCGAACCGCAATCCGTGGGCCTCGACGTGCTCCCGCCACTGCTTCCAGGTCTCGAGCAGCACGTCATGCCCGCGCTCGGCGAGGCGAGCGCCGAGCGCGAGCATCGGGAACGCGTGGCCGGGGTCGCCGAATGCTCCGAGGAAGAGCCGGAGCCGGTCCGCGGCGCCCGTCACCCGGCCAGCTCGGCCACGGCTCGCAGCTGTTCGATCCGCTCCTCGGCGGTGAAGGCCATCGGCGTGATCATCAGCGTGCCGACGCCGGCGTCGCGATAAGCGGCCAGGCGGTCGCGGACGACATCGCG
>JAFASF010000233.1 GCA_019244745.1 Solirubrobacterales bacterium | reverse complement strand
CCCAACAGTCAGCCCGCTGCTTCCGGCGGCGCGAGCGAAGAAGCAAGATGCGCGTCGTGCCGCCAAAGCAGGGCGGAGCTACGCTCAACGGAGTTGGTCTCGCTCCTCGCCAGCCGGGGGTATGGGTCGGGCCGGTCGGTGTGGCGTAGCCGACCCGACCGCGTTTGATCTATCGCGTCATCTGGAGGCCGGCGGTAGCTGAGATCGTCGGTGATGGTCGTCCATGGACGGTGCGGATGATTTCGCTGCTATCGATGTCCTGTAGGTAGACGCTGGTGATCCCAAGATTGGCGTGGCCGAGCTGGCGCTGGATCACGACCAGCGGTACGCCTTCGTGCGCCATCTCGACTGCGTGAGCATGCCGCAGTTGGTGCGGTGCGAACCGACGTCTGATACCCGCAGCGGCGGCCGCGTGGTGCAGTTGTTTGCGCGCAGCCGACGCCTCCCAGCGGCGCCCGGCAGTTGGGCCGTGGATCACGCACAGCACGGCGCCGATGGGGAGTTCGCGACGGATCTCTAGCCACGGATCGAGCCGTTCCCACGCCCAGCGATCCATCCCGACCTCGCGACGCTTGCCGCCCTTACCCGCCGGACGAGCACCGCGCCGCGGGATCTGTCCAGGTCACTCTCCGGTAGCGCGAGCGTTTCGCTGATCCGCAGGCCGGCCCGCCAGAGCAGGACGATCAGGGCGCGCAAACGGTGGCCGTCGGCGCGATCGCCGATCTTGCGCATGACGGCGACGATCTCCTCGACCCTCGGCGGGTCAGCTGGGTACTGCTCGCCCTTGTTGCGTGGCGGCCGGCCTCGGTGATAGCCAGGCATGGTCGCGGGCGAGCGGCGGTGCCCGGCAGCGTCCAGCAGCACGGATCCCATGAATCCTCCTTAGTGGATGGGTTGAAGGTGCGCTGGATTCGAACTGAGCCGCCGCTAACACCCTGCTCGTCCGAGCAGTGCGGCAGGCCTGCTCTGAATGGCGACCGACGACCCTGCTGCAATCGTTAGCGACCCCGATGGCCGAGAGGTCGTGCTGCTTGCCAGGATTTGGGAGGACAAGATCGCTTGCGACGATCCCGAACTCGTCGATCAACTCGATGCTGTGATGCAGACGGTCGCGAAACCCGACCACGTCGAGCCGGACGCGCTTCCCGCCCCGGCGCGGTTCTACCGGCGCAACGTCGGACCCAGCCGCTGGCTGATGGCGATCGTAAGCTATGAGCAGCAGCCGGCGCGGATCATCGCTGCGCTGGCCAACCGGAAGGATCCCAAGCGATGGAAGCCGTGAACATCCGTATCGGCCCGCTCGAGTTCGACCACGCCGACTATGACGCCGAAGGCGACGTCCTCTACCTGCACGTCGGTCAGCCCAGCCCGGCGAAGGCGAAGAAACCCCGGAAGGACATGTTGTCCGCTTCGCGCCAGGCACCCAGCGAATCGTCGGCCTGACCGTCATCAACGCACGTCAGGTCCTAGACCGCGACGGACGGCTCATCGTGACCGTGCCCGAGACCGTCGAGGCCACAGCCGAGGATCTAGCCCCGGCGCTCCAAGCCGCCTGACGCCCGGCGCCTGAACGTCAAGCCCGAGCCCTGCTGACCGCGCGATGCGCGTCTCTTGTCTGCGGCGCCAGGATGCTCGTGCCAAGCGAGAAGCAGGTCTCACCGCCGGCGCTCCTGCTCGGCCAGAAAGGAGCTGTCACCCGACAGCGCCGGTTCTCGTCCGATGCGAGCGTGGGTGCGGCCATTGTCGGGTGCTCGCTCGTCGTCGGGAAGCGGACGTCACTGAGTCATTCTCGTCCGGCACGGACGTGTAGGGGTGCGCGTGTTCGGCGCGCCTGGCGTCGCCGCGGCGATGCCGCGATGCGCAATCGGCTAGATCGCGCTCGTCGTTCACCGCGACCAGGTGTCGAATGAGTGTCGGGCGCGGGGCACCCACCAGGCGAGCTCTTGGCGCGCCCACCGGCGCTCGGCGGGGTCGGTGTGGACGACGGCGCCGATGCCGAAGATCCAGCCGTACATCAGCAGGCCCAGCAGCCCCAGGAGATCGAGCGCGCGTGGGTCGTCGTGGTCGCCGCGCGCCCGGCGGAAGTCCTCGACGACCTCGTCGTGGGTGGCCTCGATCCGCCATAGGTCGTGGACCATGTACCAGGCGAGATCCACGACCGGGTGGCCCTGGGTCGCCAAGCCCCAGTCGAGTGCGATCAGTGTGCCGTCACCGAAGCCGATTTGCTCATCCCGGAGGTCACCGTGCAGGAGCGTCGAGCCGCACGACTCGAGCTCGGAGACGAGCGGGGACGGGTCGTCGAGCAGTTCCAGGATCGGCTCGGCTACGTCGTCCTCGATCGCCTCGGCGAGCGCCTCCCAGGCGGCCTCGAACTGCTTTGGCAACAGGTCCAT
>JAFASF010000166.1 GCA_019244745.1 Solirubrobacterales bacterium | reverse complement strand
TGCCAAGCTCCTATCAAGTCACGCCGGCGATCCTCGGGCGGCGACGGGCGACAAAACAGATGCAAGCCAGACCGGCCAGCTCGTCAGGCCAGTCGAGCAGCGTGGTTTGGAGTCAGCCCGTCGCCGGCCCGAGGACCTACCGGCCGGGTCGGACGTCACCGGCCCTCAGGCCAGGACGCTGACACAGAGGCGTGGTTTGTGCTCGAGACGGTCGAGCAGCTCGATCTTGAGGCGTTCTACGCGGCGTATCGCGCGGACGGCCATGGGCGAGCGGCGTATGAGCCGTCGATGATGCTGGCTTTGTTGATGTACGCGTATTCGACGAAGGTGTACTCGTCGCGCGATATCGAGCGTCACTGCCGTCAGGACATCGCCTACCGGGTGATTAGTGCTAACAGGGCGCCTGATCACGCGACCGTGGCGCGGTTCGTGCGCCGTCACCAGCAGCCGCTGGCCGCGTTGTTTGGTTCGGTGTTGCGGTTGTGCGCCAGAGCGGGTCTGGTGCGATCGGGGGTGGTCGCGGTTGATGGCACGAAGCTGACGGCAAGCGCGAGCAGTGACTCGAACGTTGACTATGACCGGATCGCGCGGGAGGTCATCGCCGAGGCGATCGCGACCGACGAGGCTGAGGACGAGCAGCACGGCAATGCGCGCGGTGACGAGCTGCCGCCGGAGCTTCAGACCGAGGACGGCCGGCGCGAGTGGCTCGAGCGCGAGCTCGCCAGCGAGCAGGAGGGGGACGAGGATGCGGACGGATCGGGGGAGTCCGCGCGTGAGCCTGACGACGAGTTCGACGTCGAGCTGATCGGCCCGAACGGGAGGCGGGCGTGGCTGCGGGAAGCGCATCGCCAGCTCGAACAGGAGCGGTGGGAGACCGCGACGCCAATCCCCCGCTCGCGGGCTGCGCGACTGCGCCTGGCTGCCCGCTTCTTGGAGGACGAGCTGGCCGCGGAATGCCGTGGCAACAGGGCATATGAGGCGATGCGCGAGCACCGGCGACTGCATGACAAGCGACGCCTCGGCGGTCCGACGAAGCCTTATGTGCCGCCGCCGATCCCGCAGGGAGAGGTAAACCTGACCGACCCGGACTCGCGGCGGATGAAGGGCAACCGCCGCTACATCCAGGGCTACAACGCGCAAGCCGTCGTCAACGAGCAACAGATCGTGATCGCTGCCGAGATCAGCACCAATCCGGCCGACTTCTCGCATCTGCGACCAATGATCGAGACGGCGCTATCAGAGCTCGAGCAGGCGGGCGTGAGCGACAAGCCGACGGTCGCGGTCGCTGACGCTCAGTATTGGAACGAGCTGCACATGGATCACGTCACCGCCGAGCACGGGATCCAGGTGCTGATCCCGCCTGACTCCGGCAAACGTGAAGGAGAACGACCCGGTTGGACCGGCGGCCGGTACTCGTTCATGCGCCGCGTGCTCGCCAGCGACCTCGGGCGTGAGACCTACCGAAAACGTCAAGTGTCAATCGAGCCGGTCTACGGTCACACCAAATACAACCGCAAGATCTACCGTTTCAACCATCGCGGCAGGCAGGCCGTGCGCACCGAGTGGCGATTAATCACATTGACGCACAACCTGATCAAGCTCCACCGCCACCAAATCGCCACCATGGGGGCCTGAACGGCCCCCAGCCACGGTCTCCCCGCGCAACTCGAGCGCGGGCGCATCGACCAGCCGTCGACGACCCTTCGAGGCCTCCGTCCCAGCAGCTTTGTGCGACAGCCACCGCGGATACCAGAGCGTTCGCGGCCAACGTCTGCTTCCTGTCGGTGGGAACCCTGTCCGATGAGTCTGGTGTGGTCCGGAAGTCTGATACAGCAGATTGCGACACAGAACGGAGCGAAGATGAGCAAGCTGAGTCTCAGCATCACGATGTCGCTGGATGGCTACGTCGCCGGCCCAGACCAAAGCGAGGAGAACCCACTGGGCATCGGCGGGATGGAGCTGCACGAGTGGGTATTCCCACTCAAGGCCTTCCGGGAGATGCACGGCGAGGAGGGAGGCGAGGTCAACGCCAGCTCTGGTGTGGTCGAGGAGCGACGGGCAAACATTGGCGCCACCATCATGGGACGCAACATGTTCG
>JAFASF010000147.1 GCA_019244745.1 Solirubrobacterales bacterium | reverse complement strand
GGGCCGCGTGACGGACGCCGCCGTGCGGCCGGCGCTCTGGTACAAATCCACTCCCAGGGTACGCACAAGGGCGCCGACACGCGAGCGTGAGGAGGAGAGATGCTTGAGTTTGGGGCGACGTTCCTTCCGGATCCGCCGGCGCAACAGTTCGTGGACCGAATCGTGCGAGCCGAGCAGCTCGGATTTCGCTATGGCTGGACCTACGACTCGCACATTCTCTGGCAGGACGGCTATATCCTGCTGACGCTCGCCGCGGCCGCCACGTCGAGCATCAAGCTCGGCCATTGCGTCACCAACCCGGGGATCCGCGAGCCGACGGTCACCGCGAGTGCGTACGCGACGCTGCACGACATCACCGGCGGTCGCATGGTGATGGGCATCGGCCGCGGCGACTCATCCCGCCGGGTGGTCGGGCTCGATCCGGTGCCGGTGGCGCAGTTCGAGGCCGCGCTCGAGATGATCAAGAACCTGATGAACGGGCGCGAGGTGCACTGGAACGATCGCACCCTGCGGCTGGAGTGGGCACGGACCGAGCCGGAGATCCCGATGTACGTGGCCGGTTATGGCCCCCGAGCGCTGGGCGTGGCCGGCCGCGTCGGCGACGGGGTGATCATCCAGCTCGCCGATCCGGAGATCACGCGTTGGATCATCGAACGGGCTCGGGCGAGCGCGGTGGAGGCCGGGCGTGACCCCGACGCCCTGGCGCCGGTCGTTTGCGCCCCGGCGGTCGTCGGGAGCGACCTTCCGCGCTGGCGCGAGGAGACCCGCTGGTTCCCGGCGATGGTCTCCAACCACGTCAAGGACCTCATCAAGCGCTACGGGACCGACGGCGAAATCCCGCACGTACTGACCGACTTCGCGCAGCGCGTCGAGGAGTACGACTACAGCGAGCACAGCCGCGTCGGGGCCGAGCACGGCAAGTACATAAGCGATGAGATCGTCGAACGCTTCTCCCTGCTCGGCGACGTCGACCAGCATCTGGCGCGGCTGCGCGAGCTCGAGGAGCTTGGCGTTCGCCAGGTCAACCTGTACCTGATGACGTCCTCGATCGAGGACACGCTCGAGCGCTACGGAGCGGACATCATCCCGCAGTTCGAGCCCTCGGCGGTCGCCTGAGCGACTGAGCGACGGAGCGCGGCAACCTCTTCTGGCGGTCCGCGGTCGTCACTCCTCGATGACCCCCACCGCCCGCACAGGTGAGCCGTACGCCACCTCGAGCCGGAGCGGGAACCCGTAGAAGTCAAAGCGTCGACCGGCCACCTCGGCGAGGTTGTTGAGGTTCTCATAGTGGGTGACCCGTTGCTGCGCGCACGCCCGGTGCGTGCGGTAGTCGTCGTACTCGTACACGAGGTCCGGGCTGATCGTCTCAACGCCGAAGATCTTCACGCCGCGCTCGGCCATCCAGCTGACCGTCTCCGGTGCGACGCCACTGAACCCGTCGAGAAACGCCGGCGTGCCCGCGGTCCGGTTGTAGTGGTCGGTGCAGAACAGGAGCATGTCCTCCGACTCCAGAGCGAGCCCCGCCTTGCGGAGCGCGTCCTCGACCTCGCTGGGCGTGACCAGGTGACCCTTCCCGCCGTACTCGCGCACGTCAATGCAGACCGCCGGGCCGCAGAAGGTCTCGAGCGGCATCTCGCCGATCGCCTCCGCGCCGGGCGAGCGGTCGTAGTGGCCGAACGCATCCACGTGGGTGGCCGCGTGGTTTGAGGTGATGATCAGCTCGGCGTTGAACGACGGCTGCTCTGGAGCGTAGTCGGCGTGAATCAGCTCCCGCAGGATCTGGGGTGGGTTGAAGAACGGGTGTACCTGAGTTTGGCGGCCGAGCGGTTGGCTGAGATCCACGAGTCTGCGCGGCAAGTTGGCTCCTCCTGCGGTGGTGAATGGCTTCGTCAAGCCCTAGGCAGCCCCGGCGCGCGGCGTCGGAGGCTTCGCCGGACGACCCTACCGCTTGCTCGCTGGCCCGGCCGCGTTTCTATAGGCTCGGCGTCGGTGTCGACGCCCACGATCGATAGGGAGCGCAGCGGCGAGCGCATCCGTCGCGACGTCCAAACGCTGGCCGGCCCCGAGTACACCCTGTCCTCGGAGGCGATCCGCCGCTACGCATACACCGATGTCTACCGGGCCACGCTCGACTACTTCACGCGTGCGTGGCAGGAGCTCGGATTCACGGTCACCGAGGATCCGATCGGCAACCTGGTGGCACGCAACCGGCCGCCCGGCGAGCCGGTGTTCGGAGTCGGCTCGCACTGCGATTCGAACCGCAACGGCGGCAAGTGGGACGGAACGCTGGGGGTGGTCAGCGCGCTCGAGGTCTGCCGGTGCAACGCCGAGCTGGGGCTCGACCTGCCCCTGCAGGCGATCTCGTTCCTCGAGGAGGAGGGTTCCGGGTTCGGGCAGATGGTGCTCGGCAGCCGGATCGTGGCGGGCAGGGTGAGCGAGCAGGAGCTGCGCGAGCGCATCCGCGCGATCGATGACGGCCGTCCCTTCTGGGAACACGCCGAGGAGGCGGGCTACAACCCCGAGCGATGGCAGCAGTGCGCCCACATCCTCGATGACCTGACCGGCTGGATCGAGTTGCACATCGAGCAGGCGAGGGTCCTTCAGGACACCGGGCGGCGGCTGGGCGTGGTGAACGCGATCGCCGGCTACGTCCACGGCGACATCACGATCACCGGGCGCGCTGATCACGCCGGCGCCACTCCGATGGACATGCGCCGCGACAGCGCGGTGGTGGCCGGCGAGGCGATCATCGAGCTCGAGCGGCTCGCGCGCGCAGCACGATCGGGCACCGTGGGAACGGTGGGGGAGATCGAGGTCTCTCCCGGACTGATCAACGCCATCCCTGGCCGGACGCGGATCTCCCTCGACGTCCGCGGCCCCGATGACGATGCGGTTCACCAGGTCGTGCGGGACGTCGATCAGTTCGCCCAGCGCGCCGCCGCCGAGCGCCAGATGACCGCGACGTACGGCCAGCGTCAGACGGTGCCGGCGACCCCGCTGGACGACCGCCTCGTCGCGGCGCTCGAGGCAGCCGCCGCGGAGACGGGCGAGCAGTTCACGACGATGATCTCAGGGGCCGCGCACGACACCATGTGCGTGGCCGAGCGGGTGCCCTCGGCGATGCTGTTCGTCCCCTGTCGCGATGGTCTCAGCCACACTCCCGAGGAGGACGCCGACCCGGCCGACGCGGCGCTGGGGGTGCAGGTGATGCTCGGCGCGATCCATTCGATGGCCCGGCGGAGCGCGAAGTCCTAGGCTGGGCCCGCCGTCGAGTTACGGCGCCGCGCCGGCCGGGGACGCCTCTCGGGTCTCCGGGGCGGGCGGCGAACTTCCGCTCGAGCTCATGTCGCGTACCACCTGGACCATACGGGGAACAACCGTCTCGACGATCTGCTGTCCGGTCTCGAGCTTGGCCCGCCTGGCGTCGCCGACTACGCCCGACTCCGAGATGTCGGCGAGCATGTCCATCGGCACGACGACGCCCGGGCCGCGGTGCGTGAGCCCGTACTTGCCCAACGACGTCCAGGGGAATCCGGCTTCCCTGACCGCCGCGCCACGGTCGTACGCGTCACGCGCAGCGTGCTCCATCATCACGCGCTGGCCGAGCGCCATCGCCAGCGAGGTCTCCGCCTCCTCGGCATGGATCACGGGCCCTTCGATCGCGCCGACGACATCGGCTGCGAGCTCCCACCACTGGAGCAGGAACACCCGGCGCCCGGTCGTCTCGTAGTAGCGGTTCACGGCCACCGTGAGCGCGGCGACATTCCCGCCGTGGCCGTTGACCGCGATCAGGTTGCCGAGCCCGTGGTGATGCAGCGATTCGCACACCTCCTCGAACACGTGGAGGAACGTGTCGGTGCGCAGGCGCAACGATCCCGGAAACTGCATGTGGTACCAGGAAAGCGTGACGTTCAGCGTGGGCGCGATCAGGACCTCGAGGTTCTCCTCGGCGGCCGCCTGCGCCGCGCGCTCGCATAGGGCTCGGGCGATAACGCAGTCGGTGTCGAGGGGCATGTGCCGGCCGTGCTGCTCGGTCGTTCCGATCGGCAGGAGCACCGCATCAATCCCCGCGTGCATTCGGTCCGCTACCTCCGACCAGGTGAGCTTTTCGAGGAACCGCTCTTGGGCCATTTCTCTCCTCCTCTTGCTTGTCGCCTACCGCAGCCTCACAGCGTCGCGATTGCCCGCACCGGACTGCCCGTGCCGCCAAGCCACTTGAGCGGGTATCCGGTGAACCAGAACTCCCCCTTCCCGAGGAGCTCCTCGAGGTTGACCAGCCACTCGTAGTGGATCAGGCCTCGGTCGCGGCACGTGCGGTGGTTTGGGAACTCCTTCGTGCCGCCCTTGTCGGTCGAAGGCCCTTCCACCCCGTGCACGCGGGAGCCCCTGTCAGCCAGCCAGTGGGTGGCCTCCGCGGTGATGCCGGGGTTGTTCGTAACCACCTCGCGATTCGGCCAGTGCCGGGCGTGAAAGCCGGTGCAGAGCAGGACGATGTGATCTGAGATCTCGACGCCGGCCTCGCGTTCGGCCGCCTCGAGCTCCGGCACGTCGAGATCCCCGAGGTCGGGGATGTGACGGAGGTCGAGACACACCGCGCGGCCGGCGAACCAGTCGAGGGGCACTTGATCGATCGACGGGCCGCCGTCCTCGATGTGCAGTGGAGCGTCGACGTGGGTGCCCACGTGCTCGAGCATCGAGATGTAGTTGACGGCGTAGGTGAACGGATCGCCCGCTGTCCCGAGACCCGCGCTCCTGGCCTGATCGTGGGTGACGTACGGAAGGATGATCGGCGAAGGGAACAGGGCGTGGGCCGGCATCCCGTTGGAGATCTCGAGCGAGAGATCGACGACGGTTCTGTTGCGGCTGGGGCTGGTCATCGCGCTATCTCCTCGTGGTCATGCGCCGCGAGCTCCGGCCACTGGCGCTGGACGTCCGCCGTCGCCTCGAACAATGCCTGCGCGCCCGCGAGGACGCGCCATTCGCTCCAAGCTGGACCCGTCAACTGAACCGCGGTCGGCACACCAAACAAGTCGAACCCGGCGCGGACCGTGGCCGCCGGAAGCCCCGC
>JAFASF010000113.1 GCA_019244745.1 Solirubrobacterales bacterium | reverse complement strand
GGGGCGGTTCGGTGAGCTTCGGGGAGCAGACGGCGACGGTGCAGGCGGCCATGCCCGCGCCGCGGTTCGAGATCACGCACGCCGCCCACCTCGCGTTCGCAGCCTCCCCGACGATGGTCTTCCAGGCGATCGCGACCGAGCCCGGCGACCACGACATCCAGTCGCTCGCCCTCTCGGTGCAGGTGATGATCGAGCCCGCCAAGCGCGGCTACGATCCCGATACGAGAGGGCGCCTGGTGGAGTTATTCGGCCCACCGGCGCGGTGGGCGGCGTCGACACAGGGCCTCCAGTGGGGGCAGGTCGCGGTCACCGTGCGGGGGTTCCGCGACTCCACCACGTTCGCGATCGAGCTCCCCTGCACGTACGACCTCGAGGTCGCGACCGCGAAGTACTTCCACGCGCTGTCCGACGGGGAGGTGCCGCTCGGCTTCCACTTCTCGGGTCAGGTGTTCTACCGCGAAGGAGGCGGCCGCCTCCAGGTGGCGCCGGTGCCGTGGTCGCGGACGGCGCAGTTCCGGATGCCCATCGGTGCGTGGCGAGCGATGATCGCCGAGCACTACCCCGGCGGGGGCTGGATACGCCTCGCCGACGACACGCTGTGCACTCTGAACGAGCGCCGTGCCGCGCGCGGGCTGCCGACGTTCGACGCGTGCGTGAAGGAGCTGCTCTCCCAGGAGGCGGAAGATGCTCGATGAGCTCGTGAGCTCACTGTTATACGAGGGCTACGCGCTCTACCCCTACACGCCCGGGGCGACCAAGAACGCCACCCCGACCCCGTTCGGGATCGTCTACCCGCCCGCGTATGCGGTCGAGTGCCACGGCGCGTTCGACTACGCGCGGATGGAGTGCCTGGCCGAGCCGATGCCGCGCTCAACGCTGACCGCCGAGCTGCGCTGCCTCAGGTCCGCGGGGCGAGGGCACCAGGCCTCCGAGCAGCGGGTGGAGCTGGGCCCGGTCGAGATCGGCCGGCGAGGAAGCATCGAGTTCGACGGCGGCCGCTTCACGCTCCGCTCCGACCCGCCGGCCTCCGACCGCCACGCGGTCGTACGCGCGTGCGTCCATAACACCGCCGAGGTCGCGCCTGGTCTCGACCGCGCGGGCGCGCTCGAGCACGCGCTGATCTCGACTCACATCGTCGTCAGGGTGTCGGCCGGTCGGTTCATCTCGCCGCTCGAGGCGGGCCTTGAGAGCGTCAACATCTGGCCGGTCCTGGCAGGACCGGCCGATGACGTCGTCCTCGGAGCTGCAATCGCGTTGCCCGACCATCCTCGGATCGCGCCCGAGAGCCGCGGGCCCCTGTTCGACAACACGGAGATCGAGGAGGCGCTCGTGCTCCACATCCATTCGATGACCGACTCCGAACGCGAACAGGCCGGGCGCGACCCAGCGGTCAAAGAGATGCTCGACCGCGCGCTGGCGCTCGCACCCGAGGAGGTGGTCTCGCTGCATGGTGGCCTCAAGAGCGCGGACGACAACCCCGGCGAGGAGCGCGCCACCGTCGACGGCGTGACGTTCGAGCGCGGCGGGAAGCTGGTGCTCGCCCCCGGCACCGACCGCGACCCCTATGACCGGATGCTCAACGGCCGCCGCGCCACGCTCGAGCGGATCTACGTCGACACCGACGACGGCATCCACCTCGCGGTCACGGTTGACGACGACCCCGGCCAGGACCTGATGCGCGAGACCGGCCGCTACCTGTTCTTCCGACCGCACGAGGTGAAGACCCTATGACGCGAACAGCCCAGCGGACAAAGCAGGTCCTGGTCGCCGGCGTCGGCAACGCCTGGCTGCGTGACGACGGCTTCGGGGGCGCGGTGGCGAAGGCGCTCTCCGAGCGCGAGCTGCCCGAGGGCGTGCAGGTCATGGATTTCGGCTCGGGCGGGCTCGATCTCGCCTACGAGGTGATGCGCGGCTATGACGCCCTGATCCTGTTGGACGTCAGCCGCCAGGGCGGGGCACCGGGGACCCTGTACGTGATGGAGGCGTCCGAGGAGGACGTGGAGGGTGGGATCGAGGACGGGCAGCTGATCGATCCGCACGGGATGGACCCCCAGACCGTTCTGCGGTTCGTGAAGTACGTGGGCGGCTGGCCGGGGCGCGTGCTGGTGGTCGCGTGCGAGCCCGAGGTGGTCGAGGACGTGGGCTTTGGGCTGAGCGACCCGGTCGCCGAGTCCGTGGAGCGCGCGGTCGGCGTCGTGCTGGATACGATCGGAGAGCTGCGGGGTGCATGAGCTGTCGATCGCGACCGCCGTCCTGAACACCGCGCTCCGACACGCCGGCGATCGCCCGGTCACCGCCGTCGGGGTCCGCGCCGGTCGCTTCCGTCAGGTCGTGCCGGAGTCGCTTCGCTTCTACTTCGAGGTCGTCGCGCGCGACACGCCTCTGGAGGGAGCGCGCCTCGAGCTGATCGAGGTGCCCGTACGGCTGCTCTGCCGCGCCTGCCGCGGGGAATGGGAGCCCGACTGGCCGCTGTTCCGCTGTCCTGACTGCGCATCCGCAAACGTGAGCGTGCTGGCCGGCGAGGAGCTCGAGGTGGAGTACATCGAGGTCGAGGAAAAGGAGGCCACATGCACCGGAGCAAGGTGAGGATCGTCGAGGACGCGCTCGACGCCAACAACACGATCGCCCGCGCCAACCGTGCCGACTTCGACTGCCACGGCGTCACGGTCCTCAACTTGATGAGTGCCCCCGGGGCGGGAAAGACGACCCTGCTCGAGCGCCTCCTGGCCGAGCCGCTCGAGGGCATCCGCGTCGGCGTTCTGGAAGGCGACGTGCAGGGCTCCTACGACTCGGACCGGCTCGCCGCCCTGCACATCCCGGTCACCCAGCTCAACACCGACCCCGGCTTTGGCGCGGAATGTCACCTGGACGCGAACATGGTTCGCTCAGCGCTGCCGTCGCTGCCACTCGCGGAGATCGACCTGCTGGTCGTGGAGAACGTCGGCAACTTGGTCTGTCCGGCCGAGTTCCGCGTCGGCGAAGACGCCCGCGTCATGGTCTGCGCGGTTACCGAGGGCGAGGACAAGCCGCTCAAGTACCCGTTGATGTTCCGCACCTGCGAGGTGGTCGTGATCAACAAGATCGACCTGCTCGACCACCTCGACTTCGAGCTGGACAGGTTCCTCTACAACCTGGACGCGGTCCACCCCGGCGTCGAGCAGATGCTGGTTTCGGCGCGCACCGGCGAGGGGGTGGAACAGGTGCGCGACTGGCTGTTGCGGCTGACTGCACGGACGGGGGTGCCGGCTTGACCGTCGCCGCGGCTACTGGCCACATCGACCGGCTGCTGGCCAGGCGAACGGCGGCCAACGAGCGGTTCTTCGCCGCCGAGGCCGAGCGCACGGCGTGCCTCTGTCACCTGATGGCCGAGCGATTCGCGCGCGGCGGGCGCCTGGTCGCGCTCGGTGCCTCACCGCAGGCGCGCTCGGACGTGCGCCACGTCGCGGTGGAGTTCGTTCATCCGGTGATCGTCGGCAAGCGCGCGCTGCCGGCGGTCGGGCTCTCGCGCGAGGGCGGGGCGTTGACACCGCAGGTCGATCTGATCGCCGAGCCCGACGACATCGCGATCGTGTACGGGGCCGAGGAGCGCGACCCTGAGGCGCTGGCCGCGCTCGATGCCGCCCGCGGGCGAGGCTGCCTGACAGTTGCGTACGCCAAGGGCGCGGGCGCCGAGTGGGAGTTCGACCCGCCGAGCGAGGAGCCGTTCGTGCGCCAGGAGCTCGCCGAGACGCACTACCACGTGCTGTGGGAGCTGGTGCACGTGTTCTTCGAGCACCGGGGTCTGTTGCGTGGCCGCGAAGCGCGTCCCGTCCACGATACCGGCGCCTCGAGCTTCCTCTATCCGTTCCTGGCCGAGCGCGAGCACGACCTCGAGGCGGTGATCGGAGACGTGCGTCGCTCCGTCGAGATGAAGGCGCAGGAGATCGGCGCACTGCGGGAGCAGACGCTGCTCGACAACCGCGAGGAGCTGCTCGCCGCCGCCCGCGCCCTGCGCGCGGTGTTCGATGCAGGGGGCAAGCTGCTCGCGCTTGGCAACGGCGGGTCCGCGACGGACGCCATGGACCTCGTGGCCGACTTCCGCTTCCCGCCGGCTCGTTGGGCTGCGCGGCGGGCGATCGACCTGACCGAAGATCCCGCGATCCTGACCGCGCTCGCGAACGACATCGGGGTGGAGGAGATCTTCCAGCGCCAGGTGATCGCCTACGGCCGGTCTGGCGACGCGCTGATCGCGCTGTCCACCAGTGGGAGCTCAGGCAACGTGATCGAGGCGCTCGCGGAGGCACGGAGGCGCGGCCTGGTCACGATCGCGCTCGTCGGCTACGACGGCGGCCGGGTGGCTGCCGAGCACCTCGCCGATCACGTCGTGGTCACACGCTCGCAGCACATCCCCCGCATCCAGGAGGCGCAGGCGAGCGCCTACCACGTCCTGCGCGAGCTGGTGGAGTCGTCAACCACGACCGAACGGAGGTCGTAGCCATGAAGAAGGCGATCGCGACAGGGACTGTGCTCGTCGCGGCGCTCGGGGCCGCGTGGGCGTACATGGTGTCCGACGACAAGCGGTTCGAGAAGCTCGAGAAGGGCGCCGACGCGATCCTCGACCGACTGACGTCGTCGTAGATGGACGCCGGCGCTCTCACCGAACCCCTCGTGCGCCGCCGGGTGCGGATCGAGGGCACGGTCCAGGGCGTCGGCTTCCGCCCCTACATCTACCGTCTCGCCCACGAGCTTGGGTTGACGGGATTCGTGCGCAACGACTCCCGCGGGGTGGTGGTCGAGGTGGAGGGGCCCCCTGGCGCTGTCGCCGAACTGGTGCGCCGCCTGAAGCCCGATGCGCCGCCGCTCGCTGCGGTCGAGCGGGTGATGACCGAGCCTATCGAGCCCGCCGGCGCGAGCGACTTCCGGATCCTGTCGAGCGCTCCCGACGGAGCGGCGGACGCGCCGGTTACACCCGACACGGCCACATGCGACGACTGCCTGCTCGAGCTGTTCGACCCGGGCGACCGCCGCTTCCGCTACCCGTTCATCAACTGCACCAATTGCGGGCCGCGGTTCACGATCGTGAGCGGGATCCCCTACGACCGGCCGCTCACGACTATGGCCGCCTTTCGCATGTGCGCCGCCTGCCGGGCCGAGTACGATGACCCGCTCGACCGGCGCTTCCACGCCCAACCGAACGCCTGCCCCAGGTGCGGGCCGCGGCTCGCCCTCGTGGAGCGATCGGGTGCGACCCTGTCAGAACGTGGGGCGGCGCTCAGCGACGCCGCGGCTGCCCTGGGCGCGGGCGCGATCGTCGCCGTGAAGGGGATGGGAGGATTCCACCTGGCCTGCCTCGCGGCCGATGAGCAGGCCGTCGCTTCATTGCGCGCCCGCAAGCACCGCGAGGACAAGCCGTTCGCGCTGATGGCCGAAGACCTCCACGCCGCGCGGGCGCTGGTGGAGCTGAGCGAACGCGAAGAGGCCCTGCTCGTTGGGCGGGCGCGACCCATCGTGATCGCCCGCCGACGCTCCGGGGCTCCCGTCGCCGAGGCGGTCGCGCCGCGCTCGCGCGACCTCGGCGTGATGCTCCCGTACTCGCCGCTCCACCATTTGCTCGTGCGCGACGTCGGCGCGACGCTCGTGATGACGAGCGCCAACGTATCCGACGAGCCGATCGCCTACCGGGACGAGGACGCTGTGGCGCGCCTCGAGCGGATCGCCGACCTGTTCCTGGTGCACGACCGCGCGATCCAGACGCGCACCGACGACTCGGTGGTGCGCGCCACCAAGCGACGCGCGACGCCGCTGCTGATACGCCGCTCGCGCGGCTACGTGCCCGCGAGCGTCAGCCTGCCCGTGCCGGCACCGCGGCCGTTGCTGGCCTGTGGCGCGGAGCTGAAGAGCACCTTCTGCGTGGCCAGGGGCGCCCGCGCGTGGGTTTCGCACCACGTCGGCGACCTCTCGAACTACGAGACGCTTCGGAGCTTCACCGACGGGATCAAACACTTCGAGCAGCTGTTCGCGGTCGAGCCGGAAGTTGTCGTCCACGACCTCCATCCCGAGTACTTGTCGACCAAGTACGCGCTCGACCTCGACGGCGTGCAGACGATCGCCGTCCAGCACCACCACGCGCACCTAGCGGCCTGTCTGGCCGAGCACCGCGAGATCGGACCGGCAATCGGCGTGGTCTACGACGGCACCGGCTACGGGCACGACGGCACGATCTGGGGAGGCGAGCTGCTGGTCGGCGATCTGCGGGGGTTCGAGCGCGCAGGTCATCTGTGGCCGGTGGCTCTCCCGGGCGGCGAGCGTGCGATCCGCGAGCCCTGGCGGATGGCGTGCGCGTGGCTGGTCGCATCGGGCGCCGGTGAGTATCCCGATCCTCCCCCCGCGATCGCCTCGATGATCGACGCGCGCGACTGGCGGGCGGTGGCCAGGCTCGCGGGCAGCGGGCTGGCGTCACCACAGACGACGAGCGTCGGCCGCCTGTTCGACGCCGTCGCTGCCCTCTGTGGGCTGCGCCTGCGGGTCAACTACGAGGGTCAGGCCGCCGCGGAGCTCGAGGCTGCGTGCGATCCGGCCGAGCACGACTCTTACCCCCTGCCGCTGGTGGAGCGCGACGGGCGGATGGTGCTCGACGCGCGCGAGACGGTGGCCGCGATTGTCCGGGATCTGAAGGCGGGCGCGCAGGCGGCGACGGTCGCTGCGCGCTTCCACAACGCGCTCGGGGCCGCAACCAGCTGTGCCTGCATGCGCCTCGCCGGACGCTGGGACATCTCTACGGTCGTCCTCGCCGGCGGCTCGTTTCAGAACCGGGTGCTGCTGGAGGCGGTGGCCGCTGCTCTCCATCGCTCCGGCTTGCGCGTCCTGGTGCCCGAGCTTCTGCCGACCAACGACGGCGGCATCAGCTATGGACAGGCGGCGGTGGCGGCGGCACGACTCGCGACCGCAGAAGCGTCATGACGGCGCTCGGCCAGCGGGTCGCCGGCCTCGCTCACCGGCACCGTGAGGCGCGGCACATTGCTCGCAGAGCCCGACGATCGCGAAGTGGGTGAAGCGCGCCTGGTAACCGAAACGCTGTCTGATCTCCTCACGGATCGGGTCGAGCTCCTCGACGGCGACCGCCGTGACCTTGGCGCACTGCTCGCAGTAGAGGTATTCGTGTTCCTGGCGGCCCGCGAGCACCCAGAGTCCCGCGCCGTGGCCGAGGTGCACGTGACGCACGAGGCCATGGCGCTCGAGCAGCTCGAGGTTGCGGTAGACCGAGGTGGTGTCGATCGCCAGCGCTTGAGATAGCTGCGGCGCTGAGACCGGGCCGGGTGCGGCGAACAGGGCCTCGAGCACCAGTCGCCGTGCGGTCGACAATCGCATGCCGCGGCCGCGGACGGCGCGGATCGCCTCCTCGAGGTTGTCAAATGGGAGCGGTGCTGCCTGCGGCGCCTGCGTCATGGCCGATCAGTCCTCCCTCCGGACGCCCTGTTCTGGTGGCTTAGCAGAGCGTGCCGCAGGCCATCGTAGCGCCGCTCAGAGATCGAGCTCTCGGGCGGAGCGTGAGGTGGCGAGCGTCATCCCTGAGCTCCATTTCTCCTCGATGTTCGCGAATCTCCAGATCGCGAGCGCGAGCGTCCAGGTCACGACGAACATCGCCACGATGATGAAGCCGGCCCGGTTGATGTTGAAGTTCTGAAACCAGTCTGAGACCGAGCCGTTGATGTTGAGCTTCTGGAGCAGCAGCCCGACGAGCTCGATCGTGCCGATGAACAGCGCAACCGCGATCGATAGCCCGGTGACCGTGATGTTGTAGTAGACCTTGCGGATCGGTTTTGAGAACGCCCAGCCGTAGGCGAAGTTCATGAACGACCCGTCGATCGTGTCGAGCAGCGACATGCCGGCGGCGAACAGGATCTGCAGGCAGAGGATCGCGTACCACGGCAGCCCGGCGGCGCCGGCGCCGGCCGCCAGGACCAGCAGCGCGACCTCGGTGGCGGTGTCGAACCCGAGTCCGAACAGTACGCCGACCGGGTACATCTGGTACGGCTTGGTGATCTTGTTCAGGTGCCGGCCGAAGAACCGGTTCATCAGCCCGCGCGAGTTCAGCTGCTGCTCGAGCTCCTGCTCGTCGTAGGCGCCGCGGCGCATGTTGAAGAAGATCCGCAGGATGCTGACCAGGATCACGATGTTGAGGATCGCGATGATGTAGAGGAAGGTGCCGGACACGGTGGTGCCGATCACGTTGGTCGCCTTGTGCAGCGTCGAGTTGTCGTCCTTGACCGGGCTGTCGAGCGCCCGGACCCCGAGCGAGATCAAGAACGCGAGCATGAACACGATCGTTGAATGCCCGAGCGAGAAGAAGAACCCGACGCTCAACGGCCGTTTGCCTTCGCTCATGAACTTCCGGGTCGTGTTGTCGATCGCGGCGATGTGATCCGCGTCGAACGCGTGCCGGAGGCCGAGCGTGTACGCCGTGATTCCCGTGCCGAGGGCGAACGTGCCGGCCGCTCCGAGCCTGAAGTGCTGCGGCGCGACCACCAGGACGAGCAGACCGAAGCCGATGATGTGCAGCGCGGCGATCACGGCCACCATTCCTCCCGCCCGGCGCCATTCCGACGGCGACATCGACGCCTTGATCCGCACCAGCCGTGACCCACTAGACAACGACGACGGCGAGGCTTCCATCGCAGGCTCCTCTCCACGGCCGGCCGCCCGCCGGCCGTGCTCGCAGGCATGATGAACCTATCAACCAACAGCTGGCTAATGCAACACACTGGTAATTGAGAGCACAGGGCATCAAGGCTCACCCGGCTATACGTGCCAAGGGCCTCATCGGATCACAGTGGTTTGATGGGCTGCCGTTCTGGCCGGTGGACCAGCGACAACGGGGAAATTCCGGCGCGTTGTCGTATTCGGGACGTCGCCAATCGTCTCTCAGGTGGAAGCTTGAGCTGACCCGCCTCGTCTGAAAACGACCGTGGAAGGCATTGAACTGATGGCGCAGACCGCCCACCCCAAGCCGATACCCGACAAAGAAGCAGGCCATCACGACGATGCAACGATGCGCAGTCCGAAAGGAGAGCTTGTCAGTGAAATACGTCTTGCTGTTCGTCGAGACCGACGGCCTGCTGTCCGCCAACGCCATCCTTCAGCAATGGGCGCAGGAGCGCGGAATCCGGTGGCAGGTGACCGACGACTCGCGGTGGGGCGCGCGGGTGGAGCGCTATCTGACCGATCCCTCACGCCAGCCCGACCCTTCGCGCTGGGAAACCGAGCTGGCGTACCTGGCGGTCGATCGCCGAATCCCGCGCCTGTTCTCCCACCAACCGGTCGGCGCGCGGAGATGAGATACGTCCTCGACCGGCCCGGACCTGTGTCCGCGCACCGCTCGCACCGCGAGCGTACGATCGCGGCGACGGCAACAAAGCGGAGGTGGTTATGAGGCTAAAGGCTCTGATGGGATTCCGGTCGCGGCCGTGGCGATGACAGACCGCCCCCTTGGGCATCAGATTGACGCCGTAATCGAGCGCCTCAAAGTCCGTGGCAACGGCGAGGCTGGCGCAGTGATCCGCGAGGTAGTGGATGAGTACGCCGGCGCGCTTGTGGGCGGCATGAAGTCGACGGCCTTCCGCGAGACGGATCGCGGCGCAGAGATCCTGATCCTCGGACCCGGGCGGATCTCCGTCATCAGCGTGGATTTCGATGAGTCGACCGTCCGTTTCGAGACCCGCGGCTTGCGGGACGCCATCATTTCACTGGAGATAACTGCGTTGAACATCCCTGAAGGAACTCACGTCAGCGCTGAGAGTCACTGGCGCTTAAAGTTTCCGGACGGCAGCGTTCTCGCGATCGACGGGATGCTGGAAGATGGCCGGCGCGACAACCTTGACAGGTTCGCCGCCGACGTCATGTCCGAGGTGGCTGTGGAGGAGTCCGCCAGCGAGCAGGCGCCGCACCGCGATCAGCTGCCGGACACGGCTCAGTCGCAGCGAGCCGACACGAGACGTCAGCCGGTCACGGACCTATGGGGTAACCCGATTACCAAGCCTAAGCGCAGGAACCGCTGAGAGATCGGCCCTCCGGGTATAGGCGGGCGATGGCGGTTCTGAATCCCGTTTGCTCCCATGGACCTTGGTCTCCTCGCTGGCCGCCCAGGCTGCGTGGAGCCGCTAGAGCCCGGCTGTCCAGGAGACGCGAGCGCATCCGCGGCTGGTGGCGGCATGCGTCGCTGGCGTGATCGGCGCTTACCTCGCGGTCATCGCCATCACCAAACGTTGGCAAACGCGCCCTTTCGGATGACGGCCCGACACGCGTGGACTAGATTTCAACCAGTCGCCAAAGTAACTGTCGTCAATCGTGATGGACCGGGGATGATCGTGCGCCAGCGATGGCGCGCCTCTGAGCAGACGAAGTTACACGTTTGCGACCGGTGGGATGTAACACGCGCTTATCGCCAGGTCGTATCCATTTTGGGGCATGCCTTCTTGTGTGCGCGTGGATCCTGTACGTCTGGATCGCCGTCATGGTTCTGATCGACGTCTTCGTTGGCTATGACCCGTCATGATGGGGAAAGCGACGTGGGTGGTCGCCGCGATCGTGCTCGAATGGATGGGCGCACTCGTCTATCTGATCGTCAACCACCGCTGGGATGAGCGAGCGCCCAGAAGCAGGAGCGCCCAGCTCAGGCGCAATTCGACGAACACGTGAGCACGGCCGCGGGCACTAGCGGACCGGCCAGAGAGATCGGCACCGCAAAGCGGCCGCTCGACAGCGGCGCGATAGACCCGGCCGAGTCGATTCGATCAAGGCAAAGGCCCTGTCGGTGGCGGGGTAACCTCAGGGATGAGAGACTCTCTCATCAGTCGGCGCAAGCCCGCTATGTCAGCGTCATGCGAAAGGAGCGGATTTAGATGAGCGACGATGAGATGGGCTCAATCGGCTATCTGGCTGCCGAGTTTCCGTCGGGCTGGATCACCGAAGAGGACGTGGCGATCCTGCTCGACGCGGTCGACCGGCGCATCATCCGCGTGCTCGACCTGGAGTTCTTGACCAAGGACTACGACGGTTCGGTGCGAAGGCTTGAACTCCATGAGCTGGAGAATCCCGACGGCGTCGACCTGGGGGTCTGGACCGGGGCGTACTCGGGCGTGCTGGACGACTCCGACATGGCAGAGATCGGTAGCTCCATCGAGCCGGGAAGCCTGGCTGGGATCGTGATCTACGAGAACCTCTGGACGCTCGACCTCGACGCCGTGCTCCACGGCCACGGCGCCCGCCTCATCGCTGATGGGCGGATCGAGCCCGAGGACCTAGTCGCGGCACTCGATCAAACCGACGACCGCTAGGACAGGAGATAACGATGGGATTGATTAAGACAGCCGCGAAGGTGGCCGTAGCCAGTTCGGTCCACGGCCGCGTGCAGCGGCGCCAACAGCAGCGCTGGGCCGCCCAGGATCAGGCGACGGCAATGCAGGCGACTCAGCCCGGAGTCCTGGCACACCCTGCCGTTCAGCCCGGAGTGATGGCACAGTCGGCGGCAGTGCCAGCCGTCGCCACTCCCCCGCCGGGCCCGCCAACACCTCAAGCGTCGGCGCCACTCAGCACCGCCGACAAGATCGCACAGCTCAAGAGCCTGGGCGAGCTGAGAGACGCCGGCGTGCTGACCGACTTGGAGTTTGAGAACGAGAAGAGCAAGCTGCTCAACGGCTGAGCCGCGGGGCAGGGCGCTCGGATTCCTTGCACCTGGCAACTCGGGCGTGGGCTTCTGTTTGACCGGCCGCGGGCCCGAAGCAGAGGCGAGCGCTGGCCGAAACGGGTACGGCGGGCGCCTCAGCCTGCGGGAGTGAAGCACTCCGGGGCGGCCAGTTCCCCGTACCGCCCGCCCTCATGCAGCATTCCCGCAGTCGCTGCCGGTTCAAGCGACAACTGGCAGTCTCGTTGCACCCTGTCTGCGGGACACTGCGCGCTACCCGCTTCTCATTTGCGCCCATGGATCGGTCGCCACCTCCTACGTGAGCCCAATGATGCTGGAAATCACGAGCACGGCGCCGACGACGACGAGGAGGCCCCTAATCACCGTCGGCCCATTCTTCTCGACCCAGGCGGTGAGCCTGGCCAGGTGCGATTGCGCGCCTTCAGGATGGCGTAAGAAGGTGATGAGGATGATCCACACCAACGAGACGTTGACGATCGCCGCGGCGACGATCAGCACGATGACGAGGAGAACCGGACGCGAAGCGGTGGCGATCGCCTGGGTCCCACCGAGATACTGAGCCGTGGGAGCGAAGGTGACGACTCCAACCAGGACCGCGCCGCCGATTCCTCCCGTTTTCATCAGGCGTTCCACGCGGCTCGGTTTCCCTTCTTCTTTCTTATGACGCAGGTTGAGCAGCCGGGGTAGGAACAGCGCCAGGACGAGCAGGATGATGCCGACTCCCAATCGCACGTCGTAGCGGGGTGTCGTGTTCTTTGGTAACTCGAGGCCGGTGGTCCTAACCAACACCACTACGACGCCGCCGACCACGAGGCTCATGATCAGGCCACCGATCAGAAACGCATTCTCCAGATGTGCCCCCCGATCCCTTCCGAGAAAGACCGCCGATACCGCGAGGGCACCAGGATTGAGCGCTCCCGTCAGGATCAGGGCGAACGCCTGAAAAATCGAGATGCCCTGCATCAACCCCTTAGTATCTCCCAGTACGACCGCTCGCGGGGAACATGGTGCGGCGGAAAGTCCGGACCGATCCAGGTACCGCTCCGCTTGACCGGATCGCGATGACGCCCATCGTCCGGCGCGCACCTCGGCGTCACCGAGTACGCGCGGGACACCCGGGTCGACGATAGGGCTCGCCCCCCGCCAAACCGAAGCGATCCTGGTCGCCGAGCGACGCGGCCG
>JAFASF010000111.1 GCA_019244745.1 Solirubrobacterales bacterium | reverse complement strand
GATGCAGTCCACCAGGGGATGCTCGATCGCGCGCACGATTCGATCGGTCATCGCCCGGGAGTCCATCCGGAACGACGAGTGCACGGACGCGACCACCCAGTCGAGCTCGCCGAGCACCTCATCGCTGTAGTCGAGCGACCCGTCGGGCAGGACGTTGACCTCCGAGCCGGCGAGCAGCTCGATTCCGTCGACCGACGCGGCTCGGATGCGCGCCACGTGCTCGCGCAGACGGTCGGGCGACAGGTCCTCGCCGAAGCCGAAGCTCGCGGAATGATCGGTGATCGCCAGGTAGGTGTAACCGGCGTCGTGTGCCGCCAGCGCCATCTGCTCGATCGACGCCGTTCCGTCGGAGGCGTCTGTGTGGCAGTGCAGGTCACCGCGCAGATCCCGCACGTGCACCAGGTCCGGCAGCGCCCCATTGGCGGCGGCCTCGAGCTCACCGCGGTCCTCGCGCAGCTCGGGCTCGATGTATTCGAGCCCGAGGAGTCCGTAGACCTCGGCCTCGGTCTCGCACCGATGCGTCTCTCCGGTCTTGTCCTCGTGGACCCCGTACTCGGAGACGTGGAGGCCTTTGCGCACGGCCGCGTCTCGCAGCGCCATGTTGTGGTGCTTGGACCCCGTCAGGTGCTGGAGGAGGTTGCCGAACTGATCCGGGGCCACGATCCGCACGTCGACCTGGATCCCGGTGTGCATGCGCAGGCGCACGCCGGCTTCTGTGGCGGTGCTCGCCCGCTCGACGAGCTCGAGCGCCGCCGCGGCCCGGGCAAGCGCGAGCGGCTCGGAGGCGGTCGCGATCACGTCGAGATCCTTGACGCTGTCGGTCCATCGACGCGCGGAGCCGGCCAGCTCCACTCGTTCCGATGCCGGGTGATTGCGCAGCGCGTCGACAAGGGGGTCAGCCACCGCGAGCGCGCGGCCCAGCACGAAGCGCTCGCGCCTCTCGCCGGCGCCGGCCGCCTCGACGCCGGCCAGCATGCTCTCCTCGGCCTTCGGTCCAAATCCCCTGAGCTTGCGGATCTGCTGCTCCTGCGCCGCGGTCCGCAAGGACCCGAGCGAGTCGAGCCCGAGCTCGTCGTGCAGGCGCCGGGCGCGCTTGGGCCCGAGCCCCGGCAGCCGCATGATCTCGATCAGGCCCGGCGGGAACTTCGCGCGCAGCTTGACCGCGGCGGGAATGGCTCCCTCGTCTGCCAGCGCCAGCACCTTCTCCTGGATTGTGGCGCCGATCCCCGGAAGCTCGGTAGCCCGACCCTGGCGCGCGAGCGCGGACACGGACACGGGGGCGTCCCGTACGGTCTTGGCGGCGTTGCGGTAGGCGATGACCCGGTAGTTGATCGCGCCGTCGAGCTCGGACAGGTCGCCGAGCTCGTCCAGCGCCGCGGCGATCTCGCTGTTCGTGGGGTCGCCCGGCGGCGCGTCCTCGACCCGCGCCGCACCCGCCGCGGGTACCTCGATCTGATCCTCAGTCGCCATCACCCCAAGCCTATCCGGATCGCCACGCTATACTTTTTGAAGCAACCACCGGATCGCCAAGGAGCCCACATGGCCGACAACATCGCCGAAGTCACCGACAACAACTTCCAGGCCGAGGTCCTCGAAAGCGAGGTTCCGGTGCTGGTCGATTTCTGGGCGCCGTGGTGCGGGCCGTGCCGGATGGTCGCGCCGGTGGTCGAGGAGATCGCGCAGGAGCGCGAGGGGCAGCTAAAGGTGGTCAAGCTCAACACGGACGAGAACCAGAACACCGCGATCACCTACAACGTGATGTCGATTCCCACGCTGATCCTGTTCCGCAACGGTCAGCCCGCCAAGACCGTGATCGGCGCCTATCCGAAGCGCAAGCTCGAGGCCGAGCTGGAGCCCGCGCTCGCGTAACGGGCGTTTACGCGCGCCGGCGTCTCAGAGCTGCCCTCATATCCCAGAGAGCGCAACTGCCAGTCGCAGTTTCCGCCCGTCGATCGTGATCGGCTCGAGGTCGCGGAGCGGCTCGTATGAAATCCGCGTCGCGAGCGTCTCGCGCGCGATGTAGTCGTGGTGGGCTCGAGCCGCACTTAGCAGCTCGGCATCCCCGTCGAGCGTGAGCT
>JAFASF010000427.1 GCA_019244745.1 Solirubrobacterales bacterium | reverse complement strand
ACACCGGTCTCAGCCCCCACTAAGGTCGCGACCACGACCACCACCGCCCCGGCCGCAACCACCACCCAGGCCGCCACGCTCGCTCCGAGCGTCGCTCTCGCATCGCCCGCCACCGTCGCCACGACGCTGGCACTCGTCACGAGCACTGGCTCCTCACTGGCCCATCCAGCCGCCCAAGGTACAGGCACGGCCCTGGCGCCGGTCATCACCTCGGCGCCTGCGACTACAACGGTTACGGCCCCCACTCACCCGACGAGCCTGGCAGCAGCCAAGACGGTCGCATCAGTCGCTACTCCCACCCGCCCCATCTCGTCTAGCGCTACCGGCGCCGGTCTACCCGCCGTAGGCCCGACCACGCCGATCCTGCCGACCGCCCGCCCCCTCGTCACCACCACCACTACCTCAGTAGCTCAGACGGCCTCGTCGACTGCGCACCTGAGTCCTACGGTTACCTCCTCGGTGGCCCAATCGGTGACCCCACTCACCAGAACGGTCGCGGCTACCCCTGCTCCGGCGCTGCACAACATCGCTAATGCCGGCACCGCAGCCACCAGGGCGATCTCCAGCGCTGGAACGTCCGTGTCGAAGGTCGCGTCCCTGGGTGCCCAGACGGCTACCTCGGCGACCACCCCGGTGGCTCAGGGCGTCACCAAAGCCGCCGCGTCGGCCACTACCCCTCTCACTACTATCGCCGCTCCGACGAGTAGCGCTGCGAGCTCCAGCCTCCAGTCAATAGCCTCGGCCGCTGGCCCGGCGTCCCACTCGATCGCTCAGACGATAGCGCCCATCGCCAACACGCTCACGACGGCGACCACGCCGATCACACAGACCGTGGCTTCCGGCATCAAGGCCGTCGGCTCGGCCACGGCACCGGTGACCCAGGCGGCCACGAGGACTCTTGCTCCGGCCGCGAGCATCGCCACCCCCCTCCGGAATGCCGTCACTTCCATCGGGGCCGCCGTCGCTCCCGTCACGAAGGTGACCGCCACCGTTACAGCACCGATCGTGAACACGACGACGTCGCTTATCCAGCCGGTCGCGTCGACCGTCGGGGCGGCGGCAACGTCGGTCGGCAGCGCTGTCGTGAATGCTGTGGCGCCGGCAATCGGGGTCGTCGGGCCTGCCACGCACATTCTGGCAACGCTTACCACTACGGTAGGGTCGGCGCTCGGGCCGGTGACTGCGGCTGTCGGTAACACCGTCGCCCCCGCTTCCCAAGTGGCCGCGGCGGTGCTCGCACCGGTCACCCACACGCTCGGCCCGATAACCGGAAGCATCACTCCGACGCTCGCGCCGCTCATCCACGCCGTCGGCCCGATAACCGGAAGCATCACCCCGATGCTCGCGCCGGTCACTCAGACACTCGGCTCGATCCTCGCGCCGGCAATCACGACCGTCAGCCATGCGGTCGTCCCCGTTGCTCAAGGCCTAGCGGGCACGATCGCTCCGATCACCCACACTCTTGCCCCAGTAACCGGCGCGGTCGCGGCGACCATGGGCCCGGTCACCCAGGCCCTCGCCCCGGTCACAGGAACCGTCACGGCCACCCTGGGCCCGATCACCCAGGCCCTCGCCCCGGTCGCCGGTGCCGTCACGGCCACCACGGGCCCGGTCACCCAGGCCCTCGCCCCGGTCGCCGGTGCCGTCACGCCCACCCTGGGCCCGATCACCCGGGTCCTGGCCCCCATCACCGGAGCCGTCGCCGCCACTCTGGCCCCGGTCGCACAGACGCTGGCGCCGATCACCAGGACGCTCGCTCCGGTCACCGGCGCGATCACGACCACCCTCGCGCCCGTCACCCGCACGCTGGCGCCGATCACCACAACGCTCGCTCCCGTCACCAGAGCGATCACGACTACGCTCGCGCCGGTTACGGGAACGCTGAGCCGGACCACGGCCTCGATCGCCCAGACCACGGTGCTCGGTCAGGTGGGTTCGGAGAGCGGCGGCGTCGGTCACTTGGTCACCGGCGTTTCATCCTCCGGGTCGCAGCCGCCCGGGCCGCCACCGCCGGCGCCCGCTACCGTGTCGCCTCTGCCCCGCAGGCTGACCGCGCCCTCTCCCCCAGCGGGAGCTCCGAGCGCGATGGTCCCGTCAGCCACGAGGACGCCGGCTTTGACGGGGACGAATGACTCGGGGATGCAGCTCCCCTCGATCAGCACGCTTGGCTCCTCACTTCTGCCGTCGCTCACCAATGATTTCTTCCTGCGGCGAAACGGTCTTGCAGGTTTCCCGCAAACCGCCGCCCCGATCCACGGTCCCGCGGCGCCCGTCGCTCCGAATGGTGGCCCATCTGGGACCGGCGCAGACTCCGCCGCCGGCGGCGGTTCGGGCGGCTTCTTCTTCGGCGTCGCCGCGCTTCTCGCGCTGGCGGCCCTATTCGTTCCGCGGGTGCTCTGCACCCTGCGGACGTTCCGGCTCTCTCGAGCGCCGGACCCCTATTCGCTCTTGCTAGAGCGGCCTGGCTAAGGCCCGAGTCGGTCTCCCAGGTTGTGCCCCGGGCCTCTGAGCCTGGGTTCCCCTTCTAGCAAGCGATAGGAGAACGACTCATGTCACGCTCGAATTGGGCGTGGACGAAGGCAATATCGATGGTGTTCGCGACGAGCACGCTCGTGCTGGGCCTCTACGCGGCCCCGGCACGGGCGGGGTCAGCCAACGGCCTCCACCCCCAGCCTTCGACCACCGACTCCAAACCACGATCAGTTGCCATCAATCACAGCGGAGCCATGGTCCTCGGACCTTGGAGCGGCTACTCGAGCCGAGATGGAGCGGCGCCGGTGCGCGCGCTGCAGCTCCGGCTCGCTCGTGCCGGATACGCACCCGGCCCGATCGATGGACGCTACGGACCGCTCACCGAGCAGGCCGTCATGCGTTTCCAGGCCGAGCACGGTCTGCGGGTCGATGGCGTCGCCGGTCCGCTGACGCTCGCAGCCATCCGCCGGCCGCCGACGATCCTCTATCCCGGTATCGGTTACGCAGGTACGGAGTCAGGATTCGTCCGCAGCCTCCAGCGGCGCCTGGCGAGCGCGGGCTATACGCCCGGACCGATCGACGGGCGGTACGGCCCTAGGACGGAACTCGCGGTCAGTCGGTTCCAGGCAAGCCACGGTCTGCAGGCCGACGGCATCGCCGGTCCGCTCACGCTGGGACACCTGGGCACCCGGATGCCGAACCCAGTCGGTCAGGTTGCGCGCCCGGCACCGGCGCATCGCGCCGCGAGGCCGTCATCGCGCCCGGTGCACCCGCGGCCACACACCGCGCATCGCCAGCCCCTACACACCACGGTCCCGACCAACGTTCGGAGTCATTCCCCGAACTCACTACCGTCAGGAGTCATCGCGCTGCTGATTGGATTGGCCGCGACGCTAGTGCTCGTCACGATGGCGTTCGTCGCCAGGCGTCGCGAGAGGCGGCCCGCGATCGCCAACGCTCAATCCAACGGCGCTTCCGGAAACGGTTCGACTCACGCGACGAATGGGCACTTGGCCCCCTCGACGCCGGTCGATGACCGGTGGAAGTCCGCCCCGGCTGATTCGCTGGCGGAGACCCAACCCACGGGTGCGGCACGGACGCCGGTCGAGCCCCAGATTCCGGATACGGCACGGACCCAACCCGACGCACCGACTCCGGTCCGGGCGCCGACGCAGACCGATGCACCGACGCCGGTCGACGCGCGGGCGCCGGTCGAGGCCCCGTCAGCGGTCGAGGCCCCGACGCCGGTCGAGGCAGGGACCCGGGAGGACGCATGGACGGCAGATGAACCACGGACAAGCACAACGACGCCAGGGCTCAACGAAGGAGGAGAGTCGAACCACACAGAAATAGCCGAGGAGGCCGACCGCGTGTTCAAGCAGGCGCTCGTACTCGAGGAAGCCGGGGAGCTCACGCGGGCCGTCGCGGCGTACCGGCGAGCGGACGAGCTCGGGCATGCGACCGCGCCGTCGAACCTCGGTGTTCTGCTCGAACAACACGGCGACCGTGCCGGGGCTGAGGCGTGCTACCGGCGCGCGGACGACCGTGGCGATCCGGACGGTGCGTTCAACCTCGCACTCCTGCTCGGGGAGCAAGGCGACCACACGGGAGCGCTGGATGCCTACGGACGGGCCGACCAACTCGGGCATGGAACCGCGGCCGCAAACCTCGGTGTCCTGCTCGGAGAACACGGCGACCTCGCGGCGGCCGAGGCCTGCTTCCGGCGAGCGGACGAGCGCGGTGACGCCCACGGCGCGTTCAACCTCGCGGTGCTGCTCGACCAACACGGCGACCACGTAGGAGCACTCGAGGCCTACCGGCGAGCAGGCCGACTCGGCAACGAGGCGATCGCAGAGCGGGCACGCGCCGCGGCGCGCGACCTGACCTCGAAGCTCGCGGCCGGGAAGGTCGGGGACCCGGAGGGTTACCGATGATCGTTCGGCACGATGGTCCCCAGCAAACCGCGCGCGAGTCGCCCAGCGCCCCCGCTGACGATCGGCTGCGCGTCCTGATCGCGGATCGCGATGGCCTTGCGCGGGGCATGATGCGAACCGCGTTACACAAGGCCGAGCGGGTGGCGATCGTGGTTACCGCCGCCGAAGGGCGCGAGGCGCTCGAGCTCGTGCGCTACTACCACCCGAGCGTGGTGATCATTGACACGGGGCTTCCCCCCGACGGCGGCGTCAAGTTCATCGACAAGGTGCTTGTCGTCGCCCCGGAGACCCGGATCCTCACGATCTCGGTCGATGACGAGCCAACGGCGCTCGCCGCATTGCGTGCGGGCGCCGTCGGGCACGTAGGCAAGGAGGTGGACCCGGACGAGCTCGCACGCGTGGTCGTGCGAGCTGCCGACGGTGAGGCGATCATTCCGCAGCCGTTGATGATGCCTCTCCTCGAGCTGGTGCGGGAGCTGCCGACGTCCGGATGGCGTCCGTTGCACAGCCGTCTGACCACGCGTGAGTGGGAGATCGTCGAGCTGCTCCGCGACGGCGCCACTACGGCAGGCATCGCGCAACGCCTGGTGCTGTCTCAGACGACGGTCTACAGCCACGTGAGGAGCATCATGCGCAAGCTAGCTGTGCACTCACGCCGGGACGCGGTTGCCGCGGCGGAAAACCTCCGCCGGGAAGAGGCACAAGAGAGGAGGTCGCCCGTCACTCTTACCTAGTCTTCGCCAACAGCCGCGGACCCGACACTCGGTCAACGCCCCCGCGCCGTAAACGCGTGACCCCGTCGCGCGGCGACGCGCTCGCGATCCCGGCCGAACCCACCGGCAAGCGCGTCGACGGTCGCATGCCGTCAGCGCGAACTACGGCAGCCCGTGTGGGACGATCTCGCGAATGCGACTCGGCCTCCACGCGTTGGGGATCGGCGCCGGTGCTCACCGCGAGGTGCTCGACGCCGTCGCGAGGGCTGCCGAGACATCGGGGTTCGCGACGCTGTGGTCGGGCGAGCACGTGGTGATGGTGGACCGGTCTGAGTCCCGTTACCCGTATGCCAGCGACGGCCAGATCGCGGTTCCGGCAGCTGCCGACTGGCTCGATCCCCTCGTGGGTTTGAGCTTTGTCGCAGCGGCCACGCGGCGCATCGAGTTGGCCACCGGCGTGCTCCTCGTGCCCGAACACAACCCGGTGGTGCTGGCGAAGCAGGTGGCGAGCCTCGACGCATTGTCCGGCGGGCGCCTGACGCTCGGAGTCGGCGTCGGCTGGTCGCGGGAGGAGTTTGCTGCCTTGGGCGTGCCCTTCGAGCGTCGGGGGCAGCGGGCCGCGGAATACGTCGCGGCGATGCGCGTCCTGTGGCGCGCCGACGTCGCGTCGTTTGCCGGAGAATTCGTCGCGTTCGAAAACGTTCGAGTCAACCCCAAGCCGGTCCGCGACCGCCGTATCCCGGTCATCCTGGGCGGCAACAGCGATGCCGCGCTCCGGCGGGTGGTCACGTGGGGAGATGGCTGGTATGGCTTCAACCTCGCGGGAGTCGAGGCAGTCCGCGAACGGCTTGCCGCGCTACGAGAGCTGTGCCGGGAATCAGGTCGTGACATTCGCGAGTTGCGGCTCGCAGTGGCCCTCCAAGGAGGCGAGCCGGGAGACGCGCGGGCGCTCGCGGAACTCGGGGTCGGAGAGCTCGTGCTCGTCGACACGCCCCCGGAGGACCCGCACGCAGCGACAGACTGGGTCGGGGCCCTGGCGCGCCGGTGGGACAGCGCCCGCGCCTGAAACTCGGCAACCCCAGCCCCACCACCGTCGTAGGCTCAGCGCTTCGGCAACGCCCGCGCGTGGCGGTACATGCCGCTCCACGGGTCGCCGTCTGCCAGCCGGGCAGCGACGTTCTTGACCGTCCAGCCGTCTGGCTTCAGCCCACGGTTGGAGAGCTCTTCCCAGTGCAGCGGAACCGCCACCGGCGCATCGCGGCGCGACCGCACGGCGTACGGCGCGACGGCGTGCTGGGCGTAGGCGATCCGATTGACGTCGACATAGATCCGTTCGCCGCGCTCGGCCTTGTGCCACTCGAGCGTGAGATGGCGGGGATCGTCGGACACCATCTCCTCGGCGAGAGCGCGCGCGAACCCGTGGACGTCCGGGAAGCTCGGCCCCCGTCGAAGCGGGCAGACCACATGTACGCCCCTGGAGCCGGTTGTCATCGCGTAGGGGAAGAGGCCGAGGTCGCGCAGGCGCTCGCCGGCGGTACGCGCCGCGGCGCGAACCTCTTCGAAGCCGCCACCGGAGGGATCGAAATCGAGCGTGAGGCGGTCGGGTTTGCGGGGCTGATCAGCGCGTGAGAGCCACGTATGAAGGGTGACCACGTTCTGGCCGGCGAGATATACGAGCGTCGCCGCATGCTGGGCGAGAACCTGTGTGATCTTGCCGCCGGTCTTCGGCACCGTCGCGCGGTCGACCCAGTCCGGGAAGTAGCTGGGTACCGCCTTCAGGAAATAACCGTCTGCGTCGATCCCGTCGGGGAACGCCTGAAGCGCCAACGGGCGGCCGCGGACGTAGGGGAGCATCAGCGGTGCCACGGCCTCGTAGTGGCGCGCGAGATCGAGCTTCGTCAGGCCAGCGCCCGGGAACACCACTCGGTCTGCGTGCGTTATCCGCACATCGCGGCGGCCGATGCGTAACTGCTCCGTCATCCCGCTGCCTCTCGCACCACCTCTGACGCGGGCTTGTCGTCTCGTAGTCCAAGGAACCGCGGGTGACGCAGCCGCCCGTCGCGAGTCCACTCGGTGAACCCAACCTCGGCAACGAGCTGCGGGTCTACCCAGGTCACCCCCCGCTCGCGGATGCCGGCGGGGTTGGCGAACGGTGGGTCCTCGCGCCGTAGCTCGCGCATTTGGGCGCCCAACGAGTGGAGCGTGTCCGTGTCGAATCCCGTCCCGACCTTGCCCGCGTACTCGAGCCGCCCATCGTGGTAATAGCCGAGCAGCAGCGCACCGAACTCGACCCGTGCGCCTCGGGGCTGGGTGTACCCGCCGATCACCAGCTCCTGACCATGTTCACACTTCAGCTTCAGCCAGTCGCGCGAGCGGGTCGCCACATACGGACTGTCCGCACGCTTGGCGATCAGTCCTTCCCACCCCTTGCGGCAGGCCTCGGCAAAGAATGCCTCTCCATCGCGATTCCGATGCGGCGTCCAGCGGACCGGTCCATGAAACTCGAGCGTGTCCCGCAGCAGCCGCTTGCGAGTTCGCAGAGGGAGCGCGCGCACATCGTGCCCGTCGAGCCACAGCACGTCGAAGACGTAGAAGAACACCGGCACGTAATGCCGCGCCCGCTGCACCAGACGCGCGAAACTCGTCCGCGCACCATCGAATGCCACCACCTCGCCGTCTACGGCGAACTCCTGACACGCCTCCGCGCCTACGGCCTCCGCGAGCTCCGGATACCTGGAGTTGAGTGACAGGTCATTGCGCGAGAGCAGGTGAACCTCACGGCCGGAGCGGATCGCGAGGCAGCGGATCCCGTCGAACTTACGCTCAAAGATCCAGTTGGGATCCGAGAACCGGGCTTCGGTCAGTACGGCCTTCATCACGCTCGCGTTTGATGGTGGTGGTGCCGGCGGCGCGAGTTCGCGCTGGTCGGCGCTCAGACTCTGAAGCTCGGTCATGGGCCTTGTCGCGCACCAGGTGTTTGTGACGTCGGCATCACCCCCCGCACCCTACCGGCCCTGGCGCACCAGTCGTGCACGCTCGCGTTGGCGCGATGGGTGGCCGTGGTCGCGTTCGCGCGATGGGTAGCCGCGGTCGCGTTGGCGCGATAGGGTGGCCGCGGTCGCGTTCGCGCGATGGGTGGCCGCGGTCGCATTCGCCCGACCGCTGGCCCCGCGTGACAAACTCGCGCGGCGCCGGCCGGTCACGCTTCGCTCCCAGTGCCCTCGCCGTACGCGTGCAGCGTGCTAGGGGCCAGCCTCGATCGCGGCGCGGACCTCGGCCTCCCGTGGCTGCATGCCAAAGCCAGTGAGCGCCCAGGTGGCACCAGCCGCTTCCCAGGGATCGACATCGTCGCCGGGCTCAGTTTCGATGACGAGGTCGAAAGGAACGTCGCGTCCGCCACGTAACCCACCGACCTCGCCGGCCAACGTCGTCAGCGCCTCTGGGTCGGGAAGGTCGATCGGGAACAATCCGTCCCATGCGGCGGCGCGCCGCAGCGGCCGCCGATTCGGCCAGCGGGCCGCAACCCACACCGGGATCCGCGGGCGCTGGATCGGAAGCGGCTCGAAGCCCCCTCCCCAGAACTCCCGCAACCTGTCGAGCCCTTGGTCGAGCAGGATCGCGCGCTCGCGCGCGTCCGCGACCTCCCCGAAGCGCTCGAGCTCGCCGGTGCGGTCGCTACCCAGCCCCACTCCCAGCGTCAGCCGCCCGCGACTCAGATGGTCCAGCGTGACCGTCTCCCGCGCCAGCTTTTGCACCCGCCGGCGCGCAAGCGGTGTGACCATCGGCCCCAGGCGGAGCGTCTCGGTCGCGCACGCAACGGCGGCCAACGCCACCCACGGATCTGCCACCGCCTGCACCGGCGGGCGATAGGCAACGTGATCCCAGAGAAAGAAGCCGTCCCAGCCGCGGGCCTCCGCCCGCCCGGCGAGTTCGCCGAGCAAGCGCGGCTCCACGAGCTCGTCGAACGGAGCCAGGAAGATTCCGCGCCTGATGCCCACGCTGGGACTCTATCCCGCGGCATTCGCTCCGCGACAGCGCGGCGGATCGCCCGGACGTCCTCCCCCGCCATGGATTCTGCTGGTCCTCACCCCGAGCTGTCCAGGGTGGGCGCGCCGGAGCGGCGAGCGAGCCGGCGCCGCCGAGCGTCGTGGTGGCCCGCCCCCTCGGGCTGCCCAATCGAATCGGTCAGCAATCCGGCCGCGAACAACCCCGCGATCAGGTACAGGACGGCTTGTCCCGTCAAGACCGACACAACGCCGATTGAGTCTCCGAGCGCACCCGCGATGAGGATTCCGGTGGCCTCTCCGGTGGCGGCAGCCACGCCCGCCAGTGCGAACGCAGCCCCCCGCAGGCCGTCCGGAGCCGCCTTCTGCAGCCAGGTCGTAAGCCCAGTGGCCATGCCAACGCCGGGCGCGCCAACGGCTACGAACAGCGCGACGTACATTGGCTCGGCCACGGTCAGATGAGGACCGTGCCAGATCGCCAGGCTG
>JAFASF010000402.1 GCA_019244745.1 Solirubrobacterales bacterium | reverse complement strand
CCCGCCAGAAGCTCCATCAGCAGCCCGTCGTGCCAGCCGTTCCCGTCCACATCGCGCTCGTAGCCCCGCATCACCCCGACCCTCGTGAAGCCCGCCTTCTCGTATGCCCTGATCGCGGCGGCGTTTGCCGCGGCCGGGTCGATCGTGACCCTGTGGTGGCCGCGCTCGGCGATCAGGTGGCGAACCACGCTGCGCACGACTTCGGTTCCTATTCCCCGCCCGTGCAGGGCGGGGTCGAGAAACAGGTCGACCGTGGCGTGGCGGTACTTGGGCTCCGGCTCCTCCCAGTACTGGACCAGACCCGCCACCGCACCGTCGACCTCGATCGTCAATCGCGTCGACTCCGGCTCATCCCAGGGAAATTCCTCGGATGGGCGGTCCCACCAGCGCAGAACCTCGGGCGTCATGTGAATCCGCCGCAGCGCTGGCGCGTCGCCCGGGGCGAGCGGGCGAAGGACGAGGCCGGAGAAATCGCCCCCGTCGGTCATCTCAGGCATCGCCCGCGTCGGTCATCTCAGGCATCGCCCGCGTCGGTCATCTCGTCAGGATTCTCGCGCCCACGGCCCCTTTACGGCTCGCGGGTGTGCTCGCACTCGGCCCCTTTTCGGCCCGTGGGGAGCACGACGCTCACCGGTGATCTGTCCGGGCCGTAGTCGAACATATGTTCGCCCGTGCCCGGCCGAGCCACGATATTGCACGCGGATCTCGACTCGTTCTACGCGTCCGTCGAGCAACGAGACAACCCTCGCCTCCGCGGGCGGCCGATCGTGGTCGGCGCCGGCGTCGTGCTCGCGGCGAGCTACGAGGCCAAGGCGTACGGCGTTCGCACCGCGATGGGCGGGAGACAGGCTCGCCGCCTGTGCCCACAGCTCGTCGTGGTCAGCCCGCGGATGTCGGCTTATGCGGAAGCGAGCAAGGCGGTCTTCAAGTTGTTCGAGGAGACGGCGCCGGTCGTCGAAGGACTCTCGATCGATGAGGCCTTTCTCGATGTGCGGGGCCTCGGCCACATCTCGGGCACCCCGGCCGAGATCGCGGTCGCGCTCAGGCGCAACGTGCGGGAGCAGATCGGCCTCCCGATCACGGTCGGACTCGCGCGCACGAAGTTCCTGGCCAAGGTGGCGAGCGCCGTCGCCAAGCCCGATGGGCTGCTGGTGGTCGAACCGCACGAAGAGCTGGCGTTCTTGCATCCCCTCCCGGTCGAGCGGCTGTGGGGCGTGGGCGCGGCCACCGCGAAGCGGCTCCACGATCGCGGCATCACCACCGTCGCGCAGGTGGCAGCGCTCGGGGAGACGGCCCTCGTCTCCATGCTCGGCCGAGCCTCCGGCCGACACCTGCACGCGCTCGCGCACAATCGTGATCCCCGGCCGGTGCAGGCACACCGCCGCCGGCGCTCGATCGGTGCGCAGCGGGCGCTCGGCCGGCGGCCGAGGCCCCCCGAGGAGCTGGCAACCGCCCTGCTCGCCCTCGTGGACCGCGTCACCCGCCGGCTACGCGCGGCACAGCGAATGTGCCGCACGGTCGTGCTTCGGATGCGCTTTGAGGACTATTCCCGGGCCACTCGCTCGCAGACGATGAGGGAGCCAACGGCGCGCACGGCCGCGATCCTGATGACCGCCAGCGGGCTTTTGACCGCGTCGATGCCGCTGATCCGCAGGCGCGGGCTCACGCTGATCGGGATCGCGCTCGCGAACCTGACCGACCATGGCGGGGCCCAGCTCGTGCTTCCCTTCGACCGCGCTCGCAATCTCGACGCCACGCTGGACCGGGTCCGGGAGCGGTTCGGCTCGAACGCGATCACCCGTGGCGCACTCGTGGGCCGCGACCCGGGAGTGTGGGTGCCGCTGCTCCCAGACTGATCACGCGACCGGCACCAGGCGACCGCGGCCGGCGTCCAACGCGAAGCCGCCCAGGCCGAACTCCGATGCCAGCACGTGCGGGATCGCGTCCAGCGCCACCGAGGTGACCTTCTGTCCCGCCGGGCTCTCCTCGGTGAGCGCCGGCTCCTCGAAGCCACGGAGAAACAGGCGCCGGCCATCGGGACGGTGAGCACAGACGATCAAGCCGGTGACGAACGGCGAGCGAGGATGGGTCGAGGTGTACCAATTGCTGGTCTCGAGGTCGACGAAGGGGACCGGTTCGGGCTCAAATCCGTACATATCGGCCCACTCATTCCCGTCCCGCGCCTGGAGCACGAGCTCGGGGCCGTCCTCGACGACCCGGTAGCCCCAGCCCGACTGCTCGTACGGACCGCCCGCGCCGAACGGCACCGGCTCCATCAGGCCGCCGCGGCCGAAGCCGACGTCGGCGAGCCGCGTCGCGCCCTCGCCTCGCACGCGGAGAACCAGATGGCTTCGGGGGCGCACGGCGCCGGCGGGGGCGCCAGCTCGGACGCGCGCCAGCATCAGCTCCACGTCCGCCCCGAGCGCCTCGAGCGCGGCCCTCAGGAGCAGGTTGAGCTCGAAGCAGTAGCCACCGCGACGCTCGGACACGAGCTTGCGCTCCAGGTCTGCGGGTGCCAACGAGACGGGGACCCCGCGCTGTGGATCGAGATTCTCGAACGGAATCGCGACGAGTTGGGCGCGGTGGACGTCCGCGATCGCCGGCCGCCTACATCCGATCCGGTTCAGGTACGCGTCGAGGTCGAGCACCGATACGGACTCTAAGCGAGTCACCCCGCCCCGCCGGCCTCCCGGCGCGTGTCCTACGATGAGCGTCATGGCTTCATCTTTGACTTTCACCGCCGACGGCCCCGAGCGCGTGCTCGAGCAGCACCGCCTCGATCTCACGCGTTACTGCTACCGGATGCTCGGTTCGCCGTTCGAGGCCGATGACGCGGTCCAGGAGACGATGATCCGCGCCTGGCGCGGATTTGACCGCTTCGAGGGCCGTTCGGCCGTCCGTTCGTGGCTGTACCGGATCGCGACCAACGTTTGCCTGGACATGCTCAAGGGCCGTTCCCGCCGCGCCCGGCCGATGGATCTGGGGCCATCCGGCGCACCCGTCGAAGCGAACCTGCACACGCTTCCCGAGGTGACCTGGATCGAGCCGATCCCCGACCACGCGACCGGAGACGAGGCCGACCCCGCGGAAGTCGCCGCCGAGCGCGAGACCATTCGGCTCGCGTTCGTGGCCGCGCTGCAGCATCTGCCCGCCCGTCAGCGCGCCGTCCTCCTTCTGTGTGAGGTGCTGCGCTGGAAGGCGAGCGAGGTGGCCGAGCTGCTCGACACGAGCGTGGCGTCGGTGAACAGCGCGCTCCAGCGCGCCCGGGCCACGATCGAGGCCAGCGGCCTCAGCGAGAACGATCCCGCGCCGGCGGTCGATGCAGGGCAGCGGGAGCTCCTAGCCCGGTACGTGCGCGCGTTCGAGAGCTACGACATGAACGCCCTCACCTCGCTGATCCAGGATGACGCGGTCCAGTCCATGCCGCCGTACGACCTGTGGCTACGCGGCCGCGAGGACATCCTGACGTGGTGGCTCGGGCCCGGGATCGGGTGTCGCGGCTCGCGCCTCATCCCGACGGTCGGGGCGAACGGGTCGGTGGCGTTCGGGCAGTACAAGCCGAGCGAGTCCGGCAGCGGCTATGACCCGTGGGCGCTCCAGGTGCTCGAGCTGGGAGACGGAAAGATCGTCGAGCTCACGTTCTTCCTCGGCACCGAGCGACTGTTCCCGTTGTTCGGACTTCCTCCTCGGCTCGAGTCCTGAAGTCTCCGGTTGAGTCCCGGGCGTCCGGTGAACGGATCTTGCGGTTCTCGGCCCCTGTCCCTGGGGCGGCGCTCAATCGGACAGGACGTTCTCGAGACCCATGAACTCGAGCAGCTGGCGCAGCTCGGCCGATGCTCGCCGCAGCCTGACCTGACACCCGTTGCGCCTCGCCGCGAGCGCCAGGCGCGCGAGTGCGTCGATCGTCACCGCGTCGGCGCCGACGCCGCCCACGTCGCAGAATGCGACCGAGGCGCGGCTTTGGCTGAGGAGCGCGCACAGGCGATCG
>JAFASF010000393.1 GCA_019244745.1 Solirubrobacterales bacterium | reverse complement strand
ACTACGGCCACGATCGCGTTGCGCTGCTCGACGGCGGGATCGAGAAATGGGAGGCGGAGGGGCGTCCGCTCGAGCATGGCACCGTGCATCCCTCGCCGGCGCGCTTCGAGCCAAGGGTGTCGGGGTGGATGCGCGGGATCGGCGCGGAGGAGATCCTCGAGCGGCTCGATGATCCGAGGGTTCGGCTGGTTGACGTGCGCGCTCCCGCGGAGTTCTCCGGCGAGCAGCTGCGCGCCGACCGGGGCGGCCACATCCCCGGCGCGATCCTGTGGCCGTGGGAAGAGAACCTCGGGCCCGACGGAACAGTGCGTGATCCGGCCGAGATCCGAATCCGAGCCGAGGCAGCCGGCTTGCGCCCCGAACAGGAACTCGTCACCTACTGCCAGGGCGGAGTTCGCGCCGCCCACGCGGCGTTGGCACTACGCGTCGCCGGCTACCCGCGGGTGCGGATCTATGACGGCTCCTGGGCCGAGTGGGGCAACGACCCCGCCCTGCCGATCGAGGGCGCCGTCGCCGCGTCGACCGTGTAGCCCCCAAGAACCAGCGGCGGCTTCACGGGTGGGCCTCACGCCGCCCAGCGCTCGTTTATCTCCTGCCAGGTCGGGGGTGGCCCGGGGAGGGGATCGCCGTCGGGGGCGCGGAGTCCTTCGAGGATCACCGCGAGGTAGCGCCGGCGCAGCTGCTCGGTGCGCGCGCGGTCCGAGAACTTGACCGCCGCCACGAGCTCGAACACGAGCGAGATGTCATGGACCTCGAGACCGGGCCGCAGAACGCCCTTGACCCGGTCGAAGAGCCTCGAGGACAGCTCGTTCGCGCGCTCGGCCAGCGCGAACATCTCCGCGGTCGGCGTGAACTTGCCGGCGAGCGCCAGCGTGAGCGAGCTCGTGTCGGCGTCGACGGCCCGACGCATGTAGTCGCTGAACACCGTCCAGGGGTCGCGGTCGTCGGCGAGCGCGGCCTGAGTCTCGTCGACGAACCGCTCGAGGCCGTCGTTGCAGAGCGTTCGCAGCAACTCCTCCTTGCTGCCGTAGCGCGTGTACAGAGCGCTGATGCCGACCCCGGCGTGCTTGGCGACGGCGGTGATCGGGGCTCCGGGGTCGCCGAGGAACACCGCGCGTGCGGACTCGAGAATCAGCTGGTCGTTGCGCGCCGCCTGCGCCCGGCGTCCGGAGAGGGGAGACGGGGCGGCCGGTGGGCCGCGGCGGCCTGAGCGCGCCGGCGCCGGGGGCGGCGGCTGACGTCGCGTGCTCATTCTCCTAAATCGTAGCACTGGAACAAAATATTCCGTTCTGACATGGCGCGGTAGACCGTTCTGCGTTTCTGGCTCGCGCGCAGGAGCGATCGAGTGGGCGCGGCGCTCTCATATTTCTGACACCCTTCCGGCATCCGGTTCCGTAGAGACGGCTCACGTCGCGACAACTCCCGCCGCCATCTGACGCCGAGCCTCGGCGTCCACGACATGGCGATCGATCTCGGCACCGCCAACACGCTCGTGTACGTGGGCGGTCGCGGAATCGTCGTGTCCGAGCCATCGGTCGTGGCCTCCGATGTGGACACGGGCGAAGTGCATGCGGTCGGCGCCGAGGCCGAGCGGATGATCGGCCGCACGCCGGCGACGATCGCGGCCACCCGCCCGCTGCGCCACGGGGTGATCGCCGACTTCGAGGTCACCGAGGAGATGCTGCGCTACTTCATCCGCAAGGTCCTCGACCGCCGGCTCGCCCATCCCCGGCTGATCGTCTGCGCTCCGTCGGGGGTGACCGAGGTCGAGAAGCGCGCCGTCGAAGAGGCTTCGCTGGCCGCGGGAGCCCGGCGCGTGCACCTGATCGAAGAGCCGATCGCGGCGGCGATCGGGGCGGGCCTGGAGATTGAGGAGCCGGTCGGCAGGATGGTGGTTGACGTCGGCGGTGGGACCAGCGAAATGGCGGTGATCTCGTTGGGAGGGATCGTCGTGTCCCACTCGATCCGCGTAGGTGGCTATGAGATGGACGAGGGGATCACCCACTA
>JAFASF010000112.1 GCA_019244745.1 Solirubrobacterales bacterium | reverse complement strand
GGGGTCATCACGTCTTCATCGCCGCCGACCACGAGGGCTGGCGAGGTGATCTTCGGTACCCATTCGCGCAGGTCCATGCCGATCATCGCCTCGCAGGCCTGCGTCATCACCCGGGCCTCGTTGGAATCACGCAGGATCTGCTGGATCGTGTCGACGTTCGCGCGCCCTTCCTCGGTCTCCATGTAGCGTTTTGAAAGCGCCTGCCACGCGATCAACTCGGCCAGCGTCCGGCTCCCGCAACCATCCATCGCAATCAGATCGATCCAATTGTGAAAGATCAACTGGCCGGAGTAACCCAGTTTTGCCGCCGCGCAGTTGATGACCACCGACTGCACCCGCTCGGGATACTTACCCGCCAGGAGAATGGCGACCATCCCGCCCATCGAGGTGCCGTGGATATGCGCGTGCTCGATCCCCAGCGCGTCGAGCATCCCGACAGCATCGTCGGCCCAGACCTCCAGGTCGTAGTCTTGCTCGGGCTTGTCCGACTGTCCGTAGCCGCGCTGGTCATAATCGATGCAGCGGAAATCCCGGCTGAGAATCGGTGTGGCCGGAGCGAAATTGAAGTGCCCAAACCCCGCGCCGTGTATCTGGAGCACGGGCTCGCCGCTGCCACTGATCTCATGCCACAGCTTGACGCCACGAACTTCGATGAGCTCGCCCATGGGACTCCTCCTAGGTCGCGTTGACCGCAATAATCCGAGTGGCTCACAATACGAACATCACACACTGATACTGACACGACAAGGCGTATAGGTTGACCGACCAAAAATTCACCCTCGCTCCCCCTCTGGCCGACGTCCGGATTATCGCCGTTGAGCAGTACGGCGCGGGACCGTGGGCGACCCTGCAGCTCGCGGATCTCGGCGCCGAGGTGATCAAGATCGAGGATCCCGCTTCCGGAGGCGATGTGGGCCGGTACGTGCCCCCTTTCCAGGAGGACGAGGACTCCTTGTTCTTCGAGACCTTCAACCGCAACAAGAAGAGCATCTCGCTCGACCTGCGAATCAGCGAGGGCCGCCAAGCCCTCGAGGACCTCGTCCGGAACGCCGAGGCGGTGTACTCCAACCTCCGCGGCGATCAGCCGGCCAAACTGCGCCTCACCTACGAGGACCTCAAGTCCGTGAATCCGCGGATCGTGTGCGTGTCGCTGTCGGGCTTCGGGATGACCGGACCGCGAGCGACCGAGCCCGGCTACGACTACATCATGCAGGCCATGGCCGGCTGGATGAGCTTGACCGGCAGCCCGGACGGTCCCCCGACCAAGAGTGGGCTGTCGTTGGTGGACCTGGCCGGCGGATACGTATCGGCGCTGGCGCTGCTCGCGGGGCTTCACCGCGCACGGCGCGACGGCGTGGGCGGCGACGCGGACATCTCGTTGTTCGAGACGGCGCTGCACGAGCTCATGTATGTGGCCACGTGGACGGCGACCGGGCGGTGGTCGCCGCGGCGAATGCCCGACTCCGCGCACCCCTCGATCGTCCCCTTCCAGGCGTTTGAGACGGCGGACGGCTGGATCATCGTCGCCTGCGCGAAGCAGAAGTTCTGGGAGCGCCTGTGCGAGCTGATCGATCGAGCCGATCTGCTGGCCGACGAACGGTTCGCCGACTTCGCCGCCCGCGATCGCAACCGCGAGGTGCTGGTACCGATGCTCGCCGATGCGCTGCGCCAACGCACCACCGCTGACTGGACACAGACGCTGACCGCGGCCGGCGTGCCAAACGGACCCATCTACCAGGTGGCGGAAGCGCTCGAGGATCCGCAGGCGGTCGCGCGTGGCGACGTCGTCGCGATCGACCATCCGCGCTTCGGCAGGGTGCGCCAGGTGGCCACCCCGTTCCGTCTCACCGGTCCGCCGCCGCAGCTGCGCCGGGCGCCGTTCCGCGGTGAGCACACCGAGGAGATCCTGCGCACGGTCTGCGGGTACGACGAGGATCGGATCGCGGGGCTGCGCGCGGCCGGCGCGTTCGGCGCTCCCGCTGCGGCACCCGCATCGTGAGGCGGGACGCCTCATCCGCCGCCGCCTTCGGTGCGGACGGACTGCGGGCGGCGCTGGTGCCAATCGGTGACCTGCTGATAGGCGTGCGCGACTCGAAGGAGCGTGGCCTCGTCGAACGGCCTGCCGATCAGCTGCATCGCCACCGGCAGCCCCGCGACGAAGCCGATCGGCGCGACCAAGGCGGGCACCTCCGCCAGTCCCCAGATCGAGATGAACTGGGCGAGCAGACCGGTCATCTGCAGCGGGTCGGTACCGGTGATCGGCGGCGCGACGAACGGACACGCCGGCGCCAGCAGGAGGTCGTGATGCTTCAGGAGGTCAAACACCGCCCGCCGCCACCGCCGCTGCTCCTGCCGAGCGCAGGCGTAAGCCGGACCCGAGATCGCTTGGCCGCGTCGCAGACGGGCCAGCACGTCCGGCGCGAAGTGCTCCGGGTCATCGGCCAGGCGCCGAGCGTGCACACCTGCGGCCTCCGCAAGGAGAATCTCCGCGGTGACCTGCACCGCATGCAGGTGCTGGTCGAGCACGGTCTCCTCGGCTCGCATGCCCAGGCCGGCGAGCTGAGCGACGGCCTGATCCAGTAGCTCGGCGGTCGCCGCCTCGAGCGGCTCTCCCCGAAACGTTCCCCCCAGCACGCCGAGCCGCAACCCCTCCACGTCGCGGCCGATAGCGCTCCCGTAGTCGTCGACCGGCAGTTCGACGCACACCGGGTCCTCTGGGTCATACCCCGCGATCACGCCGAGCACGGCGGCGACGTCCTCGGCGCGGCGCGCGAGCGGCCCGATCGCGTCGAACGACCACGACACCGGCAGCGACCCGCGGGTGCTCACCCGGCCGAGCGTGGGACGCAGCCCGACCACGCCGCACAGC
>JAFASF010000278.1 GCA_019244745.1 Solirubrobacterales bacterium | reverse complement strand
GTTGAGAACTTGGCCGCCTCCCACCCTCTCGAATTCCTCCCGCATCCCGGGAACATCATCGATCAGCCGCGAGCCGACCTCGACCACAGCGTCGAGCTGCCCGGTGACGATTCGCGTCATCGAAAACGACTGGGAGCCGAGCTCGAACGTGCCTCCGCCGACCGAGGAGGCGTCGATCAAGTCGCCGAGCACCTCGACTACCGCCCGGGCAGGTCGCCCCCGGAAGCCGTAGGACCAGAACATGCGGCTGATGTCCGTGCCCTCGCTCAGCGAGACCGGTCGCGAAGACCTGACGCCCTCGTCCCGAACGGCAATGAACCAGTCGCCCGATTTGATCTCCACGACGCAACCGACCTCGACGTCGGCCATGGTCGGGGCGCCGTCGCCGAGGGGCGCCAGAGCCACCGCCACGCACGCCGACTCGAGCCCCGCCATCGCCGGCCTGGTGCCGTCGATCGGGTCGACGACCAGCACGTCGGTGGCGTCGGGCGGCGCCACCAGACCCCGATCCTCGGAATAGACGGCAAACCTCGGCGCTCGTGACGCGAGCAGCTCCGCAAACCAGGCCTCGGCCAGAGCGTCGACCGCGAACGTGACGTCGCCGCCGGCACCCATGCCGGCGGCTCCCCGGCCGGCGTGCGAGCCAAGCTCCGGCAACACCCGCTCGCGCAGACGCCGTGCCAGCTCGAGCACCAGCTCCGAGCGCGCCGAACCCCCCAGATCGCCCCCACGCACCGCTTGGACCACTAGCGCACAGCCTATCCGCCTTTGTCCTCCCCGCCGCAAATACACTCGCATTCGAGCGGCCCGGGCGGCGTCTGGCTTCGTCCTCGGAGCCTCGCGCAGCGCTGCTGCGCCACGGCTCCTGCGTCCTCGCCAGCCATCCGCCCGTGACCACTCTCGGTGCGACCGTATTCACGGCGGGAAGGACGGGGGCTCGGTGCGCGACTGAGCCGGACGGCCCGAAACCGGGATCTCGAGCGCGAACGTGGTCTCCCCCGGCACGGAGCGGACCGAGAGGCGGCCCGACATCCGCTCGGCCAGCTCGATGGCAATCGCCAGCCCCAATCCCGAGCCCTGCGCGTCGTCGGCCGTGTAGAACGGTTCAAAGATCCGGGAGATCCGGCCGGGAGCGATGCCCGTGCCGTCGTCGCGTACCGCGAGGCGGATGTCGCCATCCTCGCGGGCCGCGGTCACCACGATCCGAGTGCCTGGGGGTGTATGCGTGAGCGCGTTGTCGATCAGGATCCGCATGATCTGAGCGACCCGCACCGGATCACACTGTGCCTCGATCCTCCGCGAGGCCAGGCGGAGCTCCAGATGGGAGTCGTGCTGGGCGAGCGTCGGCTCGAACTCCCCGGAGACCGAGCGGGTCAGCTCGCCGAGGTCGACCTGCTCGGGGCGGAGCTCCAGTGACCCCGACTCGAGCCGCGACAGGTCCAGCAGGTCGACCGAGAGCTTGCGCAGCCGCTCCACCTGCTCGGAGAGCTGCTCCAGAAATCGCCGGCGGGTCTCAGCATCCAGATCGTCGTCCTCGAGCAACTCGACGAATCCCCCCAAAGAGAAGATCGGCGTTCGTAGCTCGTGTGAGGCCGTCGCGATGAACTTCTTGCGCGCCTCCTCGAGCTGGGCCAGCTGCCGTTGCATCTCGTTGAACGCGACCGCGAGCTGCCCGAGCTCGTCGCTCGAGTCGACCGGGATGACCTGGTCGAACTGGCCGGCGGCGACCTTCTGGGCCGCCAGCTCCAAGCGCTTGACGCGCTGGCCGACCCGCCGCGCGACCACGAAGCCTCCGACCAGCGCCAGCAGCAGTGCGATCCCGCCGGCCACCAAGATCTCGTGGCGGACGATCGACACGCTTCGCACGATGTCCGAGACCGGAGCGGAATAGACGACGACCGCCCCGACGCGGCCGCCGAACTCGATCGGATAGGCGGCCTCGGCGATCGTGCTGTCGCCAGCCCGCTCGGTCCCGGTGGCCGACCTGCCGGACCCGACCGTCCTATAGGCCACCGGGAAGGACAGGGGAGGGGCGGCCGCGAGCTTGCTCGAGTCGGCCTCGGTTGAGAGCTGCAATCCCCCGGGCGCGTGCATGACCAGCAGCAGCGTGACCCGATCGCCCGACGCCAGACCGGCGGCATCCACCTGATTCCGCAGGACGGACTGGGGAGCGTTGCTGCCCACGGTTCCCGCAATTTCGCCCGAGTAGGTCTGGGCCGCGGATGCGAGGCCGCCGAGCTTCTGATCGATGAGCCGGGTCTGGAGCCCGGGAGCGACGTAGAGATACAGCGCCGCGATTGCCACGAACGTGATCGCGAAGAACAGCGCCGCCAGGCGGTTACGGAGCGACAGCCTGCCCGGTGAGGACCTACCCATCAGCGTCCCGGAACCCGGCGAGCTCCGCCGATGGCTACGCATCCGTGTCCCGGAACCTGTACCCCACTCCACGAACGGTGAACAGGTATTCGGGGTCCTTCGGATCGCGCTCGATCTTCTCCCGCAAGTGCCTGATGTGGACGTCGATCGTGCGCGGGTCGCGATAGGCGGAATCTCCCCAGATGCGCGCCAGCAACATGTCCCGAGTGAACACCCGCCCCGGCGCGCGCGCCAACGCTGCCAGGATCTCGAACTCGACGAACGTCAGCTCGGCTTCACCACCCCGCACGCGCACGGTCCGTTTGGGGAAGTCGACCCGGAGGCCCCGAACCTCGAGCGGCGCTTCGTCGGGAGCCGTTTCGGCCGGACGGCTCATCTCGGCACGCCGGAGCACCGCCTTGATCCGGCTCGAGAACTCGCGCAGCGAGAAGGGCTTGGTGATGTAGTCATCCGCGCCGAGCTCGAGCCCTACCACCTTGTCGATCTCCTCGGACTTCGCCGTCAGGATGATGATCGGGACCGAGCTGCGAGATCGCAGGCTGCGGCAGATCTCCAGACCATCGACCTTGGGGAGCATCAGATCCAGGACGACGAGGTCGAACGCCTGCTCGTCGAAACGGTCAAGAGCCGTGCGCCCGTCCGTCACCTGAACGACCTGGTAGCCCTCCTTGCGCAGCGGATAGGAGAGCAGCGTCTGGATCGACTGCTCATCGTCCACGAGCAGGATGCGCGCTGAACGGTCTGGCACGGCTTTTGTTCCTTCTTGCACGGAAAGAGTAGTTCCTACGACGCCGTAGACAGGAGGAACTTCCCCGCATCGCGGTTACCCTCTGTGCCGATGCTCGACCCGCGGATCTACCGGATGGGCCTGATCGCGGTCGCGCTGGCGGTGATCGTGCTCGCGTTCTCACTGCTGAACCAGCAGGGTCCGATCGGCGCGACCCTCGCGCCGATCGCCTTCAGCGGCGGCCGCGCCTACACGACGATGACGTCGCTGGCCAAGCGCTACCCGAATCGACCTCCGGGTTCGGTCGCCGACGACGAGATAGCCGGGCTGGTGGCAGGCACGCTCGGGAAGGAGAACTTCTTCGTCTCCACCACGTCCTTCAAGGCTCAGACCGCGGAGGGGCAGCGTAGCCTCGAGACGGTCACCGGCGTCCGTCCGGGGATGGGCAACCTGGCCACCAACGGGAGCATCGTGATCGTCGCTCACCGCGACGCCCTCGGCGAACCCGCCACCGCCGATGCCTCCGGGACCGCCGTCCTGCTCGAGTTGGCGCGAGACCTGTCGGGCGAGACACAGAATCGGACCGTGGTCTTGGCTTCCACCAGCGGTTCGATCGGAGCGTCCGGCGCCGCCGATCTCGCGCGTCAGCTCAGCCGTCCGGTGGACGCGGTGCTCGTGCTCGGCGATCTCGCCGGCGCCCGCGTCCGCCAGCCGGTGCTCGTTCCCTGGTCGAACGGGCAGAACGTGGCGCCACCGATGCTCCGCAACACGGTCGCGAGCGTGCTCTCAACGCAGGCCCAGCTCCCATCCCTTTCCGCGAGCCTGCCCGGTCAGTTTGCGCACCTGGCCTTCCCGTTCACGCCGACCGAGCAGGGTCCGTTTGCCGCACAGGGGGAGCCCGCGGTGCTGCTGTCAGCGTCCGGCGAGCGCTCGCCGGCACCCGGCGAGCCGGTCGACCCGGCCCGGATCACGACGCTCGGTCAAACCGTCCTTCAGACGGTCAACGCGCTCGACGGGGGTCCCTCCGTACCCGCCCCGTCGACGTACCTCGTCTTCGACCGTAAGGTCATCCCCGACTGGGCGATCCGGCTGTTCGTGCTCGCTCTGATGCTCCCGGTCCTGGGAGCCACGCTCGACGGCGTCGCGCGGGCGCGCCGCCGTGGCCACAGAATCAGCCCGTGGGTGCTCTGGGTCCTGTGCGCGGCGCTCCCGTTCGTGTTGGCCGTCCTGCTGGGTCGTGCGCTCGGGCTCATCGGAGCTGTCGGACCCACGCCGCCTGCCCCGGTCGGGGCGGACGCGATTCCACTCCAAACTCGAGGGATCGCGATTCTGGCATCGCTCGCTTGCGTGATCCTCATCAGCCTGCTGGCACTGCGTCCCCTCGTGATTCGCCTCACGCGTGCGGGCGTTCCCTGGACCGTTCCCGAGCGCTCGAGCACGGGGGCCGCTGCGGGCGTGCTGAGCGTCCTCTGCGCCGTCGCCTTTCTCATGTGGCTGTCGAACCCATTCGCCGCGGCCCTGCTGGTCCCGGCCCTGCATCTATGGATGTGGGCGGTCGGTCCCGAGCGGCGAGCGCGCCGAGCGATCCTCGCAGCGCTCGTCGTGGGCGGCTTGGCGGCGCCGGCGCTCGTGCTGGCCTACTGGGCCATGTCACTCGGGCTCACGCCGGCGGGGGCGGCTTGGAACCTGGTGCTGATGATCGCCGGCGGTCAGGTGCGTTTGCTCACGGCCGTCGAATGGAGCATCTTCCTGGGATGCGCGGTCGGCTCCGGGCTGATCGTTGCCCGTGCGGCGCGCCAGCGCGACCGCGAGGACGCCCCAGTGACAATCCGCGGCCCGATCACCTATGCCGGGCCGGGATCGCTCGGCGGCACCGAGTCGGCGCTCCGCCGATGAGACGCCTGATCCGCGACATCTCCTCGGTGTTGATCATCTCGGGCTTGCTGCTCGTGATCGACGCAGGCGTCACCTTGATCTGGCAAGAGCCGGTGACGGCCGTGGTCGCGATGATCAAGCAGGGCCAGATCAACAAGCGCTACCTGAGCTTCCGCACCACGCCGCTGACGCCTGTCGAGCGCCACGCCCTGGTTAGCCTGAAGACCCTCGAGCAGCGGATGTCATTCCTCGCGCGCCGCGAAGCGCGGCAGGTGGGCCCGGGGGATGCGATCGGGCGGATCATGATCTCGAAGATCGGCGTGAGCTACGACGTGGTTCAGGGGACCGACGACGCGAGTCTCCAGAAGGGGCCGGGCCACTACCCCTCGACCGCGCTTCCGGGCCTCGGGCAGACGATCGCGATCGCCGGGCACCGCACCACCTACCTCGCCCCGTTTCGGCACATCGACGCGCTCAAACGGGGCGACCGGATCGTCTTGCAGATGCCCTACGGGCGCTTCACCTACGCCGTGCAGTGGCACCTCATCGTCGCGCCGACCGCGTTGTGGATCACGCACAACGTCGGCTATGAACGGCTGGTGCTGTCGGCGTGTAACCCGCTCTACAGCGCCGCGCAGCGAATCGTCGTGTTCGCCCGCCTGTCGGCGGTGGTGCCCGAGGGGGCCGCTCGGCCGGCGTAACCCCGGCGTAACCCCGACTACCTCAGAACGCGTGCTCGTAGCCCGAGAGCTCGTCCCCAGCATCGACGAACGCAACCCCGGCGGGTCCTTCGACCACGGACCCGATCCGCGTCAGCCCGGCGCGCTGCAGAACGCCGGCGCGCTGCGCGCCGGAGTCGTTCACGGCGGGCCCGTCGCGTAAACCCTCGGGCACGCAGGCGCAGAGCTCGTAGTCCTCTCCCGCGGTCGCGGCAAAAGAGCGGGGTTCGACACCGAGCTCTGCCGCGATCTCAGCCACGCCGTCGGCGAGCGGCAGCGCTCCAAGCGAAAGCTCGATCCTGACCCCGCTGCGGCGGGCGATGTGGCCGGCGTCGGTCGCCAGGCCATCGGACAGGTCGATCATCGCCCGCGCACCCAGGGCGCTCAGCTCGCGTCCCTCGGCGAGCCGCGGCGTCGGGCGCGCATACCGCCCGCGCAGCATCCTCGCCAAGCCAGGCGGGAGCGCTCTTGCCCTCGCTCTCTCCTCGACCAGCGCCAGCCCCGCGCCGGCACCTCCCAGCGTACCCGTCACCGCGACCACGTCGCCCGGGCGGGCACCGTCGCGCCCGACGAGCTCCTCCGGATCCGCCGCCCAGCCCACCACCGTGAACGAGACCACGAGCGCGGGCGCGCGAGTGACGTCCCCGCCGGCGATCGTGACGCCGGCCTCCGAGGCGAGCTCCTGCGCGCCGCGCGCGAGGGCAAGTGCCTCGTCCAACCCTATCCCCTCCGGGATCCCGAACATCAGGTACGCCTCGCCGGGCGCGGCGCCCATCGCTGCCAAGTCCGACAGCGCAGCGGCGAGGGCACGGTGCCCGATGTCCTCGGGCGCGAGCTGCCCAGTGCGAAAGTGCACGCCATCGACCATGGCGTCCACCGAGGTGACCGCATACCCGCCGCGCCCCCGCACGACCGCGGCGTCGTCGCCCAGCGATCGGACGACGCGAGGACTGGCGCGGCCCAGGACCTCTTCGAGAGCGTCGATCAGTTCGAGCTCTCGCACCCGTTTGTGACCGCGTCCGGCACCTGGCCGGCGCGCGTTCCGCTCAATGAGTCCACGAGACCGCTCCACGCGCGCCGGCAGTCGCCACAGCCCAACATCCGGCTGGGCTATCTGTGCCGATAGACGATCCGGGCTCGGTCGAGGTCGTAGGGCGATAACTCGACCCTGACCCGATCCCCGGGGAGTATGCGGATCCGAAAGCGACGCATCTTGCCGGCTACGTGGCCGAGGACGACGCGATCCATGTTGTCGAGCTTGACCCGGAACATCGCGTTCGGCAGTGCCTCCACGACCTCGCCCTCGAGCTCGACTTTCTCTTCCTTGGGCATCTTCTACGTATCTTCCCTGTGTAACCGGTGTAACCGGCGCGCACGCGCCTCATGGCCCGAACGCGCGGACAACGCTACCAGCCCACGCTCAGTGCGTCGTCCCGCCGCCCCGGCCGTGGTGTCCGCCACCGCCGCCCGTGCCGCCCCCGCCGCCACGACCGGTGCCGCCACCGCCCCCACCGGCGCCACCGCCGCCACCGGTGGCGCCACCGCCACCCCCGGCGCCACCGCCGCCGCCGGCCCCGGCGCCTCCCGTAGTGGGAGCGGGCTGAGCCGGCTGGGGGTAGAGGGTCGGGTTGTTGTACGGGTTTTGGTACGTGGTGCCGCCGGTCGCGTTACCGACGCCGTTGCCGTTGCCAGACCCGTTGCCGTTCCCTCCGCCCGAGCTGACCGAGCGAGGTCCGTTGTACTGAGTCCCCGACCACTGATTCGATGGCTGCGGGAAATCGCCGCAGAAGCCATCGCTGGCCGCCGCCATGTAGTCGTGCCAGATCGGGGCGGCCAGGGCGCCACCGAAGCCGTTGGGCATCGAGATGTTGCCCTGCGGGTAGCCCACCCACACCGCGGTCGACAGCTGGGGTGTGTAGCCGACGAACCAGGCGTTGTCCATGTTCTCAGCCGTCCCCGTCTTACCCGCCGCCGGGCAGCCAAAGTCGGCAGCGGTTCCCGTTCCACTCTGGATCACGGTCTTGAGCACCTGGGTCGCCGCGTAGGCCTCCCCTGAGCCGAAGACCTGCGTTTTCGGAGGGTCGCTCAGG